>CAZPLW010000075.1:0-17050 GCA_964587315.1 uncultured Lysobacter sp.
CCGGTTCGGAATTCGACGAAGCCGTGCAAGAGTTGATCGCGGCCTACGCCGCGCTCAACAACCGCACGGTCAACATCGCCGACGCGTACACGGAGGAGGGATTCGACTTCTCCGGCACGCTCGACTTCGACAAGCGCACCGGCTACCGCTCGACCTCGTTCCTCACCGTCCCGATGAAGAACCACGAGGGCGAGATCATCGGCGTGCCCCAGCTGCTGAACGCCATCGACCCGCAGAGCCGGCGCGTCATCCCCTTCAGCGAGGAGGACGGGCGGCTCGCGGAGTCGCTCGCCTCGCAGGCGGCCATCGCGCTCACCAACCGGCTGCTCATCCAGCAGCTGGAGGTCCTCTTCGAGTCCCTCATCGAGCTCATCAACACCGCGATCGACGACAAGAGCCCCTACACCGGCGGGCACTGCAAGCGCGTCCCGACGCTCACGATGATGCTGGCCGAGGCGGCGCACGCAGCGAAGGACGGACCGCTCAGCGAATTCCGCATGACGGACAAGGACCGCTACGAGCTCAAGATCGCGGGCCTGCTGCACGACTGCGGCAAGATCACCACGCCCGTGCACGTGGTGGACAAGGCCACGAAGCTGCAGACCATCTACGACCGCATCGGCCTGCTCGACACGCGCTTCGAGGCCCTGAAGCGCGAGGCGGAGATCGCGATGCTGCGCGGCAAGCTCGCCTCCCTGGAGGCGGGCGACAGCGCCTCGGCCCGCCGCGCCGAGGAGGACTTCGAGGCCCGCGTGCGCCAGTACGACGACGACCGCGAGTTCCTGCGGCGCACCAACATCGGCGGCGAGCGCATGAGCCCCGAGGACCAGGCGCGCGTCTCGCGAATCGCCCAGTACCACTGGACGGGCCCGTCGGGGCCGGAGCGCTTCCTCTCCCGGGACGAGGAGACGAACCTCAACATCCCCTACGGCACGCTCAACGCCCAGGAGCGCGAGATCATCAATCACCACATCGTGGCCACGATCAAGATGCTCGAGGCCCTGCCGTGGCCGCGCCACCTCGTGAACGTGCCCGAGTACGCCGGCGGCCACCACGAGCGCATGGACGGCAAGGGCTACCCCCGCGGGCTCAACCGCGGCCAGATGAGCGTGCAGGCCCGCGTGATGGGCATCGCGGACATCTTCGAGGCGCTCACCGCGAAGGACCGGCCGTACAAGCCGGGCAAGACGCTGTCGGAGTCCCTCGCCATCCTGGGCAAGTTCAAGGAGAACGGGCACATCGACCCGGACCTCTTCGACATCTTCATCCGGGACCAGGTCTACCTGCGCTACGCCCGGGAGTTCCTCGACCCCGAACAGATCGACGCCGTCGATCTCGCGAAAATTCCCGGCGCCAGGCGGTAGCGGCACGAAAGCTGCTTTTCGGGCCATGCCGTTCCCACCTCATCCCGTGGCCATTCCCCCATGACCAAACGCATTCCCGTCGGCGTCTTCTTCGCGCTCTTCACCGTTTCCGGCTTCGCGGGGCTCATCTACGAGTCCATCTGGAGCCACTACCTCAAGCTCTTCCTCGGGCACGCGGCCTACGCCCAGACGCTCGTGCTGTCCATCTTCATGGGCGGCATGGCCATCGGCTCCTGGCTGGTCAGCCGGTACACGAACCGCCTGAAGCAGCTCCTGCTGGGCTACGCCATCGCGGAACTGTGCATCGGGCTGCTCGCCGTGGCGTTCCACCAGGTCTTCGTCTCGGTCACGGGCTGGGCATTCGACTCCGTGCTGCCGGCGCTGGGCGGCACGGGCGGCGTGGATGTCTTCAAGTGGGCTCTCGCCTCGGCGCTCATCCTTCCCGCCTCCATCCTGCTGGGCACCACGTTTCCCCTCATGAGCGCGGGCATCATGCGCGCCTTTCCGAGCGAGGGCGGCCGGGCCCTCTCGATGCTCTACTTCACGAACAGCTTCGGGGCGGCGGTCGGCGTGCTCGTGAGCGGCTTCTACCTCATCGAGCGCATCGGCCTGCCCGGCGCGATGCTCACGGCGGGCCTCGTCAACGTGTCGCTCGCGCTCGCGGTGTGGCTCATCACGAAGCGGATGGACGAGGGCGCGGCGCCGCCGCCGGCCGCGGCCGCCCGGGGCTCGGGGGAGGGGGGCCTGAGGCTCCTGCGCCTGGTGACCGTGCTCGCCTTCGCCACGGGCGCGGCGTCCTTCGCCTACGAGATCGCGTGGATCCGCATGCTGAGCCTGGGCCTGGGCGCCTCGTCGCACGCCTTCGAGGTGATGCTCGCGGCGTTCATCCTCGGCATGTCGCTCGGCGGCCTGGTGCTCAGGCTCATCCCGCACGCGTTCCGGAACGACCTGGGCTGGCTCGCGGGCATTCTCGCCGCCAAGGGCATCTTCGCCGTGGCCGCCCTGGGCGTGTACGGCGGGGTGCTCGAGTTCGTCGCCTGGTCGATGCGCGCGGTCTCGCCGACCGCGGAAGGCTACGTCCTGCACAACCTGTCCGGTCTCGCGGCCTCGATGATGGTCATGTTCCCCGCGGCCTTCTGCGCGGGGATGACGCTCCCGCTCGCCACCAGCGCGCTGCTCGCGCGCGGGCACGGCGAGTCGTCCATCGGCCGCATCTACGGGGCCAACACCGCGGGCTGCATCGCGGGGGCCGCCTTCGCCACCCACATCGGCATGGAGAGCTTCGGCGTGAAGGGCATCACGGGTCTGGGCGCCATGGCCGACCTCGCGATGGCGGCGGCGGTCTTCGCCATCGGGCTGCGCTTCAACCTGCGCACGGTGTTCGCGGCCGCGGCCACGATCGCGATCGCGGCCGTCGCGATCTTCGCCTCGAGCGAGCTCGACCCGCTCAAGATGGCCTCGGGCGTGTTCCGCTACGGGCGCTTCGTCTCGCCGGAAGAAGGCAAGATCGCGTTCTACCGCGACGGCAAGACCGCCACGATCGCCGTGATGGACGTCGCGACGCGGCGCAGCATCCGCACCAACGGCAAGCCCGACGCCGCCGTGGAGATGACGAACCGCGACAAGCCCTCCACCGACGAGGCGACGATGGTGCTCGCCGCGGCCCTGCCGCTCGCCTACAAGCCGGATGCGAAGCGCGTCGCCAACATCGGCTTCGGCTCGGGCCTCACCACCCACGCGATGCTCGCGAGCCCGCAGGTCGAGGCGGTCGATTCGATCGAGATCGAGCGCATGATGATCGAGGGCGCGAAGCTCTTCGATCCTTGGAACCGCCGCGCCTACCACGACCCGCGCAGCCGCATCCACATCGAGGACGCGAAGACGTACTTCGCCTCGCACGGGACGCTCTACGACATCATCGTCTCCGAGCCCTCGAACCCCTGGGTGAGCGGCGTCTCCTCCCTCTTCTCGGAGGAGTTCTACCAGCTGATGGGCCGCTACCTCACGGACGACGGCATCCTGCTGCAGTGGGTGCAGGGCTACGAGATCAACTTCGAGCTGCTCGCCTCGATCGCCAAGGCGCTCGGCAACCACTTCGGCGACTACGAGATGTTCACCTCGAACCCGGGCGACGTGCTCATCGTGGCGACCAAGGCGAAGCGGCTGCCGGCGATGAAGGACACCCTCTACCGCTGGCCGGAGATGTCGAAGGACCTCGCGGCGCTCGGCTACCGGTCCTTCGCGGACCTGCAGGTCTCCCGCTTCGGCTCGCGCCGCGCGCTGGAGCCGCTGTTCCGCTCCGGCATCTACCCGGCCAACTCCGACTACTTCCCGATGATCGACACCCGGGCGGCGAAGGCGCGCTTCATGAAGGAGCAGGCGAACGAGCTGTGGGGCCTGTCGCGCACCCTCGTCCCCTTCACGGCGCTCTTCTCGCCCGACTCGCGCTACGACCCGGCGAAGCTCGACCTGTCGTGGAAGATCACCAGCGAGCCCGCGGCCCAGGCGATGGCCGCCAAGCGCGCGTGGCTCACCTTCCTCGCCACCGATGGAAGCGAGGCGCCGGGACTCGAGCCGCGCACGGCGATGATGGTCACCTTCGCGCGCGATTCGCTCACGGCCTGCGCCGCCCAGCCGGGGCGCCTCGCCGACCTGCTCGAGGACCTCTACCGCGGCACGATCCCGTTCCTCGACGCCGCGGCGCACCGCGAGATGCATGCGCGCATCGCGGCGTCGCGCTGCTACCGGCAATTGCCCGCCCTCGAGCGCGATCGCGTCGACCTCCTCGACGCATTCGGCGTGCGCGATCCGGCCCGGGCGGCGGTGCTGGCGGAACGGCTGCTTTCCTCCGATCGCCCGTGGGCCCAGGTCGAGCGCGTGCAACTCCTGCAGGCCGCGGTCGCGGGGCGGCTGGCGGCGGGGGATCCCGAGGGCGCCAAGGCCCTATGGGCGAAGCACGGCAAGGGAATCGAGGGCCGGCAGTTCGATCGCCTGGCCAACCGCCTGCTGCTCTCCTGGATCGACCCCGATTTCCGGGTGCCGGCCACACTGCCGGCATCGGGCGACAAGGGCGGGAAAAACTGACGGTTTTCGGCACATTGTGCCCCGCAATCACTTGTGCCCGGACCATGGAAATCCGGTGGTCGTCGTCCGGAGACCGGCGTTCCGCATCGCGCGCCGGTCGGTTCCCATTAGTTCTGTCTATTCAACGAGTTGAAATGCTGCAAATGACGCATTCCTTGCTCGCGGGCGTGGCATGGGCCTTGCGTACTCCCACGGGCAGGTGCGATTCCGCCAACAAAATTCACTCACCCAACACGGAGCTGTCCACATGAAGAAAGTCCAACAAGGTTTCACGCTGATCGAACTGATGATCGTCGTCGCGATCATCGGCATCCTCGCGGCGGTCGCCATTCCCGCCTACCAGGATTACCTGAAGCGCTCGAAGATCACGGAAGTCGCGGCCACGGCCGGCGCCTGCAAGACCTCCGTGGGCGAGTACATCGCCTCCAAGAACCTCCTGCCGCCGGACGTGAATGCTGCCGGTTGCTCGGCGACCCAGACCACCTACGTTCAAGCGGTCACTGTCGCCAATGAAAAGATCGGTGTCACGATCAAGGGCGTCGATGCCACGGTCGACGGGAAGAACCTGTTCCTGCAGGCCGAGAAGTCGCCCGGCGTGGTGAACGACGGCACGACGTCGGTCACCGGCTGGTGGTGCTCCACGGACGCGGCCAACACGTCCTGGAAGTTCTTCCCGGCCAACTGCCGCCAGGCCCCGCTGTAATCGCCTGAGCGTCTAGCGGTCAACGGAAGGGCGGGGATTTCCCCGCCCTTCTGCTTTTGGGCATCCCGTCATGTCCCGGGCAGGGGCGTCTAGAATCGGGGTCGCCGCCCATCCACCCATCCCAAGCCGCCATGAATCGCTGGAAAGCCTGCGCGATCCATCTCGGGATCAGCGCCCTCATCGGCACCGCCGTCATCTCGGCGATGCTCCTCGTCTGGTATCCCGGCCCCTTCTTCACCGCCATGGGGGGCAACGACCTCGTCCTCATCCTGCTGGGCGTGGACGTGGTCCTGGGACCCCTCATCACGCTGATCGTCTTCAACCCGAAGAAGCGGCTCGCGCTCCTTCGGCTGGACCTCGCGGTCATCGCGACGATACAGGCCGCCGCGCTGGCGTACGGCGTGAGCGTCATCGCCGAGGCGCGGCCGGTGTACATGGTGTTCACCGTCGACCGATTCGACCTGGTCGCCGCCAACGACATAAAGGCCGCCGAGCTCGCCCGCGTCACGGACCCGCGTTTCCAGGCGATTCCCTGGGGCCGGCCGGCGACGATCGCGGTGAAGAGCCCCACGGACCCGAAGGAACAGATGCGCATCATCCAGTCGGCGCTCGAGGGCGCGGACCTGCAGACGTTTCCGCAGTACTACGTGGACTACGAGTCGTTCGCGCGCCAGGCCGCCCGGGCATCCAAGGCCTACTCGGTGCTCAGGCGCCGGCACCCGGAGCCGGAATCGATCGCGCTCATCGACCGGCGCCTCGCGGAGCTGGGACGCCGGGAGGAGGAGGTGCGCTTCGTGCCGCTCAAGGCAAGAAAGATCGACTACTGCGTGCTCGTCGACGCGAAGGGCGGGGCGGTGCTGGGGTTTCTGGAGCTGTACCCCTGGTAGGGCGCCCGACCGTCCCGCGGCCTGCCGGGCGCGGGCGACAAGCGCCGAATTCGCTGACGATTTGGGGCAATTTCTGACTCGCCGGATCACGCCGGTCGGCCTGCCGGATGCGCGCGCGCGAGGATCCCGCGCCAAGGCGCCGAAAAAACTTTTCTGTTTCAACCAGATGATTTTCCCGCGTCGCCGCCACGCGGCGATGGGGGCTCGTGGCATGGGATTTGCCATTGAAATTTTCAGGTGCGAATGCACCTTTCCCATTATTCACACGAGACGGAGTGTTCCCACATGAAGAAGATCCAGCAAGGTTTCACGCTCATCGAACTGATGATCGTCGTCGCGATCATCGGCATCCTCGCGGCGGTGGCCATCCCCGCCTACCAGGATTACCTGAAGCGCTCGAAGATCACGGAAGTCGCGGCCACGGCCGGCGCCTGCAAGACCTCCGTGGGCGAGTACATCGCCTCCAAGAACCTCCTGCCGCCGGACGTGAATGCTGCCGGTTGCTCGGCGACCCAGACCACCTACGTTCAAGCGGTCACTGTCGCCAATGAAAAGATCGGTGTCACGATCAAGGGCGTCGATGCCACGGTCGACGGGAAGAACCTGTTCCTGCAGGCCGAGAAGTCGCCCGGCGTGGTGAACGACGGCACGACGTCGGTCACCGGCTGGTGGTGCTCCACGGACGCCGTCAACACGGCGTGGAAGTTCTTCCCGGCCAACTGCCGCCAGGCCCCGCTGTAATCGCCTGGGCATCGGCTGTACGAAGAAGGGCGGGGATTTCCCCGCCCTTTTTCATGGGCGAGGGCGCCAGGCGTTCGGCTTGATGGCGTAGCCCTGCGAGAGGACGGTGAGGAAGTACTCGAGCTGCGCGAGCTCGTCGGAGCCGGGGGGGAAGGGCGCGGCGCCCATGCGCTCGAGGCATTCGCGCACCTGCGCCTGCAGCGTGACGGCGCGGCCCTCGCGCACGAAAGGCCAGCGCGCGGCCGATCCCGGCGCGGCCGGCAGGGCGGTGTCGCCGAAGAACCTGCCGGCGTTCTGCACGTGGCAGGAGGCGCACGCGTAATTCTGCTGGCCCATGCGGGTGAAGTAGAGACGCCGGCCCTGCTCGAAGCGCTCTTCCCCGAGGGGGCCGGTCGCGCGCACCGCGAGCTTCTGGCCGTCCGAGAGCGAGCGCGCGTAGGCGAGGATCGCGCCCATGGTGGCGGGATCGACGGCATCGAGCAGCGGCTCGCCGTGCGTCTTCAGGCACTGGTTCACCGCCATGTCGAGCGTCACGACGCGCTTCGCCTTCGCGTCCACCTGCGGGTAGGCCGCGGCGATGCGGCGGCCGCCGTTGGGAAAGCACTGCGCGAGCGAGCGACCGTTTCTGAACTTGCGCATCCACAGGCGCTTGCCCTCGGCCAGGATCTCCGCGCTGCCGGGAGCCGGCGTGTTCTGCTCGAGTTTCGCGCGCCGGTCCGCGTCGAAGGCGGCGGAGCCGAGCGCGTAGTCCGCCGCCGGCACGCCGGGGTGCGCGGCCGCGAGGCGCCCGGCAAGGTCGGCGCGCACGGAATCGGCGCTGGCCACCGCAGCCGGCGCGATGGCGACGAGGCATGCCGCGGCGAGGAGTTCAGGGAAGCGCACGCAGGAACTCCACGATGCGATCGATCTCACCCGCCCCGAGGATGTGGTGGCGGCCGTAGGGGGGCTTCACGGTGTCCGGATACAGGCGCGCGGGATCCTCGAGGAGGGCGCGCAGCTTCGCGGCGTCCCAGTCCTTGAGGCGCGCGCGGTCGAGGGGAGGACCGATATCCGCCTTCGTCGCGGGACCGGCTCCATCGGGCAGCCGATGGCAGGCGAGGCAGTTCCCCTTGTCCGCCCTCACGAAGAGGGCGCGGCCGTCGGGCTGCTGGGCGAGCGCGGTGGCGGACGCGAGGGCGAAGGCCGTCGCGAGGAGGCGAAGGGCCGTTCGCATCAGCTGATCTTGAGGGCCTTCTCGGCCTCTTTCTCGATCTCGAGCTGGTTGCGAAGCTCCCGCAGGCGCGCCTCCGCGCTGGAGAGCTCGTAGAAGTCCGCGGACGACGAGGGCTTCGACTTCGAGGCGATCTCGAGCTGGGCGACGGCGGCGGCGAGGTTGCCCCGCCGGTAGTAGGCCTCGGCCTGCGCGCGGTGCTGCGACAGCGGGCGGCCCGCGCTCGCGAAGGCCTTGGCGGTGAGCTCGTGCAGCTTCGCGTCGTCCGGCGTGGCGCGCACGCGGTCCTCGAGCAGGGCGAGGGCCGCCTTGGGATCGCCCGACTGGATGAGCAGGTCCGCCAGGCCGTAGACCAGGCCGCGATGGCTCGGGAACGCCTTGATCGCCTGGCGATAGGCCTCCACCGCTTCCGCGTTCTGGCCCCGCTCCGTGAGCAGCCGGGCCCAGGCCTGCTCGAAGGCCGGGTGGGCGGGACCGCCCGATCGCAGGGTGGCGAGTTCCTTCTCGGCCTGCGCGAAGTCGCGGGCGCGAATGAGCGCGAGCGCGAGGCCGTAGGTGTCGTCGCGGGGGCGAAGCACCGTCTTGTCGGCGAGGCGGCTGCGGAACCACTGCACGGCCTCGGAAACCTGGCCCGACTCCGCGCGCACCTTGGCGCGCGCCAGGCGGAACTCGAGGCTGTCGGGGATGAGCTTGGCGTTCAGGCGGTCCACCCGGTTCTGCATGTCCGAGATGCGCTCGACGGTGAGCGGGTGGGTGCGCAGGTACGAGGGCGCGCTCTTGAACTCGCTCAGGCGGTTGGCGCGCTGCATGCGCTCGAAGAAGGTGACCATGCCGCGCGGGTCGTATCCGGCGCGCTCCAGGAGCGTGAGGCCGACGCGGTCCGCCTCGCGCTCGTGCTCGCGCGTGTAGTCGAGCTGGCCCTGGATGGAGATGGCGCTCGCGCTCACGAGCGCGGCCTCCGTCACCTGGCTGCTCTGCGAGCTGTTGCCGCGCGAGGCGAGGAGCGCGAGGGCGAGCGCGGCGAGCGAGGCGAGCTGGTATCGGCCCTGGCTCTGGTAGAGGCGCGACTGGTGCCGCTGGAGGATGTGCGCGATTTCGTGGCCGACCACGCCGGCGAGCTCCGACTCGTTCTCGGTGAGCAGCAGCAGGCCCGTGTGGATGCCGATGTGCCCGCCGATGAGCGCGAAGGCGTTGACCGCGTCGTCCCGCACGACGAAGAACTCGATGGAGCGCCCGGGCGAATCGGCCGCCGACAGCAGGCGCGTGCCGAGCGTCCTCATGTAGTCCGCGATTTCCGGATCGTCCACGAACGCCGGGTCCACGCGCACCTCGCGCATCACCCGGTTGCCGATGGTGCGTTCCTGCTTCTCGGAGAGGGTGGCGTCGGAGATGTCGCCGAGATCCGGCAGGCCCTGTCCGTGCGCCGGCACGAGGGCGGCGCAGAGCGCGAGAGCGAGGAGGCGACGGCGCATCGGGAGGAGGGCGGGAAGCGATGAAATCGTGGATACTTTCGGACACGCGGCGAGGCGTTTGGTTCGTCGCAACCGGAGTCCCTGATTATGAACGAAAAACTCACTCATTTCGACGAAGGCGGCCGGGCGGTCATGGTGGACGTCGGCGCCAAGGACGAGACCGTCCGCCGGGCCGTGGCCGGCGGGGCCATTCGCATGCTGCCCGCGACCTTCGCGATCGTGCGCGAAGGCACCGCGAAGAAGGGCGACGTGATCGGCATCGCGCGCATCGCGGCCATCCAGGCGGCCAAGCGCACGGGAGAGCTGATTCCGCTGTGCCACCCCATCGCGCTCACGAAGGTGAGCGTCGATTTCGATCTCGACGAGGCGGCCTCGGCCGTCGCCTGCCGGGCCACGGTGGAGTGCCGCGGCCGCACGGGCGTCGAGATGGAAGCTCTCACGGCCGTGGCCGTGGGCCTGCTCACGATCTACGACATGTGCAAGGCCGTGGACCGGGGCATGACGATGGAATCGATCCGCCTCCTGGAGAAGGAAGGCGGCAAGTCGGGACGCTTCGTCGCGCCCTAGCGAAGCGCCGCCAGGACGAGCCCGGCCGCGGCCGACGCGGCGATCACCGGAATCACCCCGGCCTTGAAGCGCACGAGCGCGACGGCCGCCGCCGCCGTGATGGCCGCCGCTCCCCACTCGAACCCGCCGGAGAACGGGGCCGCCGTCGACGCCTGCGGCCACAGCACGTGCCAGCCGAAGAAGAGCGCGAGATTGGCGATGACGCCGACCACGGCGGCCGTGATGGCGGCGAGCGGGCGCTCCAGGTGGATCTCGCCCCGCGTGCTCTCGACGTAGGGGCCGCCCGCGAGGATGAACACGAACGACGGCAGGAAGGTGAACCAGGTCGCGACGGCGGCGCCCGCCCAGCCCGCGGCCACGATCGAGCCCGGGCCCAGCGCCGCCTTGGCCCAGCCGCCCAGGAAGCCCACGTACGTCACGATCATGATGAGCGGCCCGGGCGTGGTCTCGCCCAGGGCCAGGCCGTCGATCATCTGCGCGGCGGTGGTCCAGCCCTCGTTCACCGAGGTCTCAACGAGGTAAGGCAGCACGGCATAGGCGCCGCCGAAGGTGACGAGCGCCGCCTGCGTGAAGAAGGTGGCCATCGTGACCAGGGTGCTCCCGGACCCGAAGACCGACACGAGGGACGCGAAAGGGACAAGGGCCAGCGCGAGACCGGCCGCCACCACGGCGACGAACCGGCCGAGGGAGGGCCTCGCGTGGTCCGGCGTGGGCGTGTCGTCGCCGATGACCGCGGGACCGCCCGCATCGGTTGCCGACTTGCCGTGCGAGGAACCGAGTCCCGCCCGCGGCGCGATCCACCTGCCCGCCACGCCCGCGAGCGCGGCGCCGGCGATCACCAGCGGGAAGGGCACCGAGAGCACGGCCAGCGCGAGGAAGGACGCGATCGCGATGGCGACGTGGAACGGGTGCTTCACGGCGCGCGAGGCGATGCGCAGCACGGCCGCGATCACGATGGCGACGACCGCCGGTTTCACGCCGGCGAGAAGCGCCGTGGCCAGCGGCGTGCTGCCGTAGGCGAGATAGCCCCAGGAGAGCAGGCCGAGAATGAAGAACGACGGCAGGACGAAGAGGGCGCCTGCCAGGATGCCGCCCAGGGTGCCGTGCATGAGCCAGCCGAGATAGGTGGCGAGCTGCTGCGCCTCCGGCCCGGGCAGCACCATGCAGTAGTTGAGCGCGTGCAGGAACCGCCGTTCGGACACCCAGCGGTGCCGCTCCACGAGCTCGCGATGCATGATCGCGATCTGCCCCGCGGGCCCGCCGAAGCTGATGAACCCGAGCTTCGCCCAGAAGGCCAGGGCCTCGGCGAAGGGGACGGACGTTCGCGGGCCGCTCATGGGGCGGGCCCGGGCGATCGATGGCGGTGAAGCGAAAGGGGATCGGTGTCCATGGCGTCCTCGCGCAGCAGGAAAGCGTGCAGGCCTTGGACGGGACGCCGTCTTGCCCGGATCGGGCGCCGGGGGGCCGCGATTCCCCGGTGCCCGCATCCTAGCGGCACGGGCGCGGGGCGGGCAAGCGCCCTTGAATCGTCCGGAAGACGGCTCGATGTTAGAATCGCCCGGCTCCGGAGAACGAAATGACGACGACCATCACCGCCGACCGCGAACTCGACGTGCGCGGCCTGAACTGCCCCCTGCCCATCCTGCGCGCCAAGAAGGCGCTGTCCGACCTTGCCGCCGGACAGGTCCTCAAGGTCATGGCCACGGATCCCGGGTCGGTGAAGGACTTCCAGGCCTTCTGCCGCCAGACGGGCAACGAGCTCCTGTCGCACTCCGAGGGCGCCGAGTTCACCTTCTTCATGAAGAAGCGCTGAGCGCCTCGCTCGCGCGGCGGGGACCCCCGCCCCGCGCCTAGCGCCCGGTGAAGCCGGGCTTTCGCTTGCCGACGAAGGCGCCCGTGCCTTCCGCGAAATCGGCCGTTCCCACGCACTGCTTGAAAGCTGCCAGTTCCGCGTCGAGCTGGGCGTCGAACGGCCGCTCCCAGGTCTCGTTGAAGAGGGCCTTGGTGCGGGCGAGGGCGAAGGTGGGTCCGGCCGCGAGCCGGTCCAGCAGGTCGAGGGCGCGCGCCTCCAGCTCCGCGGGCTCCACGATCCAGTTCACCAGGCCCAGGCGCAGGGCGTCGTCGGCGCCCACGCGCTCGCCCAGGAAGGCGAGCTCGAGCGCCTTGCGAAGGCCCACGATGCGCGGCAGCGAGAACGAGCTGCCGCCGTCGGGCGAGGTCCCGATGTGGGCGTAGGCGAGCGAAAGCTGCACGTCGCGCGCCGCGATGGCCAGGTCGCAGGCGAGCATCACCGAGAGGCCGCCACCCGCCACCGCGCCGTGCACGCAGGCGAGCACGGGTTTTCCCATCGTGCGCAGGCGTTTCACGCTGGCATGGAAGCCCTGGCCGATCGCGTCGAATTCCCGCTCGAGCGTCGCGAGGTTCGCGTGGAAGTACGCCACGTCGCCGCCCGCCATGAAGGCGCGCCCGGCGCCGCGGATCATGACCGCGCGCAAGCCTTCGTCCTCGGCCACCTCGCGCGTGGCGCGATCGAGATCCGCCATGAGCGCCTTGTCGAGCGCGTTCAGCTTCTCCGGCCGGTTCAGCGTGAGGATCGCCGAGGCGCCGCGGCGTTCGACGAGGACGGTGTCGGTCATTGGGGTGGCTCTCCGGTCGAGGGAATGATTCCCCGGCTGAGGTAGAGGGGGCGAAGCCCCCGGCGGAAGGACGGCAGCGTGGCGGCGAAGGCGAGGCCCGCGAGCGCGCAGGCGACGCCCCCGGCGAGGAAGGTGAAGGGCGCCCCGATGTGCTCGGCGAGCCAGCCGGCCCCCAGGTGCCCGACCGGAAGCGACCCGATGAAGAACATCGTGTAGTAGCTCATCACGCGGCCGCGCTTGTCGTCGTCGATCACCGACTGGATGATCGTGTTGCAGGTCGACGAGGTGAGGAACATGCCGAAGCCGGCGAGCACCATGAAGAGGGCGGACAGCCACACCACGCGCGAGAAGCAGAATCCGATGGCGCCGGCGCCCGCGAGCACGAGCGCGATCGGGATCCACTTGGCGAGGCCGCGCACGGAGGGGCGCCTCGCCAGGCTCGCCGCCGCGATCACCGCCCCGAGCCCCACGCAGCCGATGAAGAAGCCCACGAGCCCCGCGCCCTGCGAGAAGGTCTTCACCGCGACGGCGGGCATGAGCGAGGAGTAGGGGCCGATGGTGATGCTGACGGTGGCGAGGACGAACAGCATGCGGCGGATCGGATAGAACCCCAGCGCATAGCGCCAGCCGTCGGCCAGGTCCGCGAGGACGCGAGTCTCGCCGCGCGCGGGCGGCGGGTTCACGGTGCGCGTGCCGCGCAGCGCGGCGATCACCGCGAGGTAGCTCACCGCGTTCACGGCGAAGCAGAAGGTCTCGCCGGCCGTCGCGATGGCGATCCCGCCGAGGGAAGGCCCCACGAAACGCGCGCCGTTCATGAGGATCGAGTTGAGCGCGATGGCGTTGGGCAGGTCCTCGCGGGTATCGAGGATCTGCACGAAGAAGGCCTGGCGCGTGGGCGTCTCGAAGGAATTGGCGAGGCCGCCGACGAGCGCGAGCGCCGCGAGGAGCGCCGGCGTGAGGAGGCCGAAGCCGGAGAGCAGGGTGAGGGCGAGGGCCTGCAGGCCCATGAGCGTGAGCACCGTCATCAGGATGCGGCGCCGGTCGAAGCGGTCCCCGACCACGCCCGCCACGGGGGAGAGCACGAGGTAGGGCACGGAGTTGAGGAAGCCCACGAGCCCCGTGAACACCGTGGAGCCCGTGAGCTTGTAGGCGAGCCACATGAGCGCGATCGACTGCATCCACGTGCCGATCATGGACACCGCCTGCCCGGCGTAATAGCGCCGGAAGTTCGGCGATCGCAGCGCCCGCAGGCTTTGCGGCAGCTCCAAGGGGCGCGCCGCTCCTAGCCGAGCCGCGCGAGCTGGGCGCGCACCTCGGCGAGCTTCGCCTCGAAATCGACGAGACGCTGGCGCATCTGGCCGACCACCGCGGCCGGCGCCTTGGCCACGAAGGCCTCGTTGCCGAGCTTGGGGGTCACCTTGGCGATCTCGCCCTCGAGCCGTGCGATCTCCTTCTGGAGCTTCTCGCGCTCGACGGCCGGGTCCGCCTGCGGCAGCGCGATGGCCACCGTGCCCGCGTCGGTGACCGCGGTGGCGCAGTGATCCGGCACGGCGGCGGCGACCGAGATCTCGCCCAGGCGCCCCAGGAAGCGCACGTAGTCGAAGGTGGCCTCGATGCCGCCCTGCTTGGGCACGACGTAGGCGGCGATGCGCTCGCCCGGCGGCAGGTTGCGCTCGGAGCGCAGGTTCCGCACGGCGTTGGTGACCTGCTTGAGCACGGCGACCTGCGCCTCGGCGGCAGCGTCGACCTTCCCGGGCTGCGCCTGCGGGTAGCGGGCCAGCATGATCGTCTCGCCCGTCGTTCCCGCGAGCGGGGCCACCTTCTGCCAGAGCTCCTCGGTAATGAACGGGATGAAGGGATGCGCCAGGCGCAGCGTCGCCTCCAGCACGCGGATCAGCGTGCGGCGCGTCCCGCGCTGCGCGGCCTCGTTGCCGGACTGCAGCTGCACCTTCGTGAGCTCCACATACCAGTCGCAGTACTCGTCCCACGCGAACTCGTAGAGGGCGCGGGCGGCCGTGTCGAAGCGGTACTCGGCGAGCGCGTCGGCCACGGCCTGCTCGGTGGCCTGCAGGCGCGAGACGATCCAGCGGTCGACGAAACTGAGCTCCACGGGTGCGCTCGCGTCGAGCCCCGTGTCCTTGCCCTCGCAGTTCATCAGCACGAAGCGCGTCGCGTTCCAGAGCTTGTTGCAGAAGCTGCGGTAGCCCTCGCAGCGCTTGAGGTCGAAGTTGAGCGTGCGGCCATGCGTGGAGAGCGCGGCGAAGGTGAAGCGCAGGGCGTCGGCGCCGTAGGACGAGATGCCCTCGGGGTAATCGCGGCGGATGCGCTTCTCGGCGGCCTGCTTGTGCGAGGCGAGCATGAGGCCCTGCGTGGACTTCGCGAGCAGGGCGTCGATGGTGATGCCGTCGATCACGTCGAGCGGGTCGATCGTGTTGCCCTTGGACTTCGACATCTTCTGGCCCTCGGCGTCGCGCACGATGGCATTGATGAAGACGTCGCGGAAGGGGACTTCGCCGGTGAAGTGGAGCGTCGTCATGATCATGCGCGCCACCCAGAAGAAGATGATGTCGAAGCCGGTGACCAGCACCGACGACGGCAGGTAGAACGCTCGCTCCCTCGCGACCTGCGCCTCGTCCGGCCAGCCGAGCGTGGAGAAGGGCACGAAGGCGGAGGAGAACCACGTGTCGAGCACGTCGGGGTCGCGCGAGTCGGCGCAGATCTCCTTGCCCGCGGCCTTCGCCTTGGCGAGGGCCTCCTCGTAGGTGCGGCCGATGAAGGGCGTGCCGTCCGCGGCGTACCACGCGGGAATCTGGTGGCCCCACCAGAGCTGGCGCGAGATGCACCAGTCCTGGATGTTCTCGAGCCACTGGTTGTAGACCGTGGTCCACATGTCCGGCACGAAGCGGGTGCGGCCGTCCTTCACGGCGGCGAGACCCGCCCGGGCGAGCCCGTCCATCGCGACGAACCACTGGTCCGAGAGCATCGGCTCCGTCACGGCGTCGGAGCGCTGGGAGCGTGGCTGCATGAGCGTGTGCGGCTTAACGCTTTCCACGAGGCCGGCCCGTTCGAGATCGGCCAGCACGCGCTTCCTCGCCTCGAAGCGGTCGAGCCCGCGGTAGGCCTCGGGCGCGTTCTCGTTCACGGCCGCGTCGAGCGTGAAGATGTCGATCATCGGCAGCCCGTGCTTCACGCCGATCCGATAGTCGTTGAAGTCGTGCGCGGGCGTGATCTTCACGCAGCCCGTGCCGAACTCGCGGTCCACGTACTCGTCGGCGATGACGGGGATGAGGCGATCCGTGAGGGGCAGGCGAACCTGCTTGCCCACGAGGTGGCGGTAGCGCTCGTCCTCCGGGTGCACGGCCACGGCCGTGTCGCCCAGCATCGTCTCGGGGCGCGTCGTCGCGACCACCAGCGTGGCCGAGCCGTCCTCGAGCGGATAGCGCAGGTGCCACAGGGACCCCTGCTCCTCCTTCGATTCCACCTCGAGGTCCGACACGGCCGTCTTGAGCACGGGGTCCCAGTGCACGAGGCGCTTGCCGCGATAGATGAGGCCTTCCTCGTGCAGGCGCACGAACACTTCCGTCACCGCCCGGCAGCGCGCCTCGTCCATCGTGAAGTACTCGCGCGACCAGTCGCACGAGGCGCCAAGCCGGCGCATCTGCCGCGTGATGGTGGAGCCCGACTCCTCCTTCCACTCCCACACCCGCTCGACGAACTTCTCGCGGCCGAGGTCGTGCTTGGTCCTGCCCTGCTGCTCGAGCTGACGCTCCACCACCATCTGCGTCGCGATGCCGGCGTGGTCCGTCCCGGGCTGCCAGAGGACGTTGAAGCCCTTCATGCGATGCCAGCGCGTGAGCACGTCCATGAGCGTCTGCTGGAAGGCGTGGCCCATGTGCAGCGTGCCCGTGACGTTGGGCGGCGGCAGCTGGATCGAGAACGAGGGGCGCGCGGGGTCGAACGTGGCCTTGAACCAGCCGCGCGATTCCCAGTGGGGGTACCAGCGCGACTCGATGGCGTGGGGGTCGAAGCTTTTGGCGAGTTCCATGGCGTTCCGGTTCGCCGGTCGGGGCCGGCGGGTCTTTCGTGGCGTGATCCGCTAGCGCGGGGGGCGGCGGGAGAGGGCTTCGGCGACCGCGTCGCCGACGGCGTTGGCGACGTCCTGCCGCAGGTCGCCCAGCGCCGCGACGACCGCGGCCTGCACTTCGGCGACCAGGTGCTGCGTGAGGCGGCGCTCGAGGTCGCGGGCGAGCCGCGCTTCGACTTCCGCCACCACTTCCGCGACGATCTCGCGGGTGAAGGCGTCGCTCGGCGGCGGCTCGGGCGGCGCGGCGCGCTGCCCCGGCGCGATGAGCTCGGTGAGCGTGGGCACGGCGTCGTCGCCTTCGT
>CAZPLW010000076.1:0-17001 GCA_964587315.1 uncultured Lysobacter sp.
GCGACATGTTCGAGCAGGCCAAGAAGAACGCGCCCTGCATCGTGTTCATCGACGAGATCGACGCGGTCGGCCGCCAGCGCGGCGCGGGCCTGGGCGGCGGCAACGACGAGCGCGAGCAGACGCTGAACCAGCTCCTGGTCGAGATGGACGGCTTCGAGGGCAACTCGGGCGTCATCGTCATCGCCGCCACGAACCGCCCGGACGTGCTGGACCCGGCGCTCATGCGCCCGGGCCGCTTCGACCGCCAGGTGGTGGTGCCGCTGCCGGACATCCGCGGCCGCGAGCAGATCCTCCTCGTGCACATGCGCAAGGTGCCGATCGCGCCGGACGTGGACGCGTCCGTCATCGCGCGCGGCTGCCCGGGCTTCTCCGGCGCCGACCTCGCCAACCTCGTGAACGAGGCCGCGCTCTTCGCCGCGCGCGGCTCCAAGCGCCTGGTGGACATGGAGGACTTCGAGCGCGCCAAGGACAAGATCATCATGGGCACCGAACGCCGCTCCATGGTCATGCCCGAGGAGGAGCGCCGCAACACGGCGTACCACGAGTCCGGCCACGCCATCGTCGCGAAGCTGCTGCCCCGGACGGACCCGGTGCACAAGGTCACCATCATCCCGCGCGGCCGCGCCCTCGGCGTGACCGTGCAGCTGCCCGAGCAGGACCGCTACAGCTACGACCGCGGCTACCTGCTCAACAACATCGCCGTGCTCTTCGGGGGCCGCATCGCCGAGGAGCTCTTCATGAACCAGATGACCACGGGCGCCTCGAACGACTTCAAGCGCGCGACCGAGATGGCGCGCCGCATGGTGACCGAGTGGGGCATGTCCGATGTCCTCGGCCCCATGGTCTACAGCGAGAACGAGGGCGAGGTCTTCCTCGGCCGCTCGGTCACGACGCACCAGGCCATCTCCGACGAGACGATGGAGAAGGTCGACAAGGAGATCCGCCGCATCATCGACGAGCAGTACTCGCTCGCGCGCAAGCTCCTCTCCGACAACCGCGACAAGGTCGAGGCGATGACGAAGGCGCTGCTCGAGTGGGAGACCATCGACGCCGAGCAGATCGACGACATCATGGCCGGCAAGCCCCCGAGGCCGCCCAAGCCGGTCGCCTCCTCCCGCCCGGGCACGCCGCCCGGCGACGGCGGCAGCAAGGTGACGGATCCCCCGTCCCACGCCTCGCCGGCCGAAAGCGCCTGACGCGCCGCTTGCGTCCGGTGAACGCTCCGAAGGGGTGGCCTCGCGCCACCCCTTTCTTCTGGTGAACGCCTTCCTCGACTGCGGCTCGCGCCGCTTCGCGCTCGATCGTCCCCTCGTGATGGGGATCGTGAACGTCACCGCCGACTCGTTCTCCGATGGCGGCCGCTTCCTCGATCCCGCGAAGGCCGTCGCGCACGGCGAGCGGCTGGCCGCCGAAGGCGCGGACCTCGTGGACGTCGGCGGCGAATCCACCCGCCCGGGCGCCGCGCCGGTCGCGCTGGAGGACGAGCTCGCGCGCGTGCTCCCCGTGGTGCGCGCCCTCGCGGCGAAGGGCATCGCCGTGTCCGTGGACACGATGAAGCCCGAAGTGATGCGTGCGGCGGCCGGGGCGGGCTGCGCGATGCTGAACGACGTGAACGGCATGCGCGCGCCCGGCGCGGCGCAGGCGGCCGCGGCGAGCGGCGTCGCGATCTGCGCCATGCACATGCGGGGCACGCCGGAGACGATGCAGGCCGATCCGCGTTACGTCGACGTGGTCGCGGAAGTGCGCGACTTCCTCGCCGAGAGGGCGCGCGCGCTCGAGGCCGCGGGCGTGCGCCGGGACCGGCTCGTGCTCGACCCGGGCTTCGGCTTCGGCAAGAACCTCGCGCACAACGTGGCGCTCGTGAAGGGCCTCGCCACGATCGCTGCGCTGGGCTACCCGGTGCTCGCGGGGCTGTCGCGCAAGCGCATGATCGGCGAGATCACGGGGCAGCCGCCGGCGGAGCGGACGGCCGGAAGCATCGCGGCCGCCCTCGCCGCGGTACGAAACGGCGCCTTGATCGTGCGCGTGCACGACGTGAAGCCGACGGTGGACGCGCTCAAGGTCTGGGCCGCGCTGCGGTAGCCGGCCTCCCGGCGGGCCGCGGCGTTACTTGGCCGCCTTCGGCTTCGGCGTCACCTTCGGCAGGCGGGCCTCGATCGCCGCGAGTCGCTCCAGCAACTCCTCGTTTTCCTTCTCGAGCGCGGCGATCCGGTTGGCGAACGGGCGCAGGTTGAAGTAGTGCTCGTTCTCGACGGGCGTGTCGAATCGGTTGCCCCAGACGACGAACCCGTCCTCGTAGATGCGGACGTCGGGATATCCCAGGGCGTTCAGCGCGTAGAAGGCGAAGCCCGTCCGGCAGCCGCGGTGGCAATAGAGCACGACCGTCTTGTCCTTCGGAACGCCGGCGTAGACCTTCGCGAGCTGGTCGAGCGACAGCATGAGCCCCGTCTTCGGATCGAGATTTGCCTTGACGTCGACGTGAATGGCGCCGGGGATGCGCCCCCCGCGAATCACGGTGTTCTCCTCGGCGTTGTATTCCCTGGCTGAACGCGTATCGACGAACACGATGCCCGGCGCGCCCTTCTCGACGATCGGGATCAGGTCCTTGGTGGAGTAGTAGAGCGCGGGGTTCGTGACGTTCGCGCGGAAGGTGGTCGCCTTCGGCGTTTCCGGCGTCGTCGACACCGGCAGCCCGGCCGCGACCCAGGCCTCGTAGCCGCCGTCGAGGAAGCAGAAGTCCCTGACCCCGAGATAGAGCGGATACTGCTCGATCGCGACGTGGTAGTCGCCCTTTTCCCCGTAGATCACGAGTCCCTTGTCGTTGTCGACGCCGATCTGCCCGAGCAGCTTCTCGGCGCTCGCGATCGCGACGACCCGGCCGTCGGCGGGGTGCTTGAGCGTCGTGACCACGGGCTTGCCGTAGGTGACCGCGCGCGGGATGTGGCCGCCCTGGTACTCGCCGGCCGTGCGGCCGTCGAGGATCACCCAGCCGGGATCGCCGACGCGGGACTTCACGAATTCGACGTCGCAGATGTTGCCGAGCTTGTGCGTGTCCACGCCCATCACCTTGGCGGAAACGCACGCAGGTGCCACGGCCAGGGTGCCGATCGCCGCCGCGAGAATCAACCGTTTCATCGTTCGCCTCCTTGGTGGACGGGAATGTCAGGGTCATTCTGGAATCGGCCTCCGCGTCCCGGTTGACTTGGGTCACGGTGCGGGCGTGGCATGGGACTTGTGACCCGGGACCTTGGTCTCATCGCCGCCGTTGCGGCCGCCCTTGCTGCGGTGCAAAATGGCGCCAGGCTCGTGCGCGTGCACGACGTGAAGCCGACGGTGGACGCGCTCAAGGTCTGGGCCGCGCTGCGGTAGGCGACCTCCCAGGAAAGACCCCCCGTGAAGCGACAGTATTTCGGCACCGACGGCATCCGCGGGCGCGTGGGCGACGCGCCGATCACTCCCGAATTCGTGCTGAGGCTGGGCTACGCGGCGGGCCGCGTGCTCTCGCGCGCCGACATCGCCTCGCCCCACCGCGATCGCCCGGCCGTGCTCGTCGGCAAGGACACGCGCATCTCCGGCTACATGCTCGAGTCGGCCCTCGAGTCGGGCCTCTCGGCCGCGGGGGTGGACACCCTCCTGTCCGGCCCCATGCCCACGCCGGGCGTCGCCTTCCTCACCCGCGCGCTGCGGCTGTCGGCCGGCATCATGATCTCCGCCTCGCACAATCCCTTCGAGGACAACGGGATCAAGTTCTTCTCGGCCGAGGGCCTCAAGCTCCCCGACTCCGTCGAGAGCGAGATCGAGTCCATGATGGAGAGCCCGGTCGCGTGCCGGCCCTCGGCGCAGCTCGGCAAGGCGGTGCGCGTGCACGACGGCGAAGGCCGGTACATGGAGTTCTGCAAGGGCACCTTCGCCAAGCACCGCACGCTGCGCGGCCTCAAGCTCGTGATCGACTGCGCGCACGGCGCGTGCTACCGCCTGGGCCCGCGCGTCTTCGAGGAACTCGGCGCGGAGGTGATCGCCATCGGCAACCACCCGAACGGCGTCAACATCAACGAGCGCGTGGGCGCCACGCATCCGGGCACGATGGCCAAGGCCGTCGTCGAGCACGGCGCCGACTACGGGATCGCGTTCGACGGCGACGGCGACCGCCTCGCCATGGCCGACCGCGACGGCACGCTCTTCGACGGCGACCAGCTCCTCTACGCGATCGTGAAGCACCGCCACGAGGCCGGGCGCCTGCGCGGCGGCGTCGCCGGCACGCTCATGACCAATTTCGCGCTGGAGCGGCGCCTGGGCGAGCTGGGCATCGCCTTCGCGCGCGCCAAGGTCGGCGACCGGTATGTCCTCGAGATGCTGCACGAGCGCGGCTGGGAATGCGGCGGCGAGAACTCGGGCCACATCCTCGCGCTCGATTGCCACTCCACGGGCGATGCCGTCATCTCGGCGCTGCAGGTGCTGGAGGCCCTGGTGGCCGCCGGCCAGTCGCTGTCGGATTTCACGCGCGATCTCGTGCTGCTGCCGCAGGTCCTGGTGAACGTGAAGCTCGCGGAGCGCAAGGACGTGGTGAACCTCCCGGGCGTGGTGCGGGCGGTGGGCGCGGCGGAGGCGGCCCTGGCCGGGCGAGGACGCGTGCTGCTGCGTCCCTCCGGCACGGAGCCGGTCATCCGCGTGATGGTCGAGGGCGAGGATCCGGCGCGCGTCAGGTCCCTGGCCGACACCATCGCCGAGGCCGTCCGCCGGGCCGCCTAGCTAAGGGCTTCCCGCGATCGCCTCGAGCACGCCCCGGGCGATGCGCCGTGGGCGCTCGCCGATGCCGAAGGCCGCCCGCGGATCGGCCCTCGCGTCCACTTCCACGATCTTCGTGCCGACGGCGACCAGCGCGGCGTCGTGCGTGAGGCCGCGCAGCACGCCCGCGAAGGGCGCCAGGATCGCGAGCGACCCGATGCGCGCGACGACCTGTCCCTGGACGACCATCCCGCCGATGGCGAGCGGCGTGCGGAAGAACCCCTGCGCCGGCGCATAGACGAAGCGCTCGCGCCCGTGGCCACCCAGGTCCCGGGGCTCGCCACCGTACTCGCGGGCCGCGCCCGAGCGGATCGGGCGTCCCAGGCTCTCTCCCCAGACCGTCTCGACGACGACATCCGCGTTGCCGCCGGCGACGAAGCCCGGGCCCAGCCCGATCGTGAGCGGGGCGAGTCCGCGGATCGGCGCGGCGTCGTCGTGCTTGCGCATGCGCGCCTCGACGAGGACGTCGGGCTCCACCATGCGCAGCGTCTTCTCGAACGGCAGGTCGCTCACGGGCAGCGCCCGGCCGCACGCGATCATCGGCGGAAGGTCGGCGGGCGAGGCCGCCCGCTTGGCGAGGATCGACTCGAGCGTGGCCGATCCCTCGAACAGGGCATCGGTGAAGGCCATCCCGCGGCGCGGATGCGCGGGGCGCGGATCGTCCTGCAGGACGACGCCGTGACCGGCGAGGTGCAGGGCGTGCGCCACCGCCGAGCCGATGTCGCCGGTGCCGCGGACGAGGATGGTCGCCATGGGGAGGATTATCGCCCCGCCGGGACCGGGCGGCGGGTCCCGTGTCATGGAACTGTCATGGCCCGTGCATAGACTCGCCCATCTGGAATCCCTTCCCTCACTTTCCCTGGAAATGCCCATGACCCCCACGATCAAGAAGTTCGCGATCGCCGCCGCGCTCGCCCTGGCGACCGTCCCCGCCCTCGCGGCCGAGATCACCGGCGCCGGCGCCTCTTTCCCGGCCCCGATCTATGCCAAGTGGGCCGACGCGTACCAGAAGGCCACCGGCAACAAGCTCAACTACCAGTCCATCGGCTCGGGCGGCGGCATCAAGCAGATCACCGCGAAGACCGTCGACTTCGGCGCGTCCGACGGCGTGATGTCGCCCGAGGACCTCCAGAAGAACGGCCTCATGCAGTTCCCGACCGTCATCGGCGGCGTCGTGCCGGTGGTGAACGTGGCGGGCCTGCAGCCCGGCCAGCTCAAGCTCACGGGCCAGGTGCTGGGCGACATCTACCTGGGCAAGATCGCGAAGTGGAACGAGAAGGCGATCACCGAGCTGAACCCGGGCGTGACGCTGCCCGACCAGGCGATCGCGGTGGTCCGCCGCGCCGACGGTTCCGGCACCACGTTCATCTTCTCGAACTACCTCTCGAAGGTGAATGCCGAGTGGAAGGAGAAGGTGGGCTTCGGCACCGCCGTGCAGTGGCCCCTGGGCCTGGGCGGCAAGGGGAACGAAGGCGTCTCCGCCTTCGTGCAGCGCATCCCCGGCGCCATCGGCTACGTCGAGTACGCCTACGCGAAGCAGAACAAGCTGACGCACGCGGCCATGCGCAACCAGGCCGGCCAGTACGTCCAGCCCGACGACCTCACGTTCAAGGCGGCCGCGGCCGGCGCCGATTGGGCGAAGCAGAGCTTCGGCGTCATCCTCACCGAACAGCCCGGCAAGGACGCCTGGCCCATCACCGGCGCGACTTTCATCCTGATGCACCTCAAGCAGGACAAGCCCGCGCAGGCGGCCGAGGCGCTCAAGTTCTTCGAATGGGCCTACAAGAACGGCAACAAGATGGCCGACGAGCTGGACTACGTGGCGTTTCCGGACGACGTGAAGAAGCAGATCCTGGCGGCCTGGGCCAACATCAAGGACGCCTCCGGCAAGCCCGTCTACGCCCCGAAGTGACCCGGGCAGGCACGCGCCCATGAGCACGACCGCCGGCGCCATGCCCTCGGGCGGCGACGCCCTGGGAAATGGCAGAATGGCGGTCGTGCCTCCGAACAAGCCCCCGAAGGGCGGGTCGTCCACGCTGGGCGACACGATCTTCTTCAACCTCACGCGCGCGTTCGCCCTGATCGCGCTGGCGATGCTCGCGGGGATCATCGTCTCGCTGGTCTACGCCGCGTGGCCGTCGATCCAGAAGTACGGCGTTCCCTTCATCTGGTCGAGCGACTGGAACCCGCCGGCCGAGAAATTCGGCGCGCTCATCCCGATCTACGGCACGATCGTCACCTCGATCATCGCGCTCGTCATCGCGGTGCCCGTCAGCTTCGGCATCGCGATCTTCCTCACGGAGCTCTCGCCGGCCTGGCTGCGCCGCCCGCTCGGCACGGCCATCGAGCTGCTGGCGGGCATCCCGTCGATCGTCTACGGCATGTGGGGCCTGCTGGTCTTCGCGCCCATCTTCTCGAAGTACGTCCAGCCGTTCCTCGGCGCGACGCTCGGCAACGTGCCGGTCGTGGGCAAGCTCTTCGCCGGCCCGCCCATCGGCATCGGCCTGCTCTGCGCGGGCGTGATCCTCGCGATCATGATCATCCCGTTCATCGCGTCGGTGATGCGCGACGTCTTCGAGGTGACGCCCGCGATGCTCAAGGAATCGGCCTACGGGGTGGGTGCGACGACGTGGGAGGTCGTGTGGAACGTGGTGCTCCCCTACACCAAGGTGGGCGCCATCGGCAGCGTGATGCTCGGTCTGGGCCGCGCGCTCGGCGAGACCATGGCCGTGACCTTCGTGATCGGCAACACGAACTTCCTCAACTCGTCCTCGCTCTTCGAGCCGGGCAACAGCATCACCTCGGCCCTCGCCAACGAGTTCGGCGAGGCCTCGCCGGGCCTGCACACCGCGGCGCTCATCGAGCTGGGCCTCATCCTCTTCATCATCACCTTCTTCGTCCTCGCGTTCTCGAAGCTGCTGCTCATGCGGCTCTCGAAGGGCGAGGGCAGCCAGACCTAGGCGCCGCCGCCGTGAGCCTGCACCAGCGCCGCTACTTCGTGAACCGGGTCGCCCTCACGCTCTCGCTTGCGGCGATGGCATTCGGCATCTTCTGGCTGATGTGGATCCTCTGGACCGTGGTCGAGCTGGGCGTCTCGGGACTCTCCTGGGACCTGCTCACGAAGATGACGCCGCCGCCGGGGGCGAAGGAGCCGGGGGGCCTCGCGAACGCCATCGCGGGGAGCGCCATCATGGTCGGGCTCGCGACGGCGATCGGCACCCCGATCGGCATCCTGTCGGGGGTCTACCTGGCCGAATACGGCCAGCGCACCGGCCTTGGCCACGTCACGCGCTTCATCAACGACGTGCTCCTCTCGGCGCCGTCGATCGTGATCGGCCTGTTCATCTATGCCGTCTACGTGGCCCAGGTGGGCGGCTTCTCGGGCTTCGCCGGCGTGCTCGCGCTCGCCCTCATCGTGATCCCGGTGGTCGTGCGCACGACCGAGAACATGCTGCTGCTCGTGCCCAACAGCCTGCGCGAGGCGGTGTACGCCCTGGGTGCGCGCAAGTGGGAGGTGATCCTCAAGGTGACGATCCGGGCCTCCAAGGCCGGGATCATCACCGGCATCCTGCTCGCGGTGGCGCGCATCGCGGGAGAGACGGCACCGCTGCTCTTCACCTCGCTCTCGAACCAGTTCTGGAGCCTGAACCTGAACGAGCCGATGGCGAACCTCCCGGTCACCATCTTCAAGTTCGCCATGAGCCCGTTCACCGACTGGCAGAGCCTCGCCTGGGCGGGCGTCTTCCTCATCACCCTCGGCGTGCTCGCGATCAACGTCGCGGCGCGCGTGCTCTTCCACGAGAAGCGCTGACCGGAGCCCGACATGAACGCCCTCACCCAGGAAGCCGCCGCCCCGGCCTTCGCCACCGAGGTCCTCTTCCGGAAGTTCGACTTCTATTACGGGAAGTTCCACGCGCTCAAGAACATCAACCTCGAGATCTACCGTCGCCAGGTCACGGCGTTCATCGGGCCCTCGGGGTGCGGCAAGTCGACGCTCCTGCGCACCATCAACCGGATGTACGACCTCTACCCGGAGCAGCGGGCCGAGGGTGAGCTCCTGCTGGGCGGGAAGAACATCCTCGAGCGCGGCACGGACATCTACGACCTGCGCGCCAAGGTGGGGATGGTGTTCCAGAAGCCCACGCCGTTCCCGATGTCGATCTACGACAACATCGCCTTCGGCGTGCGCCTTCACGAGCGGCTCCCGCGCGGGCAGATGGACGAGCGCGTCGAGTGGGCGCTCAAGAAGGCGGCGCTGTGGGGCGAGGTGAAGGACAAGCTGGGCCAGTCGGGCATGAGCCTCTCGGGCGGCCAGCAGCAGCGCCTGTGCATCGCGCGCGGCATCGCGGTGAAGCCGCAGGTGCTCCTGCTCGACGAGCCGACCTCCGCCCTCGACCCGATCTCGACGCTCAAGATCGAGGAGCTCATCTCCGACCTGGCCGACGACTTCACCATCGTCATCGTCACGCACAACATGCAGCAGGCGGCGCGCGTTTCCGACTACACGGCCTACATGTACCTGGGCGACCTGGTCGAGTTCGGCGAGACCGACCGGATCTTCCTGAAGCCCACCCGGAAAGAGACCGAGGATTACATCACCGGTCGCTTCGGCTAGCTTCGGGGGGCGCTCCGCGCCGCTCGCCCCGTCGTCAGCAATCCTTCGCAATCCCGTCACGGCGCCGAAACCGGCGGTCGATACCTTGGGTGCGTCCCCCGCTCCCCGAGGATTCCCGATGACCGCCCGTCCCCGATTCGCCGCCGAAACCTCCCGCTACCGGGTCGCCCTCGTTCGCGACGGCATGCTCGTCGAGGAGGCGCAGCGCCTGCGCCATCGCGTCTTCGTGCAGGAATTCGGCGCGTGCGTGGCCGACGCGCCCGACGGGATCGACGCGGACCGCTACGATGCGTTCTGCGACCACCTCGTCGTCCGCGAGGCGGTCGGCGGGCGGGTGGTCGGGACTTACCGCGTGCTCCCGCCGGAAGGGGCGGCGCGCGCCGGCGGGTACTACTCCGAGTCGGCGTTCGACTTCACGCGCCTGCAGGCGCTCAGGCCGCGCATGGCGGAAGTCGGGCGCACGTGCGTCGAGCCGGCGCATCGTTCGGGTGTCGTGATGCTGCTGCTGTGGTCGGCGCTCGCCCGCCATGCGCTCGAGCGCGGCTACGGCTATCTGGTCGGCAGCGCGAGCATCGGCCTGGGGCAGGGCGGCCGATCGGCGGCGGCGGTCTTCCGGCGCCTCGCCCTCGACGGCCTCGCGCCGGAGGCGTTTCGCGTCGCGCCGCGCCGGCCCCTTCCGCTCGATCGCCTCGAGCCCGAGGGCGCGGCGCCCGTGCCACCGTTGTTGCGCGGCTACCTCGGCCTCGGTGCCCGGGTCTGCGGCGAACCCGCGTGGGATCCGCAGTTCGGTTGCGCGGACGTGCCCGTGCTGCTCGCCATGGACCGCCTCGACGCCCGGTTCGCGCGCCACATCCTCGGCCGTGCGGCGTGAACGAGCCTCGCGTCAGAAGAGCGGCATGACCCGGGCCGGCAGCACGCAGGCCCACACCACGCCCAGGAGGACCAGGGCGACCAGCACCGCGGCGCTGCCGATGTCCTTCGCGCGGCCCGACAGGGGATGGTGCTCGGCAGAAATCCGGTCGACCACGCTCTCCACGGCCGAGTTGAGCAGCTCGACCACGATCACCAGGAGCACGCTGGCGGCGAGCAGGGCGCGCTCCACGCCGGGCATCGGCACGGCGAAGGCGATGGGCAGCAGCACGACGGCCAGGGCGACCTCCTGCCGGAACGCGCTCTCGTGGCGCCACGCCGCGCGCAGCCCGGCGAGCGAATAGAAGAACGCGTTCACGAGACGGGTGAGGCCGGTCCTGCCCTTGAGCGGGTTCGGCGGCGGCGAGGAGGGCGTCGAATCGTTCATGCCGCGATCAGGATAGCCGCGCCCGGTCGCGGGGTCGAGCCGACGCGCATGCCGGGTCCGTCAGGTCCCGCGCGCTTCGTACCACCCCTTGCTCGCGTTCACGATCCTCACGACGAGCAGCATCGCCGGCACCTCGATGAGCACGCCCACCACGGTCGCGAGCGCCGCGCCGGAGTCGAGCCCGAAGAGCGTGATCGCGGCGGCCACCGCCAGCTCGAAGAAATTGCTGGCGCCGATGAGGCAGGAGGGTCCCGCCACCTCGTGCGCGACGCCGAGACGGCGGTTGAGCAGGTAGGCGAGGCCCGCGTTGAAGAAGACCTGCAGCAGGATCGGCACCGCGAGCAGCGCGATGACGAGCGGCTCGCGCAGGATGGCCTCGCCCTGGAAGCCGAAGAGCAGCACGATCGTGGCGAGGAGCGCGGCGATGGAGAAGGGGCCGATGCGCCGGAGCGTCGCCTCGTAGGTCCCGGCGCCCTTCGCGAGCAGCGCGCGGCGCCAGACCTGCGCGAGGGCGACCGGCACCGCGACGTAGAGCACGACGGAGGTGAAGAGCGTGTCCCACGGCACCGTGATGCTCGACAGGCCCAGCAGCAGCGCGACGATCGGCGCGAAGAGCACGATCATGAGCGAATCGTTGAGCGCCACCTGCGAGAGCGTGAAGTAGGGATTGCCGCGGCAGAGCTCGCTCCACACGAAGACCATCGCCGTGCACGGCGCGGCCGCGAGCAGGATGAGCCCCGCGACGTAGCTGTCGAGCTGCTGCGCCGGCAGGTACGGCGCGAAGAGGTGTCGCACGAAGACCCAGGCGAGGAGTGCCATCGAGAAGGGCTTCACGGCCCAGTTCACGAAGAGCGTGACGCCGATGCCGCGCACGTGCGCCTTCACCTGCCCGAGCGCGGCGAAGTCGATCTTGAGCAGCATCGGCACGATCATCACCCAGATGAGCGCGCCGACCGGCAGGTTCACCTTCGCGACCTCGAGCGCGCCGATGGCGGCGAAGGCGCCGGGAAAGAGCCGGCCGAGCGCGATGCCGGTCGCGATGCACAGGGCCACCCAGAGCGTGAGGTACCGCTCGAAGTAGCCGATGGCCGGCGCGCTCATTGCCGGCCGATGCTGCCCAGCCGCTCCTGGAGGGCGAGGGAGTCGAGCTTCCCGAGCGGGAGGCTCGCGAAGAGTTCGATGCGCCGCTTCAGGGTGACGAAGGCATCCCGGAAGGCGCGCCGCTTGTCGTCATCGCTGCCTTCCACGGCGGCCGGATCGGGAATGCCCCAGTGGGCCGTCACCGGCCTTCCCGGCCACACGGGGCAGGCCTCGCCCGCCGCGTTGTCGCAGACGGTGAAGATGAAGTCGAGCGGCGGCGCGCCCGGCGCCGCGAACTCGTCCCAGTTCTTGCTGCGAAGGCCCTCCACGGGGTAACCGTTTCTGGCAAGCAGTTCGATCGCGAAGGGGTTCACGCGCCCGGACGGGTAGCTCCCGGCGCTGAAGCCTCGGAAGCGGGCCGGGTCGATGCGCGAGGCGATCGCCTCCGCCAGCACGGAGCGGGCGGAGTTGTGGGTGCAGAGGAACAGCAGGTTGAGCGGCCGGCTTGCCATCGGGCGCTCAGCCGCAGCAGGCGCGCGCGGCCGGCGTCGCGTCGGCCTTCGGGGCGCAGCAGGCGGGCGCCTGCGCGGCGTCCCCATGGTAGGTCGGCACCGTGTCGAGGGTGCGGTAGGTCTCCCACGCCACGCCCTGCGGATCGGTCACCCAGTGCTTGTCGGACTTCGCGTAGCAACAGGACACGCCGCGTTCCTCGTGCACGGGCATCGCGGCGCGGTCGACGGCCGCGCGCATCGCGCCCAGTTCCTCGTCGGAATCGACCTGGAAGCCCAGGTGGTCGATGCCCGGGGCCGCATCGCCTCGCTTCGAGATGGCGAAATTGATCCGCGGATCCTCGACCATCCACTTGGCGTAGTCGGGCTTCTCGACGCTGGGCGGCGCGCCGAAGAGCCGGGAGTAGAAACGGATGCTTCCGGCGAGGTCGGCGACGCGGACGTGCACGTGGAATCGCTTCATGTCATTTCCTTTCGGTGGGCGGCCGGTCGCAGCAGGCGGCGAGCGCGGTCTCGACGGTCGAGAGGCATTCGCCCGGCATGCCCCGGCAGCAGTGCTGGGTGAGGTAGGTCATGAGCGCGGCCATGCGCTCGAAGTTGGCCGAGTAATAGATGAAGCGCGCCGCGTTTCGCGGCGTGACGAGCCCGGCCCTCGCCAGTTCCTTGAGGTGGAAGGACAGCGTCGCGGGGCTCACGGCCAGCCTTTCCGCGATGACGCCGGCCGCGAGTCCCTCCGGACCCGCCTGGACCAGGAGCCGGAAGATGGCCAGCCGGGTTTCCTGGGCGAGCGCGGCGAGAGAGGCGACGGCGTCTTGTGGTTTCATATTTCGAAGAATATCGAAATAACGACTCGCCCGTCAAGGATGAGGCGGCGCGATGGGCGCGGCGCCCGAACCCGGGACCCGGCAAAATTGACCCTGGGTGGTGCAACGCGGTAAAATCCTTCGGTTTTGAGGGGCGCGAAATGCGGATCGGACACGTCGTCGGGAACTGGAAGCTCAACGGCAGCCTTTCCGCCAACGAAACCCTCCTCAAGGCGATCAGGGCGGCGGTTCCGAAAACCGCCGGTTGCCGGTTCGGGGTATGTGTGCCGTACCCGTACCTGGCGCAGGTCAAGGACTTGCTGGCCGGGTCGGGTGTCGAATGGGGCGGGCAGGATTGCAGCCGGTTCGACAAGGGCGCCTACACCGGTGACGTTTCCGGGGGAATGCTCGCGGAGTTCGGGTGCACCTACGCGATCGTGGGCCACTCGGAGCGGCGGACGATTTTCGGCGACGGCGATGCGGTCGTGGCGGAGAAATTCGCGGCGGCCCGGCGGGCGGGGCTCACGGCCATCCTGTGCGTGGGCGAGACGCTCGAGGAAAGAGAGCGGGGCGTGACCGAGGAGGTCCTCGCCCGGCAGCTGGGCGCGGTGCTGGAGAAGCAGGGCGCCGCGGCCCTGGACGGGGCCCTCCTGGCTTACGAGCCGGTGTGGGCCATCGGAACGGGGAGGACCGCCACGGCGGAGCAGGCCCAGTCGGCCCACGCGTTCCTGCGGGGGCGGGTGGCCGGCAAGGATGGAAGGGTTGCCTCGGCGCTGCCGATCCTCTACGGAGGCAGCGTCAAGGCGGCGAACGCGGCGGAATTGTTCGCGATGCCGGACGTCGATGGCGGTCTGATCGGCGGGGCGTCGCTGGTGGCTGAAGAATTCGTGGCGATCTGCCGAGCGGCAGGCGCCCGCAAAGGGTAGCGATGCACACTCTGATCATTGTGTTCCACGTGCTGGCGGCGGTCGCGATCGTCGTGCTGGTCCTCCTGCAGCACGGCAAGGGCGCCGACATGGGCGCGGCCTTCGGCAGCGGCTCGGCCGGCAGCCTCTTCGGCTCCGCCGGCGCCGCCAACTTCCTTTCGCGCTCCACGGCCGGCCTCGCCGCCGTGTTCTTCGCGACGAGCCTCGGGCTCACCTATTTCTCGGCCACCCAGTCGAAGTCCGGCGGCGTCACGCAGACGCTGGAGACGACGGGCAAGAAGACCGACAGCAAACCGGCGGCGCCCGCTCCCTCGGCGCCCGCACCGTCGGGGGATCCCGCGAAGTCCACGGAGATCCCGAAGTAGCGCCTCGCAGCACCTGCGGTACCCAATGCGGTCGTGGTGGAATTGGTAGACACGCTGTCTTGAGGGGGCAGTGCCGAAAGGCGTGAGAGTTCGAGTCTCTCCGACCGCACCATTCGGGTTGATGCATCGCCGGGCGTTCCGGCAAGGGAACATCCTCTTCGCGCCAGGGCCATGCTGGAGAACTATTTTCCCGTCCTGCTCTTCCTTGTCGTCGGCTGCGCCGTCGGCATTGGCGCCCTCGTGGCGAGCGGCGTGCTCACGAAGCTCACCGGCGTGGGCAGCCCGGATGCCGAGAAGCTCTCCCCGTACGAATGCGGATTCGAGGCCTTCGAGGACGCGCGAATGAAGTTCGACGTGCGCTACTACCTCGTGGCCATCCTCTTCATCCTCTTCGATCTCGAGATCGCCTTCCTCTTTCCCTGGGCCATCGTGCTGCAGGAGATCGGCTGGTTCGGCTTCACGGCCATGATGATCTTCCTCGCCATCCTCGTCGTGGGCTTCGCCTACGAGTGGAAGAAAGGGGCGCTGGAATGGGACTGACGCGGCGAGCCGCTGAGCAGGGGCCCCGCCGTTCTTGCGGGGATGCGAACAAGGCGAGGCGCGTTGTTCGCGCACTCGGCACTGCGATCACGTCGGAGGCCAGGTGAGCGCTCTCAAGGAAGGCGGCATCTCCGACCAGGGCTTCGTCATCACCCAGGTCGACAACGTCCTCAACTGGGCGCGCACCAATTCCCTCTGGCCGATGACCTTCGGCCTCGCCTGCTGCGCCGTCGAGATGATGCACGCGGGCGCCTCGCGCTACGACCTGGACCGCTTCGGCATCGTCTTCCGGCCGAGCCCGCGGCAGTCGGACCTGATGATCGTCGCCGGCACGCTGTGCAACAAGATGGCCCCGGCGCTGCGCAAGGTGTACGACCAGATGGCCGAGCCGCGCTGGGTGCTCTCGATGGGCTCGTGCGCCAACGGCGGCGGCTACTACCACTATTCCTATTCCGTCGTGCGCGGCTGCGACCGCATCGTGCCCGTGGACGTGTACGTCCCCGGCTGCCCGCCGACGGCCGAAGCGCTGCTCTACGGCCTGATCCAGCTGCAGAACAAGATCCGGCGCACGCAGACCATCCGGCGCGGCTGACCGATGACCCCGAACCTCCAGGCCCTCCAGGAAGCGGTCGCCGCCGCGCTCGGCGACAGGCTCGCCGGCGTCGCCATCGACCGGGGCGAGCTCACCGTGCAGGTGAAGGCCTCCGACTGGCTCGAGGCCTCGCGCATCCTCCAGTCCGACCCGTCGCTCGGGTTCACGATCCTCATCGACCTGTGCGCGGTGGACTACGAGGGCTATGCCGAGGCGCCGCGCGAGGGCCGGCGCTTCGCCGTGGTGACGCACCTGCTGTCCATCGGAGGCAACCGGCGCCTGCGCGTGAAGGCCTTCTGCGAGGACGACGGCTTCCCGGTCATTGCCTCCGTAATCGACGTCTGGCCCTCGGCCAACTGGTTCGAGCGCGAGGCCTTCGACCTCTACGGCGTGGTCTTCGACGGGCACCCGGACCTGCGCCGCATCCTCACGGACTACGGCTTCGTCGGGCACCCCTTCCGCAAGGATTTTCCCATCTCCGGCCACGTGGAGATGCGCTACGACCCGGAGCAGCGCCGCGTCGTCTACCAGCCCGTGACCATCGAGCCGCGCGAGATCGTGCCGCGGGTGGTGCGCGAGGATTCCTACGGCGTGGGCGGGAAGCGCTGACATGGCCGAGATCAAGAACTACACCATGAACTTCGGGCCGCAGCACCCGGCGGCCCACGGCGTGCTGCGCCTGGTGCTCGAGCTCGACGGCGAGGTCGTGCAGCGCGCGGACCCGCACATCGGCCTGCTGCACCGCGGCACCGAGAAGCTCGCCGAGACGCGCACGTACCTGCAGAGCGTCCCGTACATGGACCGCCTGGACTACGTGTCGATGATGGCCAACGAGCATGCCTACGTGATGGCGATCGAGAAGCTCGTGGGCGTCGACGTCCCGGAGCGCGCGCAGTACATCCGCGTGATGTTCGACGAGATCACGCGCATCCTGAACCACCTGCTGTGGCTGGGCGCGCACGGTCTCGATATCGGCGCGATGACCATCTTCCTGTATTGCTTCAGCAAGCGCGAAGACCTGTTTGACGTTTACGAGGCGGTATCCGGCGCGCGCATGCACGCGGCCTATTACCGTCCGGGCGGCGTTTACCGCGATCTGCCGGACACCATGCCGCAGTACACCGCGACGCGCCTCCACAACGACAAGGCGACCAAGGCGTTGAACGAAAACCGCCAGGGTTCGGTGCTCGATTTCATCGATGACTTCACCCAGCGTTTCCCGGCCTACGTCGACGAATACGAAACGCTGCTGACCGACAACCGGATCTGGAAGCAAAGGACGGTCGGCATCGGCGTGGTGTCGCCGGAGCGTGCGCTGCAGCTGGGCTTTACCGGTCCGATGCTGCGCGGTTCAGGCATTGCCTGGGACCTGCGCAAGAAGCAGCCCTACGAAGTGTATGACCGCATGGATTTCGATGTCGCGATCGGCGTCAACGGCGACTGCTACGACCGCTATCTGGTGCGCGTCGAAGAAATGCGCCAGGCCAAC
>CAZPLW010000077.1:0-16919 GCA_964587315.1 uncultured Lysobacter sp.
ACATCAGCATCGCGGCGTTCCAGGTGGCGATGTAGTTGAGGCCGTCGGCCACCGAGTGGTCGCGCGCGTAGGTGATCATCTCCTTGCAGCCGCGGATGGCGAGCGGCGACTTGGCCGCGATGGCGCCGGCGATGGCCATCGCTCCCTCGAGGAGCGCCTCGGGCGTGTCGAAGCAGCGGTTCACGAGGCCGATGGCCTTCGCCTCGGCGCCGTCCACGGCGCGGCCGGTGTAGGCGAGCTCCCGCGCCATGCCCTCGCCGACGAGCCGCGGCAGGCGCTGCAGCGTGCCCACGTCCGCCGTCATGCCCACGTCGATCTCCTTGACGGAGAACTTCGCGTCGGCCGAGCAGTAGCGCAGGTCGCAGGCGGTGACGAGGTCCATTCCGCCGCCGTAGCAGGCGCCGTGCACCGCGGCGATGACGGGCTTGCGGCAGCGCTCGAAGGCGGTGAGGGTGTCCTGCAGGTCGAGGATGACGCGGCGCAGCTTCTCGCGGCTCCTCGCCCCGTCCTCGTCCCGCAGGCGGGCGGCGAGGCCCTCGAGCATCGCGAGGTCGATCCCCGCGGTGAAGTGCTTCCCGGCGCCGCGCAGCACTACCACGCGGATGGCGTCCGTTTCGTCGGCCTGGCGCATCGCGTCGCGAAGCTCGTGCCACATCGCCTCCTCCATCGCGTTGGCCTTCTCCGGCCGGTTGAGGGTGAGGACGCCGACGGGGCCCTGGGTCTCGAGGGTGATCGTGGTGGCTTGCATGGACGCTCCGGAAAGGCGACGGTCAGCCGAAGGGCGGCTTCCCGTCGAGTCGGTCGAGGACGACGCCCGCGAACACCGCGAGGCCGATCCAGTGGTTGTGGCGGAAGGCGCGGAAGCATCCCTCGCGCGTGCGGCCGCGGATCCACGCCCCGTGCAGGAGGGCGATGGAGAGCGCCACGAGCAGGCCGACGAAGTAGCCGAGCTTCCACGCCTGCCAGATGCCGATGGCGGCCATGCCGCCGACGAAGAGGGCGTAGCACGCCATCACGGCCGCGACGTCGTGCCGGCCGAAGAAGATCGCCGAGGTCTTGATGCCGATCCTCACGTCGTCGTCGCGGTCCACCATCGCGTACTCGGTGTCGTAGGCGAGCACCCAGAAGAGGTTCGCGCCGAAGAGGGCCCACGCGAGCGGCGGCACGTCGTTCGTCACGGCCGCGAACGCCATGGGGATGCCGAAGCTGAAGCAGTGCCCGAGCCACGCCTGCGGCACCGCGAGGAAGCGCTTGGTGAACGGGTAGATCGCGGCGATGACGCCCGCGGCCACCGAGAGCCCGATCGTGAGCGCGTTCATCGTCCACACGACCATGAGGAAGGCGCAGAGCGCGAGCGCGGCCGCGACGACCACCGCCTCCTCGGGATGGATGTCGCCCGCGGCGACGGGGCGCGCCTTCGTCCGCTTCACCTGCCCGTCGAAGTCGCGGTCGGCGTAGTCGTTGATGGCGCAGCCGGCCGAGCGCATGAGGATCGTGCCCATCACGAACACCCAGAGTACGCGCCAGTCCGGCACGCCGTCCGCCGCGATCCACAGGCCCCAGAGCGTCGGCCAGAGCAGCAGCAGGATGCCGACGGGCTTGTCGAGGCGCACGAGCTTCTCGTACGCATCGAGGCGCGCGAGGACGTCGTTCACGGCCTCTCCCCTAGCCCAGGTCGATGAGCGATGGCAGGAAGACCTCGGTCACCAGGAGCGGCCGGCCGCGCTTCACGAAGCGCGAGCGCCGCGCCCGCAGGACGGGAAGCGGCCGGCCCGCGAGCGCGCTCGCCCGTCGCCAGAGGGGATGGCGCGAATCGAGCCGCACGAACTCCAGCGATCCGCGCGCCACGAGCGGATCGGTGAAGAGCGCCTCGGCCAGCGGTCGCGTGCCCAGGCCGCGCAGCCCGCGCCAGACGCCCGAGAGGTCCCGCCACGCCGCGATCGAGTGCGCGAGCACCACGGGCTCGCCCTTCGCGAGCAGGAGCACCTCGCGCACCAGTGCCAGGCGGTGCCCCGGCTGGCCGAGCTGCCGGCACTCGTCGTCGTTCGGCACGCGCGGGCCCTGCCGCACGACGCACACGCGGAAGTCCGGCTCCCGCTCGCGGATGCGCCAGGTGAGCGAGCCGCGCCACGCGAGCCACGGGCGCCACGGGTCGGTATGCGGCGGCGCGAGCCGTCTCCATCGGTTCATGCCTTGAGGTAGAACTGCCGGTGGCCGAGCCAGCGGTCGAGGTGGCGCTCGACCGCGTGGGAGCGGGCGGCGATCATCTCGTCGGCCACGGCGCGCGCGAGCTCGATCAGGTCGGTGTCGCGCTCCAGGTCCGCGAAGCGCAGCAGGGGCGCGCCGCTCTGGCGCGCGCCGAGGTATTCGCCCGGCCCGCGCAGCAGGAGGTCCTGCCGCGCGATCTCGAAGCCGTCGGTGTTCTCGTAGATGATCTTGAGCCTCGCCCGGGCCGTGTCCGAGAGGGGCCGATGATACAGGAGGATCGCGAGGCTCCTCGCGACGCCGCGGCCCACGCGGCCGCGCAGCTGGTGCAGCTGCGCGAGGCCGAAGCGCTCGGCGTGCTCGATCACCATGAGCGAGGCATTGGGCACGTCCACGCCCACCTCGATCACCGTCGTCGCCACCAGCAGCTGCACGCGCTTCGCCTTGAACGCGGCCATCACCTCGGCCTTCTCGTCGGGCTTCATGCGCCCGTGCACCAGGCCCACGGCGAGGTCCGGGAAGGTGGTCTTGAGCGTCTCGAAGGTCTCGAGGGCCGTCTTGAGCTGGAGCGTCTCCGACTCCTCGATGAGCGGGCACACCCAGTAGGCCTGCGCGCCGTCGCGGCAGCTCTCGCGCACGCGCGCCACCACCTCGTCGCGCCGCGACTCGTCCACGAGCTTGGTCACCACCGGCGTGCGGCCGGGGGGCAGCTCGTCGATCACGCTCACGTCGAGGTCCGCGTAGTAGCTCATCGAGAGGGTTCGCGGGATGGGGGTCGCGCTCATCATGAGCTGGTGCGGCTCGGCGCCCTTTGAAGACAGGGCGAGGCGCTGCGCCACGCCGAAGCGGTGCTGCTCGTCGACGATGGCGAGCCCCAGCCGGTCGAAGGCGACGTCGTCCTGGAAGAGGGCGTGCGTGCCGATGGCGAGGCGCGTCTCGCCGCGCCCGATGGCCTCGACGGCCGACTTCTTCGCGCGCGCCTTGAGGCTGCCCGAGAGCCACGTCACGCGCACGCCGAGGGGCTCGAGCCAGTGGGCCAGCTTGAGGTAGTGCTGCTCGGCCAGGATCTCGGTGGGCGCCATGAGCGCCACCTGGAAGTCGTTCTCGATGGCCTGCAGCGCCGCGAGGGCCGCGACCAGCGTCTTGCCGCTGCCCACGTCGCCCTGCAGCAGCCGGCGCATCGGGTGCGGCTGGCCGAGGTCGTGGGCGATGGTGGACCAGGCCCGCTTCTGCGCGCGGGTGAGGGCGAAGGGCAGCGACTTCACGAGCGCGCTGGTGAGGGTGTGCTTCTCCGCCATGCGCGGGGCCGCCTTGCCGCGGCGCTCGCGGTAGGCGATGCGCATCGCGAACTGCTGCGCGAGAAGCTCGTCGAACTTGAGGCGCCGCCAGGCCGGGTGCGTGCGCTCGGAGAGCGAGCGCGGGTCCGCGTCCGGCGGCGGGCGGTGCAGCAGCAGCACGCTCTCGCGGAAGGGCCCGAGGGCCAGGCGCTTCAGGAGCGCCGCGTCGAGCGTGTCGTCCAGCAGCAGCGTGTCGAGCGCGTGGTCGATGAACCCGCGCAGGTTGGCCTGCGAGAGCCCCGCCGTCGTGGGATACACGGGCGTGAGGCTCTGCGGCAGCGCCGTGTCCTCGCCCACCACGCGCACCTTGGGGTGGACCATCTCCGCGCCGAAGAAGCCCGGGCGCACCTCGCCGAAGAGGCGAAGCCGGCGGCCCACCGCCATCTGCTTCACCTGGCTGGGATAGAAGTTGAGGAAGCGCGCCCAGAGCGTGTCCGCGCCGTCGGTGAGCCTCACCACGAGCGTGCGCCGCGGGCGGTACTTCACCTCGCACTCGACGACTTCCGCCTCCACCAGGACCGGCTCGCCCGGCACCGCCTCGGCGAGCGGCGTGAGCTTCGTCTCGTCCTCGTAGCGAAGCGGCAGGTGCAGCGCGAGGTCGAGCTTCGAGGCGATGCCCAGCTTCGCGAGCTTCTCGCGGATGGCGGGGCCCGCGACGAGGTCGTCGCGGGGAGCGGGCGGTTCGGCCGCGGCGGGGCCCGGGAGAGAGGCGGCCACGGGAAGCCTCAGCCGCCCGGGCTCTCGCGGGTGACCGGACAGTGCATCACCGCGTCGATCTCCACCTGCGCGTCGCGCGGCAGCGAGGCGACGCCCACGGTCACGCGCGCGGGGTAGGGCTGCGGGAACCGGGCGGCCATGGCGTCGTTCACCTTCGGGAAATTGCCCAGGTCCGTGAGGTAGATCGTCACCCGCACCACGTCCTCGAAGCTGCCGCCCGCCTCGCGGCACACGGCGGCGAGGTTGTCGAAGACGCGGGCGACCTGCGCCTCGAAGCCCTGCGCGAGCTGCATCGTCTTCGGGTCGAGCGGGATCTGGCCGGAGAGGTACACGGTGTCGCCCGCGCGGACGGCCTGCGAGTACGGGCCGATGGCCGCGGGGGCGTCGGGCGTGGCGACGGGCGTCTTCATGGTTTCTTCTTCAGGCGCGAAAGGCGGACGACTTCGGGAATGCGGCGCAGGCGCCGGAACACCTGCGCCAGGTGCATGCGGCTGCGGACCTGGATCATGAACACGATCGTCGTGTAGGCGCTGGTGGCGCGCTCCTCGGTCTCGATGTGGTCGATGTTCGAGTCGGCCTCGGAGATCTCCGCCGCCAGGCGCGCGAGCACCCCGCGCTGGTTGGCGGCCGTGAGGCGCACGTTCACGTCGAAGAGCCGGCCGGGCGCCGCGTCCCACTGCACGTCGACCCACTTCTCGGGATCGAAGTGGAAGGGATGGATGGACGGGCAGTCGTGGGTGTGCACGACGAGGCCCTGCCCCTTCTTGATCTGCGCGATGATCGGGTCGCCCGGGATGGGACGGCAGCACGGCGCGAACTGCACCGCGAGGCCCTCGGTGCCGCGGATGGTGATCGAGTCGAGGCGGCGCCCGGCCTCCGGCGGGCCCTCGGGCGCCGCGAGGAGCTTCTTCGCCACCACCACCGCCAGGCGCTTGCCCAGGCCGATGTCGGCCAGCACCTCCTCGCGCGAGCGCGAGCTGTCGCCCTTGTGGAAGCGCTTCCAGTGCTCGTCGCCGACCTCGTCCGGGTTGGCGTGCAGCGAGCGCAGCGCCTGCACCAGCAGGAGCTCGCCCACCTCCGCCGACTCCGTCGACTGCATCGACTTGAGGTAGTGCCGGATGTGCGAGCGCGCCTTGCCGGTGGCCACGTACGAGAGCCACACGGGGTTCGGGCGCGAGTTCGGGTCGGTCACGATCTCGACGCGATCGCCGTTGCGAAGCACCGTGCCGAGCGGCACCGTCTCGCCGTTCACGCGCGCCGACACGCAGTGGTTGCCCACGTCCGTGTGCACGCCGTAGGCGAAGTCGATGGGCGTCGCCCCGCGCGGCAGCGAGAAGATCTTGCCCTTGGGCGAGAAGACGTAGACCTCCTCGGGGAAGAGGTCCACCTTGATGTGCTCGAGGAACTCCAGCGCGTCGCCGGACTCGCTCTGGATCTCCAGCAGCGACTGCAGCCACTGGTGGGTCTTCATCTGCAGGTCCTTGCCGCCACCGCCCTCCGCGCTCTTGTAGAGCCAGTGGGAGGCAACCCCGGCCTCCGCCACCTTGTGCATCTCCGGCGTGCGGATCTGCACCTCCACCGGCATGCCGAAGGGGCCGAAGAGCGTGGTGTGCAGCGACTGGTAGCCGTTCGCCTTCGGGATGGCGATGTAGTCCTTGAACTTGCCGGGGATGGGCTTGTACATCGTGTGCAGCGCGCCCAGGGCGAGATAGCACGCCGACACGTCCGGCACGAGGATGCGGAAGCCGTAGATGTCGAAGACGTCGGAGAAGGAGATGCTCTTCTCCTGCATCTTCTTGTGGATGGAGGAGATGTGCTTCTCGCGGCCGTGCACCTGCGCCTCGACGCGGAACTCCTTGAGCCGCTGCTGGATCGCCTCCTGGAGCTTGCCCACGGCGTCGCGCCGGTTGCCGCGCGCCTTCTTGAGGGCCTTGTCGAGCACCTTGAAGCGCGTGGGGTGGAGGAACCGGAAGCCCAGGTCCTCCAGCTCGTAGTAGATGGCGTTCAGTCCCAGCCGGTTCGCGATGGGCGCGTAGATCTCGAGCGTCTCCTTCGCGATGCGCTCCTGCTTCTCCGCGTGGACGGCGTCCAGCGTGCGCATGTTGTGCAGCCGGTCGGCCAGCTTGATGAGGATCACGCGCACGTCGCGGGCCATCGCGAGCAGCATCTTGCGGAAGTTCTCGGCCTGCGCGTGCTGGAGCGTGGCGAACTCGATGCGGTCGATCTTCGAGACGCCGTCGACCAGGTCCGCGACGGCCTTGCCGAAGCGCTTGGAGATCTCGCTCTTGGTGGTGGGCGTGTCCTCGACGACGTCGTGCAGGATCGCGGCCATGAGGGCCTGCGGGTCGAGGTGCCACTCGGCGAGGATTTTCGCCACCGCGAGCGGGTGGGTGATGTAGGGCTCGCCGCTCTTGCGGTACTGCCCGGCGTGGGCCGCGCGGGCGACGTCGTACGCCGCCTCGATCTGCGCGATGTCCTCGGGCTTGAGGTAGCCGAGGGCCGCCGAGAGTTCGGCGGCGTCCGGCCCGGGCGGCGTCGTGCCCGGGCCCTTGAGGCCCCCCGCGACCGAGTGGACGCCGGGGAGGGACATGGGCTAGGTCAGAGGACGGGCGGCGTAGGCGCCGGGGGATTGAGCAGCTCCACGCCCACCTTGCCCAGGGCGATCTCGCGCAGCGCGATCACGGTGGGCTTGTCCTTGTTGGCTTCCACGAGCGGGGCCGCGCCCAGCGCCAGCTGGCGCGCGCGGTTGGTCGCGGCGATGGTGAGCTCGAAGCGGTTGGGGAAGTACTTGATGCAGTCGTCGACCGTGATGCGGGCCATGGCGTCGCTCCGTTACCTGAATTCTGCGAGTAGGCGATCGAGCCGTGTCCGGCGCCGATCGCGGGAAAGACGAGCCGCCCGGACCACCGCCTGCAGGTCCGCCAACGCCGTCTCGAAGTGTTCATTGACAATTATATATTCAAATTCAAGAACATGCGAGATCTCTTCGCGGGCGCTCGCCATGCGGCGCTCGATGACCTCGCTCGAGTCCTTCCCGCGGGCCGTGAGGCGGCGCCGAAGCTCGGCCAGCGAGGGGGGCAGGATGAAGATCCCGACGACGCCCGGGAAGAGTTTTCGCACCTGCAGGGCGCCCTGCCAGTCGATCTCCAGGAGCACGTCGTGGTCGCCCTCGAGCTCCTGCTCGATCCAGCGCCGCGACGTGCCGTAGTAGTTGCCGTAGACGTCCGCGTGCTCGAGGAAATCGCCCGCGGCGATCATGCCCTCGAAGGCGGGGCGGTCGACGAAGTGGTACTCGCGGCCCTGCCGCTCCCCGTCCCGCGGCGCGCGCGTGGTGTGCGAGACGGACAGGCGGATGCCGGTCTCGGTCTCGAGCAGCCGGTTCACCAGGCTCGTCTTGCCGGCGCCCGAGGGCGCCACGACGACGAAGAGATCGCCGGACATTTCGCTCCCTAGCAGTGCGTTGCCGCCATCGTCGGATGGCGCCTACTCGATGTTCTGGACCTGCTCGCGCATCTGCTCGATGAGCACCTTCAGGTCGACCGAGATGCGCGTCATGTCCTGCGAGACGGACTTGGACCCCAGGGTGTTGGCCTCGCGGTTGAGCTCCTGGCACAGGAAATCGAGGCGCTTGCCGCAGGCGCCGCCCTTCGCGAGCACGCGGCGGAATTCGGTGACGTGCGTGGCGAGGCGCGCGAGCTCCTCGTCCACGTCCACGCGCGCGGCGAAGAGGACCACCTCCTGCTGGACGCGCTCGTCCGTCGGGGCCGCGGCGGCCTCGGCGAGCTTGGCGGCGAGCTTCTCGCGGAAGGCCTTCATCACCTCCGGCACGAGCGGACGGGCCTCGGCGACGCGACCGGCCATGGCGTCCAGGCGCTCCGAGAGCACCTGCCCGAGCTTCTCGCCCTCGCGGCGACGGGTCTGCGACAGCTCGGCGACGGCCGTGGCGGCGAGCTTCGCGCCGTCCTCGCGCAGGGCCTCGGGCGAGAGATCGGCCGATGCGAGCACGCCGGGCCAGTGCAGGACTTCCGACATGGACAGCGGCCGCGCCTCGGGAAAGGCGGCCCGCACGCGCTTCGCGGCCTCTCCCAGGGCGGCCATCGCCTCGTCGTCGGGCACGAGCGACTTCGACCCGGCGCTCGAGGGCGTGAAGGTGAGGCGGCAGTCGACCTTGCCGCGCGTGAGGCTCGCGGCCACGGCCTCGCGCAGCACCCCTTCGAGGGCGCGCAATTCCTCCGGCAGGCGGCAGGCCACCTCCAGGTAACGGTGGTTCACGCTCTTCACTTCGAGGGCGAGCTGGCCGCCCGCGACGGGCAGGGTGGCAGCGGCAAAGCCGGTCATGCTGGCGATCATCGGGACGGTCTGCCTGAGGTTCGGTGGGGAGGGAAAGCGGCCGGGTCGACCCGCTTCGCGCAAAAAATCCTTTGCGTTCGCGGCTTTACAAGGCGTAATCGAATGCCGACAATGCCGTGAATTATAGCGGAACCCCGCACCCCCCCTCCATGCCCTCGCAGGTGAACCAGCCGTTGCCCGGCGGCTACGTGCTGAACGGCTACCGCATCGACAAGCCGCTTTCCTCGGGCGGGTTCAGCATCGTATATCTGGCGCGCGACGAGACGGGCACGCCCTTCGCGATCAAGGAATACCTGCCGTCCTCGCTCGCCCTGCGCAGCGAGGGCACCGAGGTGCGCATCGACGACGCCGAGCACCTCTCGACCTTCCGCCACGGCCTCAAGTGCTTCTTCGAGGAGGGCCGCGCGCTCGCGCTCATCGCCCACCCGAACGTCGTGCGCGTGGAGAACTTCTTCCGCGCGAACGAGACCTGCTACATGGTCATGCAGTACGTTCGCGGCCGCACGCTGCAATTCCACATCCAGAGGAACCGCGCGGAGTTCACCGAGACCTTCATCCGCCGCATCTTCATCCACCTGATGAACGGGCTGCGCGAGGTGCACGCGAACAAGCTGCTGCACCTGGACATCAAGCCGGCCAACGTCTACATCGCGATGGACGGGCGGCCCGTGCTGCTCGACTTCGGCGCGGCCCGCATCACGCTCTCGGACGAGGCGATGAAGCTGAAGCCCATGTACACGGCGGGCTTCGCGGCGCCGGAGCAGTACAAGTTCATCCCCGCGGAGCTGGGCCCCTGGAGCGACATCTACTCGGTGGGCGCGACGATGTACACCTGCATCTCGGGCACGCCGCCCCAGGCCGCCGACTCGCGCCTCGAGAAGGACCGGCTCATCCCGCTGCGCACGCTCACGCGCGAGTCGTACTCGGACGACCTGTACGCCATCATCGACGCCTGCCTCAAGCTCGACCACCTGGCGCGTCCGCAGACGGCCTTCGAGCTGCAGAAGATGCTGATGGTCGAGCCGCCGGAGGCCGGGCGCAGCGGCTTCTTCGACACGCTGAACAAGCCGCTCTCCAAGCTCTTCACGCGCTAGCCGCCCGGACGCCCTCCCGCGATGCGCTTCACCATCTTCCAGGACAGCCGCCAGGGCGATCGCGACGGCAACGAGGACCGCATCGGCTACTCGTTCTCGCGCGAGGTCCTGCTCATGGTGGTGGCCGACGGCATGGGCGGGCACCACGGCGGCGAGGTGGCCGCCGAGATCGCGGTGAACGAGATCCAGCGCCAGTTCCAGCAGGAAGCCCGCAACCGCCTTCGCCGCCCGCAGGATTTCCTGGTCACCGTCATCAACGCGGCGCACCGCGCCATCGTCTCGCACGCCGTCGCCGACAACCTGCTCGAGAGCCCGCGCACCACGTGCGTCGCCTGCATCGTGCAGGGGGGCGTGGCGTACTGGGCCCACGCGGGCGACTCGCGCCTGTACGTTCTTCGCGGGGGCAAGCTCATCGCGCAGACGTCGGACCATTCCCGCGTGCAGCAGATGATCGACTCGGGCGCCATCACCCGCGAGATGGCCGCCACGCACCCCGACCGCAACAAGATCTACAGCTGCCTGGGGGGCGTCGTGCCGCCCATCATCGCCGTGGGCCCCGAGCAGCCGCTCGAGATCGGCGACACGATCGTGCTCTCGACCGACGGCTTCTGGAGCCAGATCCCGGCCTCGCTCATGGCGGGCCTGCTGAAGAAGCAGGACATCGTGGGGCTGCTGCCGGGGCTGCTTACCGAGGCGCACCGCCGCGCCGCCGGCGAGTCGGACAACCTCTCCGTCGTGGCGATGACCTGGGAGGCGCAGGACGACCCGCGCTATGCCGACACCCGCTCGCTGGAGGGCGAGCAGTTCACGACCTCCTCGAACACGATGGAGCTCGACCGCGCGATCCCGCACGAGGACGTGACGGACGAGGAGATCGAGAAGGCCATCGCCGAGATCCAGAGCGCCATCAAGCGCGTTCCGCGCTAGTCCCCCTTCCCCCCCCGTACCGCCCGCACCCGAGAAAGACCGCCATGCCCCGTTTCGAGAACCGCCCCGCGGACGCGCTCCGCCCCCTGCGCATCACCCGCGGCTTCACGCGCCACGCCGAAGGCTCCGTGCTGGTCGAGTTCGGCGAGACGCGCGTGCTGTGCACCGCGAGCGTCGAGGAGAAGGTGCCGCCCTTCCTCAAGGGCAAGGGCGGGGGCTGGGTCACGGCCGAGTACGGGATGCTGCCGCGCGCGACGCACACCCGCGGACGGCGCGAGGCGGCCGAGGGCAAGCAGTCCGGCCGCACGCAGGAGATCCAGCGCCTCATCGGCCGGTCGCTGCGCGCGGTGACGGACCTCTCCGCCCTGGGCGAGCGGCAGGTCACGCTCGATTGCGACGTGCTGCAGGCCGACGGCGGCACGCGCTGCGCGTCGATCACGGGCGCCATGGTGGCCCTGGCCGACGCCGTCGCGTGGCTGCGGGAGAAGGGGCTGGTGAAGGGCGAGCCCCTTCGCGACTTCGTCGCGGCCGTCTCCGTCGGCCTCGTGGGCGGCGAGGCGCGCCTCGACCTCGACTACGAGGAGGACTCGAGCGGCGACACCGACATGAACGTCGTGATGACCGGCTCCGGCGGCTTCGTCGAGATCCAGGGCACCGCCGAGGGCGAGCCGTTCACGCGCGCGCAGATGGACTCGCTCCTCGCCCTCGCCACCCGCGGCATCGGCGAGCTGGTCGAGGCGCAGCGCCGCGCGCTCGCGGGATGAAGCGTCTCGTCATCGCCTCGAACAACGCGGGCAAGCTGCGCGAGCTCGCCGCGATCCTCGCGCCCCTGGGTCTCGCGACGGTGCCGCAGGGCGAGCTCGGCGTGCCCGAGGCCGAGGAGCCGCACCACACCTTCGTCGAGAACGCGCTCGCCAAGGCGAGGAACTGCGCGCGGCACACCGGCCTTCCCGCGCTCGCCGACGACTCGGGCCTGTGCGTGGACGCGCTCGGCGGCCTGCCCGGCGTGCACTCGGCGTACTTCGCGGGCCGCGGGGGCGAGCGCGAATCGCGCGATGCGGCCAACAACGCGCTGCTCGTCGAGCGCCTCGCCGGCATCGCGGACCGCTCCGCGCACTACACCTGCGTGGTCGTGATGGTGCGCGCCGACGACGATCCCGAGCCCGTCATCTGCGAGGGCCGCTGGAAGGGCGAGATCGTCCTCTCGCCAAGGGGCGCGGGCGGTTTCGGCTTCGACCCGTACTTCCTCGTGCCCTCCCTCGGCCTCACCGCCGCGGAGCTGCCGGCGCCCGAGAAGAACCGGCTTTCCCACCGCGCGATGGCGATGTCGCGGCTCGCGGCTCGCCTGCGCGGCGAGGACTAGTTTGGCGCAGGCCATCGCGTTCCACCGCCGCCCGGGACCCGGCGGCGTGCGGCTCGCGACGCTGCCGCCGCTCACCCTGTACGTCCACATCCCGTGGTGCCTGAAGAAGTGCCCCTACTGCGACTTCAACTCGCACGAGGCGCGCGGCGAGGTGCCCGAGAAGGCGTACGTGGACGCCCTGGTCGCGGACCTCGAGGCCGCCGTGCCGTCGGTGTGGGGCCGCCGCGTGCACGCGATCTTCGTGGGCGGCGGCACGCCGAGCCTCTTCTCGCCCGAGGCCATCGACAGGCTCCTCGCCGCCGCCCGCGCGCTGCTGCCGGTGGAGGTCGACGCGGAGGTCACGCTCGAGGCGAACCCGGGCACCTTCGAGCAGGCGAAGTTCCGCGCCTTCCGCGAGGCCGGCGTGAACCGGCTCTCGGTGGGCATCCAGAGCTTCGACGACGCGCGGCTGCGGGAGATCGGCCGCGTGCACGGCGGCGACGAGGCCCGGCGCGCGGCGCGCATCGCCGTCGAGACCTTCGATCGCGTGAACCTCGACCTCATGTACGCGCTGCCCGGGCAGGACGCGGCGGGCGCGCTCGCGGACGTCACCGAGGCGCTCTCGTTCGGGCCGGAACACCTGTCGGCCTACCATCTCACGATCGAGCCCAACACGTACTTCCACCGCTATCCGCCCGCCGTTCCCGACGACGACGCGGCCGCGGCGATCGAGGACGCGGTGGAGGCGGCGCTGGCACGGCAGGGGTACGAGCACTACGAGACGAGCGCCTATGCGAAGCCGGGCGCCCGCTCGCGCCACAACCTCAACTACTGGCGCTTCGGCGACTACCTGGGCATCGGCGCCGGCGCGCACTCCAAGCTCTCGTTCCCCGACCGCGTCGTGCGCGAGGCGCGCTACAAGCAGCCGAAGGCGTACCAGGAGGCCGCGTTCGCCGGGGACGCCATCCAGTCGGCCCACGAGGTGACCGCGGCCGACCTGCCCTTCGAGTTCGCGATGAACGCGCTCAGGCTCGCGGACGGGTTCGCCCTCGCGCTCTTCACCGAGCGCACGGGGCTCGACGCGAGAGCGCTCGAGGCCACGCTCGCGAAGGCCGAGACGATGGGGCTCGTCGAGCGCGACGCCTTCTCGGTGCGCCCCACGCCGCGCGGGCGCCGGTTCCTGAACGATCTCCTGGGTTTGTTCGTGCCCAAGGCGCAACCGCCCCAAAAAGGGTAAATTCGGGGGGACCGTCAGAAGCCGCCCCGAACGCCCCCCCCGCCCCGAAAAAAGCCCGCACTCCCGCAATTCAAGAGGAGAAGCCTCGTGCCGAAAGTCCCCACCCAGAACATCCACACCCTCGCCCTCGTGGGCCACGGCTCGAGCGGCAAGACCACGCTCGCCGAGGCGCTGCTCGCCAAGGCCGGCGCGATCGCCGCCCCCGGCGCCGTCGAGAAGGGCACGACGGTCTGCGACTTCGACCCGATGGAGAAGGAGTACGGTCACTCCCTGCAGTCCTCGCTCGTGAACTTCGACTACGAGGGGATGCGCATCCACCTCATCGACACGCCGGGCATGCCGGACTTCGCCGGCCAGTCGATCGCGGCGCTCGCGGCGGTGGAGACGGCGGTCGTCGTCATCAACGCGCAGAACGGCATCGAGCTCAACACGACCCGCATGATGAAGTGGGCGAAGACGCGCGGCCTGTGCCGCATGATCGTCGTGAACAGGATCGACGCGGACAACGTGGACCTGTCCGGCCTGCTGCGCAAGATCCAGGACCACTTCGGCAAGGAATGCCTGCCCATCAACCTGCCCGCGCACGACCGCAAGGACGTGGTGGACTGCTTCTTCACCCCCGACGGCGACGCGGACTTCGTCGGCGTGAAGGCCGCGCACTCGGCCATCATCGACCAGGTGGTGGAGGTGGACGAGGAGCTGATGGCCCTCTACCTCGAGCAGGGCGAGGACCTCCAGCCGGAGCAGCTGCACGCGCCCTTCGAGAAGGCGCTTCGCGAAGGCCACCTCGTCCCGGTGTGCTTCACGAGCGCGAAGACGGGCGCGGGCATCGCGGAGTTCCTCGACATCCTCGCCAGGCTCGCGCCCAACGCGACGGAAGGCAACCCGCCGCCGTTCGTGAGGAGCGACACGACCGAGGGCGAGGAATTCCACGCCGACCCCGATCCGGCCAAGCACGTGCTCGCGCACGTCTTCAAGATCGTGATGGACCCGTACGTCGGCAAGGTCGCGTTCTTCCGCGTGCACCAGGGCACGATGACCAAGGACTCCTCGCTCTACATCGGCGACGGCAAGCGGCCGTTCAAGGTGGGGCACCTGTACAAGGTGATGGGCAAGGACTACGTCGAGGTCGACAGCCTCGTGCCCGGCGACCTGGGCGCCATCGCCAAGGTGGACGAGGTCGAGTTCAACGCCGTGCTGCACGACTCGCACGACGAGGACAACATCCGCCTGCGCTCCCTCGACTTCCCCACGCCGATGCACGCCATCGCGGTGGAGACGAAGAAGAAGGGCGACGAGCAGCGCCTCTTCGACGTGCTGCACAAGCTCGAGGTCGAGGACCCGTGCCTGTGGATCGAGCGCCACCCGACCACGCACGAGACCGTGATCCGCGGCATCGGCGAGCTGCACCTGCGCGTGAAGTTCGAGAAGATGGCCAACCAGTACAAGCTCGAGGTCGACAAGAAGCCGCCCAAGATCCCGTACCGCGAGACCATCACGAAGAAGGCCGAGGGCCACTGCCGCCACAAGAAGCAGACGGGCGGCGCCGGCCAGTTCGGCGAGGTCTACCTCAAGGTGGAGCCGCTCGCGCGCGGCAGCGGCTTCGAGTTCGTGGACCAGGTGAAGGGCGGCGTGATCCCCACCGTGTTCATCCCGGCGGTGGAGAAGGGCGTGCGCATGGCGCTCGACCACGGCGTCATCGCGGGCTCGCCCGTCGAGGACATCCGCGTCATCGTCTACGACGGCAAGAGCCACCCCGTGGACTCGAAGGAAATCGCCTTCGTGACGGCCGGCAAGAAGGCCGTGATCGACGCCATCCTCAAGGCCGGCGCCATCATCCTCGAGCCCATCGTGAACATCACGATCACCGTGCCCGACAAGTACGTGGGCGACGTGACGAGCGACATCTCGAGCCGCCGCGGCCAGATCACGGGCACGGAGTCCTCGGGCGGCGACCTCATGTCCATCGACGGGCAGGTGCCCCTGTCGGAAGTCTCCGAGTACCAGTCGAAGCTGCGCTCCATGACCGGCGGCCAGGGCTCGTACACCGTGGAGTACAGCCACTACGCCATGGTGCCCGCGCAGACCCAGGCCGCGCTCACTTCCGCGTTCAAGCTGGAGCGGGAAGAGGATTAGACCCCCAAGGCACCCGGCGAGGGGCCCCACGCGTTTGTGGGGATCGCCGGCAAGCCGCAGGGGGTCGCGGCCGACATGTCGCCTTCGGAAGTGCCGCGGCGGTCAAGGGAGGCCGCCTCCCGTTCGCAGCAGGTCCGGGCGGTCTGAACAACCTCCCGTCCCAATTTCCTTTTGGGGCTTGGCCTTGCGCCACGATCTTGAAGAACCGGTTTCAGATCGTGTGGCGGCGCGTCACGGCGGATCGCAAATTCTTCGCGATTTCCCGTTGACAGACGCAACCCCGCTTGGCAATTTCGATCCCCCGGCCACGCCTCGCGCACCCGTCGCGCGGCGGCAGGACGCCCCAAAGGGAAAGGGAGCCCGCCATGATCGAGATCCGCGACCAGCAACTGCGACTGCTCGTCCTCGCGCACTTCGTGCGGGAGCTGCAGAAGAGCGTCGACGAGAGCCGGCCCGCGCCCGCGGGCATGACGGAGCAGCAGTACGCGGAGCTGCGGTCCCTCTCGACCGACGACCTGGTGCGCCTGTCGGAACTGCAGGAGCCCCGCGTGGCCGTGCAGATCGACGCCGGCTCCTTCGAGCACGGGCTGCGGCAGGTGGATTACGTGAGCAAGCGCTCGCGGCAGATCGAGCACTTCGTGCGCCACGGCGCGACCTCGGCGATGCTCACCAAGCTCTTCAAGATCTCCTCGACCGACGTGATCCTCAAGCGCCGCCTCTTCGCCGGCACCCACGAGAAGCTGCGCCGCCCGGCCATGCCGGCGCCCGCCGTGCGCGAGGCGATCCAGAAGCGCTGGTACGAGATCCGCAAGGGAAAGGAACGGGAGCCCTTCCGGGCGGAGGACTACGAGGCGCTGCACGAGGATTACCCGCAGCACACCTACGCCACCCTCTGGGCGGTGGTGCACGAGTTCGACAAGTAGGAAAAGGGAAAGGGGACGCAAACATTCAGCGCCGGAACGCCGGCGCTGAATGTTTGCGTCCCCTTTTCCGATTTCGTGGCTTGCCCGCGAAATCGGGCACCGTCCCCGGTTTTCAGACGCGCTGCAGCAACTCCCGCCGCATGAACTCGTGGAAGTGCACCATGCCGTCCTCGTAGGGCGACTGGTAGGGGCCGTGTTCCTCGCGCCCTTCCTTCCACAGGATGCGCCGGCCCTCGGTCATGCGCCGGCAGATGTCCTCGTCCTCGACCGCGGTCTCCTGGTAGGCCTTCTGTTCGGCCTCGATGAACTCGCGCTCGAAGTGGTAGATCTCCTCGGGGTAGTAGAACTCCACCACGTTGCGGCACTTCTCCGGCCCGTTGGGCTGGAGCGTGCTGATGACGAGCACGTGCGGGTACCACTCGACCATGATGTTCGGGTAGTACGTGAGCCAGATGGCGCCGTGCGGCGGCGGCGCGCCCTCGCGGAAGCGCAGCACCTGCTCGTGCCACTTGGCGTACACGGCGCTGCCGGGTTTCGCGAGCTGGTTGTTGATGCCCACCGTCTGCACGCTCCACCAGTCCCCGTACTCCCACTTGAGGTCGTCGCAGGTGACGAAGTTGCCGAGGCCCGGGTGGTAAGGCGCAACGTGGT
>CAZPLW010000078.1:0-16886 GCA_964587315.1 uncultured Lysobacter sp.
CGCGGAACTCCTCGCCATGGCGAAAGCGAAGCCGGGAGAGCTGCAGTACGCCTCCGCCGGCAACGGCACGCTCAACCACCTGCTGGGCGCGATGCTGGCCACCATGGGCGGCGTCGAGATCCAGCACGTGCCCTACAAGGGCGTGGCGCCGGCGATGAACGACGTGATGGGCGGCCAGCTGCCGCTCGTGTTCGCCTCGCTGCCTTCATCCATCGGGCAGATCCGGGCCGGCAAGCTGCGCGCGCTCGCGGTGAGCGGCGCCGAGCGCTCGCCCGTGCTGCCCGACGTGCCGACGGTGGCCGAGACGCTGCCGGGCTACAACGGCACGCTCTGGATCGGCCTCTTCGCGCCTGCCGGCACGCCGCCCGACATCCTCGCCACGCTCGAGAAGGCGGCGGCGAAGGCGCTCGCGGCGAAGGACCTGCGCGAGAAGCTGGAGCAATCCGGCGTCGAGATGGCCGCGCCCGCGGACAAGCCCGTGACGCCTGCGCAGTTCGCGAGGATACTCGACGAGGACATCGCGAAATGGGCGCGGATCGTGAAGGCGTCCGGCGCGACGGTGAACTGAACACCCTCGACGGGGGAAGGGCAATCATGAAGAAGCTGCTGGCGAGTTCGCTGGTCACGGCGTGCGCGGTCCTCCTGCTCTCGGGCGCGGCGGTCGCGAAGGAACCGGCCCGGCCGGACATCGGCGGGGCGCGCGACATCTACGACGGCTCGCTCTATCCCGACAAGGCCGTGCGCACCTTCAGCAACACGGACCTCATCTTCCCCACGCGCAAGGTGAAGGCGGGCGGCAAGGCCTCGGCGCTGCCCGCGGGCGACAAGCCCCTGGGCCCCGTCACCTTCAAGTCCGAGGGCAAGACCTACGACCTGCCCGACTACGTGGCCTTGAACCGCATGGTGGGACTGCTCGTGATGAAGGACGGCAAGGTCGTCTACGAGCACTACGACTTCGGCTTCAAGCCCGACATGCGCTGGATGTCGATGTCGGTGGCCAAGTCGTTCGTCTCCACGCTCGTGGGCGCGGCCATCAAGGACGGCTACATCGCGAGCGTGAACGACCCGGTGACGAAGTACCTGCCGCAGCTCGCCGGCGGCGGCTACGACGGCGTCACGGTGCGGGACATGCTGATGATGTCTTCGGGCGTGAAATGGAACGAGACCTACACGGACCCGGCCTCGGACCGTCGCGCGCTGCTGGAGCTGCAGATCAAGAGCGACCGCAAGGGCGCGATCTTCGAGGTGATGAAGCCGCTGCCGCGCGCCACGGAACCCGGCAAGACCTTCAACTACAACACCGGCGAGACGGTGCTCATCGGCGAGGTGGTGCAGGCGGCGACGAAGATGCCGCTGGCGGATTACCTCTCGAAGAAGGTCTGGATCCCGGTCGGGATGGAAGCGGACGCGTCCTGGTGGCTCGACTCGCCCGGCGGCCACGAGGTGGGCGGCAGCGGACTGCTCGCGCGCCTGCGCGATTTCGCGCGCTTCGGGCAGTTCATCCTGGACGGCGCGAAGGTGAAGGGCGAATCCATCGTGCCCGAGGGCTGGCTCGCCGAGGCGACGAGCGCCAAGCCCATCGCGGGCGTCACCGGGAAGAACGGCTACGGCTACCAGTGGTGGACGGTGAAGCCCGACGTGAGCCCATGGCACGAGGGCGTCTTCATGGGGCGCGGCATCCAGGGCCAGTACCTGTACATCAACCCGAAGCAGCGCGTGGTGATCGCGGGCCTGGGCGCGCGGCCCAAGCCCGTGGGCAAGCAGGCGATCGACGACCTCGATTTCCTGGCGGCCGTCGTCCAGAAGCTCGCGACGCCCTAGGGCGGCCGGGTCAGCCCACGAGCCAGGCGGCGAAACGCTGCCAGGCCTCGGTGTGCGCGATCGCGATGCGCAGCGGCTGCGAGGCGAGGAAGAACAGGGTGCCCCACAGGAACGCGGGGTGGAGCCTGCGGTTGCGCACCGTGTCCCACGCGACCCACGCGATCACGATCGCGTCCGTCAGCGCGAAGAAGAGCGGCGGCGACTTGATCCCCAGCACGTCGATCGAGAGCCGCGCGAGCGCCGGCGTGAGCAGGCCCAGCGTCGCGAGCAGCATGAGGCGCTTGTGCCAGTCGCTGCGGCGGCGCAGCAGGATGGCCGCGCCCACGAGCACGGTGAACACCACCAGCATGCCCAGCGGGATCGCGAGGAAGACCAGGGGCGGCAGGCCCGGCGAGAGGCCGCCGCGCGCCCCGTCGATGGCGATCGTGGCGCCCAGGCCCACGATGAGGACCGCCACGAGGGCGCCGGCCACGCCCAGCTTGCGGTGCAGGTCCGTTCGGCCCGCCGCGACGAGCCGCGTCTGGGCGATGAAGAGCACGAACCACGTCGTCATGACCAGGCCGTGCGCGTGCAGGACGGGCGAGAGGTCGGGCGAGCCGAACGAGCCCTTGAGGTAGTACGTCCGCGCGAAGCCCGCGAAGGCGACGAGCGCGGCGACGAGGGCTCCGGCGAAATAGAGGCGACGTTCGCCAGCGCGGCGGGGAGTGCCGGGTATCGCGGCCATGGAAGCCGGTGCTAGCCCATGAAGAAGACGTTGAGCTTGTTGCCGTCGAGGTCGCGGAAGTAGCCGGCGTAGAAGCCCTCGCCGCGCGGGCCGGCCGGGCCCTCGTCCTTCGAGCCCAGCTCCATCGCCTTGCGGTAGACGCGATCGACCTTCTCCTTCGAGTCGACCGCGATGGCCACCATGGTGCCGTTGCCGACGGTGGCGGGCTTGCCGTCGAAGGGCAGGCCCACGCCGAGCGCGGGCTTGTCCATCGAGACGCCCCACGCGATCATGCGGCCGAAATCCATGAGGCGCTTGCCGCCGATCTCCGCGAGGAGGGTGTCGTAGTACGTCTTCGCGCGCTCGAAATCGTTGGTGCCGAGGGTGACGTAGCCGATCATGGTTCTTCGCTCCGTGACGAGGGTGGGCGCAGTTTACGCGATCTCAGGCGGGCGACAGGCCGGCCCGGCCGCGATGCGACAGCGCAGGCGCCGCATCCCAGCGGCGATGGAACCACTCGATCAGCGCGCTCACCGCCGCCGGCGGATGGATGCCGGGCGCGCGCAGGAGATGGACCTCCAGGTCGGGCACCTCCCAGTCGGGCAGGACGCGCACCAGGCGGCCGTCCGCGAGGTGCGCGAGGCACTTGTAGAGGGGCGCGGCGACCTCGATGCCGGCCCCCGCCAGCACGGCGCGCGAGATCGCCTCCTCGTTGTTCAGCGACAGCGCCGGCTCGAGCCGCAGCGCGAACCGCTCGCCGCGGCGCGAGATCGAGAGCGGCTTGGCGCTGATCGCGCTCGAGTAGAGCACCATGCGGTGCGACTCGAGGTCGCGCGGGTGGGACGGAAGCCCGTGAGCGGCCGTGTAGGCCGGGCTCGCCACCATCGCGCGCGGGACTTCGCCCAGGAGGTAGGGCACGGTCCGGTCGTCGGGGATCGGGCCGTTGCGCACCTCGAGGTCGAAGGCGCCCTCGGGCCGGCCCAGGTCCCGGTGGGTGAACACGAGATCGAAGCGGACGCCGGGGTGGGCCTTCTGGAACTCCACGATCCAGGGCAGGAAGAGGTCGATGCCGCCGGTGGGCGGAAGGGCGAGGCGGATCGCGCCGTGAAGCCCGGGCTCGACGCCGCGCAGTTCGCGCGTGGCCTCCTCGATCTGCGCGAGCAGCGGCTCGAGGCGCGCGCGCGCCTGGCGTCCCGTGCCGGTGAGCGAGAGGCCGCGCGAGGACCGGAGGAAGAGCGGCGCGCCCAGCCGCGACTCGAGTTCGCCCACCTGGCGGCTCACCGACGAGACCTCGACGCCGGCCCGCTCGGCCGCCCTCGTGAAGCTGCCCAGCTCCGCGGATCGCAGGAAGGTGCGCCACAGTTCGAGATCGTCCGCATTGCGCATGTCGCAACCTCGGGTTGCGTTGCCGCCCCTTACCCGGTGTCGCGTCGGGGCGAATAATCATCAAGATTACCGTACGGGCCTTGCGTGGTGTGCAAACCCGCGTCGTAACGCGGGGCGCGCCGCGGTCGCCGGCCCGACGGCCCTCCCGCCACGAACCCACGGACACGCCATGAAAAAGATATCCGCTCGATGCCTGACGGCTTTCCTCGCACCCGCCCTGCTGGCCGCCGCGCTGCCGGCGCTGGGGCAGGCGGCCGACAAGCCGCTTCCCACCGTGCAGCTGATCGCCACCGGCGGCACGATCGCCATGAAGATCGACCCCGTGAAGAAGGCGCCCGTCCCGGCCATTTCCGGCGAGGACCTCGTCGCCACGGTGCCGGCCATCGCGGGCGTCGCGAAGGTGACGGTGCAGAACATCTCCAACGTGCCCTCGGGCTACATGGACCCGCCGCGCTGGGTCGCGCTGCAGAAGGCGGTGGCCGAGGCGCTCGCGAAGCCCGAGGTGGCGGGCGTCATCGTCTCGCACGGCACCGACACGCTCGAGGAGACGGCCTACTTCCTCGACCTCGCGGTGAACAGCGAGAAGCCCATCGTCCTCATCGGCGCGCAGCGCAACGCGTCCGAGAGCGACTTCGACGGCCCGCGCAACCTCCTCAACGCGGCGCGCATCTGCGTGTCGCCCGAGGCGCGCGGCAAGGGCACGATGCTGGTGCTCAACGGCCAGATCAACGCGGCGCGGGACGTGACCAAGACGCACACGTCGGACGTGGAGACCTTCAAGTCGGGCGACTTCGGGTTCCTCGGCGTGGCGGACAACGACCGCGTGATCTTCTCGCGCGCGCCGCTGCATCGCCAGCACGTGGCGGTGAAGCAGGCCGAGCTGCCCCGCGTGGACATCGTCTCCACCTACGGCGGCAACGACGCGACGCACATCAAGGCGAGCGTGGCCGCGGGCGCGAAAGGCATCGTGGTCGCCGCGCTGGGCTGGGGCAACGTGAATCCCGTCACCTACGAGGCGGTGAAGGATGCGGTGGCGAAGGGCGTGGCGGTGGTGATCTCCACGCGGGTGCCCAACGGGCGCGTGCTGCCGCACTACGGCTACGTCGGCGGCGGCAAGACCCTCAAGGACGGCGGCGCCGTGTTCGCCGACAACCTCTCGCCGCAGAAGGCGCGGCTGCTGCTCATGCTGGCGCTCCAGTACACCGACAAGCAGGCCGGCCTGCAGGCGTACTTCGACAAGTAGCGTCTTCGCGTTCCGCCAAAGAAAAACGGCAGCCGAGGCTGCCGTTTTCTTTACGGAGGGGAGCGGCCTAGATCGGCTTGATCGCCGTCGCCTGCTTGCCCTTGGGGCCCTGCTTGATCTCGAACTCGACCTTCTGGTTTTCCTTGAGCGACTTGAAGCCCGCCGCCTGGATTTCCGAGAAGTGCGCGAAGAGGTCTTCTCCGCCGCCGTCCGGGGTAATGAAGCCGAAGCCCTTAGCGTCGTTGAACCACTTGACGGTACCGGTTGCCATGTCTGTTTCCTTTACAAATTGATGTGATGAATTGCGGGCGTACCCGCGAACCGCGTGCGAAACAGGGAGGCTATCCGGGAACCGCAAGAGCGCGCCGGGAACCCGGCGGCACATGAGTTACAGCTAGTCAGACTGATTCACCGCTGGCGCAATGATACATGAATCAAGGACCTAGCGAGGTTTCTTATGGAATGTCCGCCGGGGCGCGCCCCGGCGGACCTCTTCAGGGCTTGCCCGCGGCCGCCTTGGCGTCCACCGTGTCCTGGTAGGCCCTCATGCGCTTGAGGAAGTCCGTCCAGTCGACCGGCCCCTCGGCGAAGCGCTTCTGGAGGTTGGCGAGCACGTTGGTCCAGGCGTTGTCGAAGTACTTGAACGACTGGTCCCACTGGCCGCCCTCGCCCCAGCCGCCGTGCACCAGGCGCACCTCGGTCTCGTTCGCCGACAGGGACTTGAGGCGAACCTGGATGCTGGTGCGGTGGGGGCGGACCTCGGCCAGGTGCGGCGGCGAGTTCCACGTGAAGGAAATCATCGTCGGCTCCTGCACGGCGAGCACGACCATGTCGTCGGCGCCCTTCAGGCCCGGCTTCGCGTACGGGTTGATGTAGACCTCGAAGGGGCCGCCGGGCCGGGCCTCGATCCGGGCGTCGGGAGCGAAGAACGACTTGATGCCCTCCGTCGTGGTCCAGGCCTTCCAGGCTGCGTCGATCGGCGCCTTGACGACGACGCGCTTCACCAGGGTGCGGTCGGGGTCCGTGGCCTGCGCCGCGACGCACGAGGGCATCGCGGCGAACACGGCCGCGGCAACGAGGGGGGCGAGGGCGGTTCTCATGGCGTTCACTCCTTGTCCAGGGGCCAATGCTCGGATCTCGATTTCGCGGGCAGCACGAACTCGAGCGCCCCGAACATCGCGTACATCAGGCGCGTGCCGAAGGGCGGCTTGCCCGTCTCCACGATCGCCTTGAGGTTCTTCAGGATGAAGTCGCCGCCCTTCATCATCTCGTTCTCGGTCTTCGTGCCGGCCGGGATGTTCTCGACGGTGAGCGTGACCTCCACGCCGCCCTCGACCGGCTTCAGGTCGTAGACGACGGTGCAGAAGGGATCGCCATGGGCCGTGAACTGGTGCGTGTGGGCGAAGCGCCGGGGCGGGTCCGCCTCCACCACCTCGCCGCGCACGACGGCGTACTTGCCGCTCACCGTGCGCATCTGCATCTTCCGGCCGCGCACCAGGCCCGTGCCGGCGCCGCCCAGCGTGAGCATGGAATTGAACACGGCGCCCTGGGGCTCGCCGGTCTTGGTGAGCTCGCGGTACACCGCCTCCATCGAGCCGTCGATCACGATCCGGAATACGGCCTTCTTGCCTTCAGCCACGCTTGCCTCCCTTCCTCGCCGTGATGGGCACCGGGGCGTTCTCGAGCGTGTACTTCATCCGCGCGAGTCGCCCCGCCAAATATTCGCTGAACTCGGTGGTCCAGCGGTCGTAGATCATGTGGATGGGCACGGGGTTGAACCAGAGCCGCCGCTCGCGTCCCGCCCGTTCCGAGACGAGGAGCTGGGCCGATTCCAGCACCGCCAGGTGCTTCATCACGCCCACGCGGCCCATGTCGGGGAAGAACTCGCACACGCGGTTCACGTTGGCGCCGGGCTCGCGCTTGAGCACGTCGAGGATGCGTCGCCGCGGTTCGCCCGCGAGGGCGGCGAACACGGCATCCATCTCGTCGGGCTGGAGGGGCGGCACCATATGTAACCGAAAGGTGACATGACGGGCCGGCAGAAGTCAAGCCCGGCTGCGCGCCGGATGGTTACGGTTTCTTGCGGGCGGGCGTGCGGCGCGCGGTCCTGGCCGCGGACCTGGCAGCGGGCGGCGCCGAGGTGGCGAGGCCGCGGAAATAGGTGTCGACGAGGCTCGCCGCGTGGCGCTCGAGCGAGAAGCTCTTCGGATCCAGCACCCAGTTGGCGATGAGGCCGGAGACGAGGGAGAGCGCGCCCAGGGCGGCCTCCTTCGCGTTGAGGTCGGCGGGCAGGGCGCCGGCGACCGCGCAGGCCTTGAAGCCCTTCTCGATCTGGCGCAGGCAGTCCTGCTGGCTGGCGATGTGGCGCTCGCGCACGTTGGCCGCGTCGCCCACGTATTCGCACTTGTGGTAGGCGATGTCGAAGACGCGCTGCAGGTGCTTGTCGCGCGCGGTTCGCAGCAGCACGTCCGTGGTGCACAGCTTCAGCAAGGCGAGCGGGTCGCCTGCCACGCCGTCGCCCGCGGCCGCCAGGATGTCCTCGAGCGGGAGGGTGACGCGGTCCATCATGGCCTCGAAGACGTCGGCCTTGTCCTTGAAATGCCAGTAGATCGCGCCGCGCGTGACGCCCGCGGCCTCGGCGATCTCGGCGAGCGACGAGTGCGCCACGCCGCGGGCGTGGAAGACCTCCTCGGCCGCATCCAGGATGCGCCCGCGGGTCTCCTGCGCTTCTTCCTTCGTCCGGCGCGCCATCCGGTTTCTCCTGGTGACGGAATCTGTAACGTACGCCGTGTCTTTTTTGTTGACATACATGCACGGCTGTATGTAACGTAGCATACATTCAGCCCTGAATGTAAGTCCCCGCCCGCGTCCGTCCGGGCCGGGACGCCCCCGCGAGGAACCTCCATGCCCGTGCCCGTCCGCCGCGTCGCCGTTCCCCTTTTCGCGCTGTCCGCCGCCGCGCTCGTCGCCGCCTGCGGCCCCCAGGGCGGCCCGCCGCCGGGGGGCTTCCCGCCCGCCGTCGTCGCGGTGCAGGAGGTGAAGCCCGCCGCCCGCCCCGTCGAGTTCGAGTTCCCCGCCCAGACGGCCGGCTCGCGCGAGATCGAGGTGCGCGCCCGCGTGACGGGCATCCTGGTGAAGCGCAACTACGAGGAAGGCGCGCGCGTGGCCGCGGGCCAGTCCCTCTTCACGATCGATCCCGTGCCCTTCGAGGCGGCGCTCGCCCGCGCGGAGGCCGACGTGGTCGTGGCCGAGGCGCAGCACGCCCAGGCCGCGCGCAACGCGAAGCGCTACAAGCCCCTGTGGGAGACGCGCGCCGTCTCGCAGAAGGAATACGACGACGCGGTGTCGGCCGAGGAAGTCGCCGCGGCCCAGCTCAAGGCCGCGAAGGCGCGCCACACGGAAGCGAAGCTCAACCTCGGCTACACGCGCGTCGAGTCGCCCATTCCCGGCATCACCAGCCGCGCGATGAAGAGCGAGGGCAGCCTCGTCTCGGGGCCGGACGTGCTCCTCACGACGGTCACGCAGACGGACCCGATGTACGTGAACTTCGGCCTGTCGGAGGCGGAGCAGACGCGCCTCGCGCGCGATGCCGCCGCGGGCAAGCTGCAGCTGCCCAAGGATGGCCGGTACGAGGTCGTGCTGCGCTTCGAGGACGGCACCACCTACGCGAAGCCCGCCCGCCTGGCGTTCTCGGACGTGCGCGTCTCCAGCACGACGGGCACCTCGGACGCGCGCGCGGAAGTGGCGAACGGCGAAGGGCGCCTTCGCCCCGGGCAGTTCGTGCGTGCCATCCTCAAGGGCGCCGTGCGGCCGGACGCCATCGCCGTCCCGCAGCGCGCGGTGATGGAAGGCCCGCAGGGCAAGATGGTCTACGTGCTCGGCGCCGAGTCGAAGGCCGAGCCGCGCCCCGTCTCGGTCGGCGAGTGGAGCGGCACGGACTGGGTCATCCTCGAGGGCCTCAAGCCCGGCGACAAGGTCATCGTCGACGGGCTCATGAAGGTGTTCCCGGGCGCCTCGGTGCAGGTGGGAGACCCTAATGCGCCCCCGCCCGGCGCACCCGGCGCGGCGAAGAAGGCGGACGCGAAGCCCGAGGCCAAGGGCGACGCGAAGCCCGCCGACGCGAAGCCGCCCGAAAAAACCGCGAAGCCTCCCGAACAAACAAAGTAACGGAGCGCCCCCGCCATGTTCTCCCGCTACTTCATCGACCGCCCGATCCTCGCGGCGGTCCTGTCGATCTTCATCGTGATCGCGGGCCTCGCCGGCATGCGCTCGCTGCCGATCGCGCAGTACCCCGAGATCGCCCCGCCCGTCGTGCTCGTGCGCGCCGTCTACCCGGGCGCGACCGCGGAGGTGCTCGAGCAGACCGTCGCCGCCCCGATCGAGAACGCCATCAACGGCGTCGAGAACATGCTCTACATGAGCAGCGTCTCCTCGGCCAACGGCGTGGTCGAGATCCAGGTCACCTTCAACATCGGCGCGGACGTCGACAAGGCCGCGCTCAACGTGAACAACCGGGTGAAGCAGTCCGAGGCCCGCCTGCCCCTCGAGGTGCGCCGCCAGGGCGTCACGGTGGAGAAGGGCTCGTCGTCCTTCCTGCAGGTGATCGCGTTCTTCTCGCCGGACGGCCGCTACGACGACTTCTTCACCTCCAACTACGTGACGCTCAACGTGCTCGACCGCCTGAAGCGCGTCCCGGGCACCACGAACGTGCAGATCTTCGGCGCCAAGGACTACGCGATGCGCATCTGGGTCCGCCCGGACCGCATGGCGCAGCTCAAGCTCTCGCCCGGCGACCTCGCGCGCGCCATCAACGAGCAGAACGCCCAGTTCGCGGCCGGCAAGGTCGGCGAGCCGCCCACGGGCGGCGGGCAGGAAGTCGTCTACAACGTGACGACCAAGGGGCGCCTCACGGATCCGAAGGAGTTCGAGGAGATCATCGTCCGGTCCAATCCGGACGGCTCGCGCCTGCGCCTGAAGGACGTCGCCCGCGTCGAGCTCGCCTCCAAGGACTACAGCTTCATCGGCAAGGTGAACGGCAAGCCCGCCACGCTCGTGGGCGTCTTCCTGCAGCCCGGCGCCAACGCGCTCGACGTGGCCAAGGAGGTGAAGGGCACCGTGGCCGACATGGCGAAGGTCTTCCCGCAGGGGCTCACCTATTCCATCCCCTACGACACCACGCGGTTCGTGGAGGTGTCCATCCGCGAGGTGCTCAAGACCCTGGCCGAGGCCATGGTGCTCGTCTTCCTCGTGGTGTTCCTCTTCCTGCAGAACTGGCGCGCCACCCTCATCCCGTTCGCGGCGGTGCCGGTCTCGCTCATCGGCACCTTCGCCGGCCTCATGCTGCTGGGCTACTCCATCAACACGCTCACGCTCTTCGGCATGGTGCTCGCCATCGGCATCGTGGTGGACGACGCCATCGTCGTGCTGGAGAACGTCGAGCGCATCATGCACGAGGACCACCTGACCGCGCGCGAGGCGGCCATCAAGGCCATGCGCGAGGTGACCGGCCCCGTGATCGCGATCGTGCTGGTGCTTTGCGCGGTGTTCATTCCCATCGCGTTCCTGGGCGGCCTCACCGGCGAGCTCTACCGCCAGTTCGCGGTCACCATCCCGATCGCCGTGGTGATCTCCGGCCTGGTCGCGCTCCCGCTCACGCCCTCGCTGTGCGTGCTCATCCTCAAGCGCCGACACAAGGCGCCCGGGCGCTTCTTCGCCGCCTTCAACCGCTTGTTCGCGCGCGTGACGGACCGCTACGAGGACGGCGTCGCCTGGATGATCCGCCGCGGCGCCATCGCCCTGCTGCTCTTCGGCGGCATGGTGTTCATCGCCGCGGGCCTGTGGCGCGTCACGCCCGGCTCCCTCGTCCCGGACGAGGACCAGGGCTTCTACATCGCGGCCGTGGTGCTGCCGGACGGCTCCTCGCTCGAGCGCACGGACAAGGTCACGAGCCAGGTGGTCGAGGCCGTGAAGTCCAACCCCTTCAACGAGGACGTGGTCGCCTTCACCGGCTTCGATTTCCTGGGCGGCACCTTCCGCGAGAACGCGACCACGATGTTCGTCACCCAGACGCACTGGGACCAGCGCCCCGTGCCCGTGGGGGCGCTCGTGGGCGAGTTCTACATGAAGACCGGCCACATCAAGGAAGGCCTCGCGCTCGCCTTCCCGCCGCCCGCCATCTTCGGCCTGGGCAACGCGGGCGGCTTCGAGTTCCACATCCAGAACCGCGGCGACGGCGGCGCGCAGCGGCTCGCGCAGGTGTCGCAGGCCTTCCTCGCGGCCACCGGGAAGAGCCCGCTGCTCACGCAGGTGAACACCCTCTGGCGCCCGAACGTGCCGCAGCTGCGCGTCGACGTGGACCGCGACAAGGCCAAGAGCCTGGGCGTGCCCGTGGACGAGATCTTCAACGCCCTGGGCGCCACGCTCGGCAGCTACTACGTGAACGACTTCAACAAGTTCGGGCGCACCTGGCAGGTGCTCATGTCGGCCGACCCGGCGTACCGCAAGAAGCCGGAGGACGTCGGCAACGTGTACGTGAGGAGCGAGAAGGGCGAGATGATCCCGGTGAAGGCCCTGGCGCGCATCGAGTACGCGAGCGGCCCCGGCACGCTCGAGCGCTTCAACAACCTGCCCTCGGTGAAGATTTTCGGCAGCGGCGCCCCGGGCGTGAGCTCGGGCCAGGCCATCGCCGAGGTCGAGCGCATCGCGAAGGAAGTGCTGCCGCCCGAGTTCTCGCTCGACTGGAGCGGCGCGTCCTTCCAGGAGAAGCGCTCCGGCGGCACGTCGGTGCTCGCCCTGGGCCTGGGCGCGCTCATGGCCTTCCTCATCCTCGCGGCGCAGTACGAGAAGTGGTCGCTGCCCCTGTCGGTGATGATGGCGCTGCCCTTCGGCACCTTCGGCGCGCTCGCGGCCGTGTGGATCCGCGGCATGACGAACGACGTGTACTTCCAGATCGGCCTGGTCACGCTCCTGGGCCTCGCCGCCAAGAACGCGATCCTGATCGTGGAGTACGCCATCATCAAGCACGAGGAGGGGCTCTCGTACTCGGCCTCGGCGCTGGAGGCCGCGCGGCTTCGCTTCCGGCCCATCCTCATGACCTCGCTCGCCTTCATCCTGGGCGTGCTGCCGCTCGCCTTCTCCTCGGGCGCCGGCGCCGGCGCGCGCCACTCCGTGGGCACGGGCGTCATGGGCGGCATGCTGGCCGCCACCTTCCTCGCCATCTTCTTCGTGCCGTTCTTCTTCAAGCTCATCATGGAACGCAAGCTCTCCGAGCCGCGCAGCAGCGCCGAGCTCAAGCAGGAGGCGATCCACCACCACCACATGATGGAAGCCCAGGCGGCGCACACCGCCAACCGTCCCACGCCGCGCACGGAGGGCATGACATGAGCGCGACCGTGAAGCCCCTGGCCGCCGCGCTCGCCCTCGCGCTCGCGGGCTGCGCGATCGGGCCGGACTACGAGCGTCCGCCGGTGGACCTGCCGGAGAAGCTCGCCGCCACCCAGGCGACGGCCGCGATGGCCGAGCGCTGGTGGACCCTCTTCGGCGACCCGGTGCTCGACTCGCTGGTCGACGAGGCGCTCGCCGCGAACCGGGATCTCGCGGCGGCCGCGCAGCGCATCGAGATGGCGCGCGCCCAGTTCGTCGTGACCCGCTCGGACCAGTTGCCCGCCGTCGGCATCGAGGGCAGCCGCTCCCGCGACCGCTCGTCGGAGCGCGGCTCCTTCCCGCCGCCGCCCGAATCGATCGAGTCCAACACGAATCGCCTCGTGCTGCGCGCCTCGTGGGAGCTCGATTTCTGGGGCAAGTACCGCCGGGCCACGGAAGCGGCGCGCGCCGATCTCGCCGCCACCGAGGCCGGCCGCGACGCGATCCGCGCCTCGCTCGTGGGCGAGGTGACGCGCGGCTACTTCAACCTGCGCGCCCTCGACCAGGCCCGCGCGGTGGCGATCCGCACGCTGGAGGGCCGCCGCAAGGGACTCGAGCTGCAGAAGAACCGCTTCGACGCCGGCGTCGTCTCGGAGCTCGAGCTGCGCCAGGTGGAATCGGACGTCGCCGGCGCCGAGGCGCTCGTGCCCCAGCTCGAGCGCAGCCTCGCCGCGCAGGAAAGCGCGCTCGCCCTGCTGGCGGGGCGGAGCCCGCGCGCGGTGTTCGAGGCGCGCGTCGCCCGCGGCGACGTCGTCACCCCGGGCGCGGTGGAAGTGCCCGCGGGCCTGCCTTCGGACCTTCTGCTTCGCCGCCCGGACCTGCGCCAGGCCGAGGAGCGCCTCAAGGCCGCCAACGCGCGCATCGGCGTGGCGCGCGCGGCCTACTTCCCGTCCATCACGCTCACGGGCTTCTACGGCGGCGAGAGCCAGCAGCTCTCGGACCTCTTCACCGGGCCTGCGCGCACCTGGAGCCTCGCGGCCGGCCTCCTGCAGCCCGTGTACGGCGCGGGCCAGATCGCCGCGGGCGTGGACCTGGCGGACGCCCGCACGAAGGAGGCGGCGCTCGCCTACCAGCAGGCCATCGCCAACGCCTTCCGCGAGACGCGCAACGCGATCGTGGCGCAGGGCACCACGCGCGAAGTGCTGCGCGCCCAGCGCGAGCGCGAGCGCGCCCTCGCGCGCGGCCTCGACCTGGCGAAGCTGCGCTACGACGGCGGCACGACGAGCCTGTTCGAGCTGCTGGAGACCGAGCGCCAGCTCCTCCTCGTGCGCCTCGAGGCCATCACGGCCGAGCGCGAGCGGCGCGAGGCGGTCGTGGATCTCTACCTCGCCCTCGGCGGCTGAGTCGGCGTGAACCTGCTCGACAAGGAAACCTGGGAGATCGCCTCCTTCATCGTGACGGTGGTGGGCCTGCCGCTCGCCATCGTCTCGATCCTGGTCGAGCAGCGCAAGGAACGCCGCAACGAGGAGGAGGAAAGCTGGCAGCAGCTCTCCGACGCCTACAACGAGTTCCTCAAGGTGGTGCTGGAGAACGCGGACCTGCACCTGCGCACGCGCCGAACGACGCCGGACCTCACGCCCGAGCAGGCCGAGCGCCTCGCGATCATCTACGACATGCTCGTCGGCCTCTTCGAGCGCGCGTACCTGGTCGCGTGGGAGCCGGACATGACGCCCGAGCAGGCGCGGCGCTGGAACTCGTGGGAGGACTGGATGCGCGAATGGTGCCGGCGCGAGGATTTCGCGCGGCGCCTGCCGGCGCTCCTGAAGGGCGAGGACCCGGACTTCGCCCGCTACATCGCCCGCATCGCCGATGAGGAGCGCGCCGCGCTGCCCGAGGCCTGACTCGCCGGCGCTAGAATGGGGCCATGCCCGATCGCGAGCGCTGGGACGTCTTCTGCCGGGTCGTCGACAACTACGGCGATGCCGCCGTCGCCTTCCGCCTCTCCCGCGCGATCGCCCGCGAGCACGGCAAGCGCGTGCGCCTGTGGCTCGACGATCTCACCGTGCTCGCCAAGCTGCGTCCGGAAACGGATGCCGGCGCGACCGAACAGGTCGTCGACGGCGTGCAGGTCCGCCGCTGCCTGCCGGGCGGTTCGCCGTGGCCCGGCGACGACATCGCCGACGTGGTGGTGGAGACCTTCGGCTGCGACACCCCGGAGCCGTACGTCGAGGCCATGGCCCGCGCCGCTCCTCGGCCGAGGTGGATCAACCTCGAGTACCTGAGCGCGGAAGCGTGGGTGGAAGAGAGCCACGCGCTTCCCTCGCCGCACCCGCGCTTCGCGCCGCTCACGCGCCATTTCTTCTTCCCCGGATTCACGGGCCGCACGGGCGGCCTGCTGCGCGAGCGCGGCCTTCTCGTCCGGCGGGACCAGTTCCAGGCCGATCGCGACACGCAGGCGGCCTTTTGGCGCTCGATCGGCTTCGAGCCGCCGCCGCCCGGGGCGCTCGCGGTAAGCGTCTTCGGCTACGCGGGGGCGCCGTATGCGGGGCTCTTCGACGCGCTCTCGCGCCATCCGGCGCCAGTGTGGCTCGTGGTGCCCGAAGGTGTCGCCTCGGCGGCCCTCGCGGCCTGGCAGGGCGGCGCACAGGGCGGCAAGGGCGGGCTGCATGCCTGCCGCGTCCCGTTCCTGCCGCAGGACCGCTACGACGAGCTGCTGTGGGCCTGCGACGTGAACTTCGTGCGCGGCGAGGATTCGTTCGTGCGCGCGCAGTGGGCCGCCCGGCCCTTCGTCTGGCAGCCCTATCCGCAGGACGACGGCGCGCACCACGTGAAGCTGGCCGCCTTCCTGGCCCGCCATTCGGCAGGAATGGATCGCGGGCACGCCGCGGCGGTCGCGGGCCTGTGGGAGGCGTGGAACCGCGCGGAGGGTCTCGCGCAGGCCTGGCCGGCCTTCGACGCGCGGCGCGAGGCGATCGCCGTGGCCTCTCGCGAATGGTGCCGGGGCCTCGCCTCCCGCGCCGACCTCGCCACGGCACTGGTGGATTTCGCGGACAACGTGCTGGTGGGGTAGGGCGCGCGCCGGGGGTGGCGCCATTCGAACCTAACGTGCTAAAATGCAAGGCTTTTTCGAATTCCCCACCCCCGCCCGGACCCTTATCTCGTCCGCGCGAGGCCGGGGCCCCCGGTAGAGACGGACGGACACACTCATGAAAATCGCTCAGGAACTGCGCAGCGGCAACGTGATCATGGTGGGCAAGGACCCCATGGTCGTGCTGAAGGCCGAATACAACAAGGGCGGCCGCAACTCGGCCACCATGAAGATGAAGCTCAAGAACCTGCTCTCCGGCAGCAACACCGAGACGGTGTACAAGGCCGACGAGAAGTTCGATCTCTTGATGCTCGAGAAGCGCGACGTGACGTACTCGTACTTCGCCGACCCCATGTACGTGTTCATGGACGCCGAGTACAACCAGTACGAGATCGAGAAGGAAAGCCTGGGCGACGCGCTCAACTACCTCGAGGAGGGGATGCCCGGGCAGGTGACCTTCTACGAAGGGCGGGCGATCTCGATCGAGATCCCGACCTCGCTCGTGCGCGAGATCATCTACACCGAGCCGGCCGTGCGCGGCGACACCTCGGGCAAGGTGCTCAAGCCCGCGAAGCTCTCCACCGGGTTCGAAGTGCCGGTGCCGGCCTTCTGCGAGACGGGCGACCGGATCGAGATCGACACCCGCACGAACGAGTATCGCCGGCGCGTCGCTGCGTAGGCCTTTCTTCTCGCGGGTTCCTCGAAGGGGCGCTTCGGCGCCCCTTTGCTTTCCTGTCCGCCCGCTACCTCGAATAGCCGCCCGGCGAGGACGTGGGCCGCCCGGTCGCGGTCATGTATTCCGGCGTGTTGCCCAGGACGACGGCCGGGTCGAAGACGGCGTCTCCCGAACGGGTGGTCGCATAGGCCTTGCGGACCTCCGTGACCTGCGGGAAGCAATCGGGGGTGAACGTCCAGCGCAGGTGGTGGTCCTTCGCCCGCAGGTCGTCCTGGCCCTTCTTCCAGTCGTCCCCGTCCATGCCGAAGGGCGGCCGCGTGGCCCGGAAGACGACGTTCTGGTCCTTGTCGATGACGACGTAGCAGGTGAACGCCTGGGCGTCGGCGGCCGAGATCGAGGCGGCGACGGCGGCGGCGGCGAGGAAGATCCGGTTCGGGCGCATGGGGGTCTCCGGTGGGGGCTGTGCAATGGGGATTCTAACGATTTGGGGGCGTGGTGCGTGCGGTGGGGAGTGATGCGGACAAAAGGCCTTGGAACCGCAGATGAACGCAGATGAACGCAGATGGCTTTGGATGGATTGGGGGTCAATATGCTGCTTTCATGCCAA
>CAZPLW010000079.1:0-16872 GCA_964587315.1 uncultured Lysobacter sp.
GGCCGGCCTCGTTGCGGTCGTTCGTCTTGTGCATGGCGATGATGCGCATGGTCATTTCCCCTTCGCGGTCGGGTAGAGCTCGTTGAACTTGTCGACGGCCGCGCCCGGCTCGAAGTCCTCCAGTTCGAAGAGCTGGCGCACCTCGATCTCGCACTCGAGGTCGTTGCCGCGGGGGTTGGGGAAGCGCCGGCTCCACTCGAGCGCCTCCTCGCGCGACTTCACCTGGATGAGCGTGTAGCCGGCGATCATCTCCTTGGCCTCGGTGAACGGGCCGTCGACCACGGTCCGCTTGCCGCCCCGGTACTTCACCTTCCAGCCGGCGCTGCTGGGCTTGAGGCCCGTGCCGTCCAGCAGCACGCCGGCCTTGGCCAGCTCCTCGTGATACGCGGCCATCTCGGCCATGAGGCTTTCGGTGGGCATCTGGCCGGCTTCGGATTCGGGGCTGGCCTTCACGACGATCATGAAACGCATGGACGACTCCTCGGTGGGGGATGGGTGAGGGCTGGCTAACCGGTGCGGGGACCGGAAGGCGCCTCTCATCTCCACGACGAACGGAATACGCCGGTTTCGACACCGGCGGGAAACGATTTGTAACGAGCGGGGTGGCAGGCCTTCCGGGGACCCGGTTCCCCGACTTGGTGCAGAATCGGGGACGAAGCCGCGAGCGCGGCCGGGCACGGCGGAAATCCGCATCGAGGACAACAACGATAGCCGGAGGGGGATCCATGAACGAGCATCGCAGGAGTTTCCTGAAGCAGGCAGGCGTCGCGGGTGCGGCAGCCGTAGCGGGTAGCGGCGCGCTGGTCGCGCCGTCGCCGTCGCAGGCGGCGGGCGCGGGCAAGGGCGCGAAGCCGCAGGCCGTGGTGATGCCGCGCCAGATGACCTTCGTCACCGTCTCGCAGGGCGGCGCCTACAGCCTGGGCGTGAAGACCTCGCGCGGCATCCTGGACGTGAAGAAGGCGGCGGCCCAGCACAAGAGCGCCGTGCCGACCACCATCGACGACCTCATCCAGGGCGGCGACCGGGGCCTGGGCGACTTCGTGAAGAAGATGGTCGACAAGGGCGACAAGGCCCTCTTCGCGGACGAGGCCGCCATCGCCTACGGCCCGTCGGTCACGAACCCGGAGAAGATCCTCTGCGTGGGCCTCAACTACGCGCGCCACGCGAAGGAAACCAACAACCCCATCCCGAAGATGCCCATCCTCTTCAACAAGTTCAACAACGCGCTGAACGGCCACAAGGGCGTGGTGCGCGTCTCCGACGTGCCGGCGGAGAAGTTCGACTACGAGTCGGAGCTCGTCATCGTGATGGGCCGGCGCGCCCACAAGGTGAGCGAGGCCGAGGCGCTCTCGTACGTGTTCGGCTACTGCAACGGCAACGACTTCACCGCGCGCGACCTGCAGCAGCGCAGCAGCCAGTGGATGATCGGCAAGACCTTCGACGGCTCGGGCCTGCTCGGCCCGTACCTCGTGACGGCCGACCAGGTCGACCCGAACAACCTCAAGGTCGAGGGGATGGTCAACGGCGAGGTGCGCCAGTCCTCGAACACGAGCGACATGGTCTTCAACTGCGCGCAGATCATCGCGTACACCTCGAACCTCATGACGCTGGAGCCCGGCGACATCATCTACACCGGCACGCCCGAGGGCGTCATCACGGGCTACCCGAAGGAGAAGCAGGTGTGGCTCAAGCCCGGCGACAGGCTCACCACGACCATCGGGAACCTCGGGACACTCGGCTTCTCGCTGGCCTGAGCGCTGCGGGCGAAAGGGATCCCGATGAAGGCACGACGTTCATGACCTCCTCCGGCTCGCAGGCACTGCTCGACTGGCTCGCCGGCCGCCGCGGCGAGATGCTCTCGGTGCTGGAGCAGGCCGTGAACCTCGACAGCGGCAGCGCCGACAAGGCCGGCGTCGACCGCATGGCCTCGCTCTTCGAGACGCTGATGAAGGACGCCGGCATCCCCACGAAGCGCCACCGCGTGGAGAAGTACGGCGACTGCATATCCTCGGAGGTCGCGCCGCGCGCCGACGGCTCGCCCCACGTGCTGCTGCTCGGGCACATGGACACGGTCTTCCCGGCGGGCACCGCGGCGCGGCGTCCCTTCCGCGTCGAGGCGGGCCGCGGCCACGGTCCGGGCGTGGCGGACATGAAGTCCGGGCTCGTGATGAACGCCTTCGTCGCGCGGGCTTTCGCGGCGCTGGGGCTCGCCGCGCCGCCCCTGCGCGTCCTCTTCACCGGGGACGAGGAGGTGGCGTCGCCCGGGTCCCGCCACCTCACCTTCGAGATGGCGCGCGGGGCGCTGGCCGCCTTCAACGCGGAGCCCGGCCGTCCCACCGGCAATGTCATCACGGGGCGCAAGGGCGCGCTCTTCTACGATTTCGAGGTGCACGGCATCGCGGCGCACTCCGGCGTGAACCCGGACAAGGGCGCGAGCGCCATCGATGCGCTGGCGAGGAAGGTGATCGACCTGCACCAGCTCGCCGACCCGGCCACGGGCATCTCCGCGAACGTGGGCACGATGAAGGGCGGCATGACGGTCAACATCGTGGCCGAGCACGCGCAGGGGCAGCTGGACGTGCGCTATCCGAGCACGGTGGACCGCGAAGCGCTGCGCGAACGAATCCGCGAGATCATCGAGCGCCACTCCACGCCGGGCACCCACGCGCACATCACGAACGAGAGCCTCTTCCTGCCGCTCGAACCCACGCCGGCGAGCCTCGCCCTGCTGGCGCGCTACCAGGCGAGCGCCTCGCGCCTGGGGCTGAAGGTAGAGGGCGAGTTCACGGGGGGCTCGGCGGACAGCGGCATCGTCGCTTCGGCCGGCACGCCGACGATCTGCGCCACGGGACCGATCGGGGGCCACGTGCACACGGACCGCGAGTGGTGCGACCTGGACAGCATCGTGCCGCGCGCGCAGGCGCTGGCGCTCACGATCCTGGGGCTCGGCCACGCCTGAGCCCGGCCGGTCAGGTCCCGCAGAACGTCTTGTAGCAGGCGGTGACTTCCGCCGGCGCGGGCTCGCCGTACGGGGCCTGCGCGGCATCCTCGTCGAAGGGGCGATGGAGCGCCGAGAGCAGTCTTTCGAAGGGCCCGAGGTCGCCTTCGTTCGACGCGGCCGCCAGCGCCTCCTCGACGCGGTGATTGCGCGGGATCACGAAGGGGTTGGACTGGCGCATGGCCTTCGCGCGCCCGATGTCCCGCGCGGCGCCGTCCTCGTTTTCGCAACGGGCCTTCCAGCGCGCGAGCCAGCCATCGGGTGCGCCGGGCTCGCCGAATAGCGCGCGCAGGGGCGCTTCGTCCCCCTGCGCCGCATCGGCCAGCCGCCGCCAGGCCAGCGTGTAGTCCACCTTCCCGGCGTGCAGCAACGCGAGCCAGTCCGCGGCCAGGGACGCATCGCCGGCGTCGTCGGAAGCCTCGGCCCGGCGCAGCCCGAGCTTCGCCCGCTGTCCTTCGAGCAGGTGCTTTCGATAGCGCGCCGGAAAGGCATTGAGCACCTCGGTCGCCAGGGCGACGGACTTCTCCGCGTCCTCGTCGATGAGGGGGAGCAGCGATTCGGCGAAGCGCGTGAGGTTCCACAGCGCGATCTCGGGCTGGTTGCGATAGGCGTACCGGCCGGACTGGTCGATGGAGCTGAACACGGCGGCCGGGTCGTAGGCCTCCATGAACGCGCAGGGGCCGTAGTCGATGGTCTCCCCCGAGATCGCCATGTTGTCGGTGTTCATCACGCCGTGGATGAAGCCCGCGTTCATCCACCGCGCGATGAGGGCCGCCTGGCGCGCGACGACGGCCTCGAGCAACGCGAGGAAGGGCCGCGGCGAGGCGGCGAGCGCCGGGTCGTGCCGGGCGAGCGTGTAGTCGGCGAGCTTCCTCACGTCCGCGCCGTCGCCGATCGAGGCGAAGTACTCGAAGGTGCCGACGCGGATGTGGCTCGCCGCGACGCGCGTGAGCACGGCCCCGGGCAGGGGCGTTTCGCGCGCCACCGTGGCGCCCGTGGCTGCGACGGCGAGCGCGCGTGTCGTCGGGATGCCCAGCGCGTGCATGGCCTCGCCGATGAGCACCTCGCGCAGCATCGGCCCGACCGCGGCCTTGCCGTCGCCGTTTCGCGCGAAGGGCGTGCGCCCCGATCCCTTGAAGGCGATGTCGCGGCGGCGTCCCCGGCGGTCGAGCACCTCGCCCAGCAGCAGCGCGCGCCCGTCGCCCAGCCGCGGCGAGAAGCCGCCGAACTGGTGGCCCGCGTAGACCTGCGCGATGGGGTAGGCGCCCTCGGGCAGCGCATTGCCGGCGAAGGTCGCGGCGAGCGCCTCGCCGTCCATCGCGCCCAGGGCGAGCCCGAGCTCCTGCGCGAGGGGGCGGTTGAGGTAGAGCAGCCGGGGCTGCGGCGCGGTGGCCGGCAGCCACGGCACGTAGAACCCCTCGAGCTGGCGCGCGAAGGAATTGTCGAATGGGAAGGCGGCGGGGGATGGCATCGTCGGGCGCTCAGGCGGCGGGCGCCGCTTGCCGCGACATCACGTAGGCCTGCAGGAACTCCGGCGGCATCCTGCGCGCGCGCCCGCTGCTCACCTCGATGCAGACCAGGTCCCATCGGCCCCGCAGCACGGTGGCCCCGTCGCTCTCGCGGACGAGCTGGAACCGGCGCTCCAGCGTGATGCGGCCGTCGCCGGCGAGGATCCACGTTCCCAGCGTGAGCGTTTCGCCCAGCTGGGTCGGCAGCAGGTAGTCGTACTCGCTGCGCCGGATCGCCATGGCGCGATCGAGGCGCCGGTAGTCGGCCACCTCGAGGCCCAGGTGCGCCGAGTGGGCCCACGCGACGGCCTCGCACCAGCGGACATAGGCGCCGTTGTTGGTGTGGTCGAGCCCGTCGATGTCGGCGGCCTCGGGCGTGAGCGCGAGCGTGAAGGGGGCGGGGTGGTCCCAGGGCATGGTCGGTGGTCGTTGCGAACAGGGGGACCGCGGACCCCGGTCCGTGCGGCCGGCTACCGGGGCGTGATGTCGATCCTGAGGCCGAAGTATCCCACGCTCACGCCGGTCGCCTCGTAGGCCACGTCGGATTGGCGCAGGCGCTCCGGCGGCAGCGAGACCAGGGGCAGGTCGGGCAGCGTCATGCCTTTCAGGTCCATGAAGCGCGAGAGGCCCAGGAACCGCGGCAGGCCGGTGAGCCTCACGTCCTCGACCGTCACTTGCGCGAGGTCGACGCCGTTGCGCGCCGCGTTGAGGGTCGGCGCGCCCGTGATCACCAGGGCGACGCCGGTCAGCAGCCCGGTCGAGGCGTTCGGCAGGGCGATCTTCCACTCGACCTGCAGCCGCTGCGCGTTGGGCATGAGCGAGACCTCGGGCCGGCCCGCGTCGAGACCCTTGAAGGCCTCCAGCACGCCGCCCAGGTCCGCGACGACCTGTTGCTCGATGTCGGCCGTCGAGAGCGTGAGGGTCTGCGGCCCGTGCATCGTGGCGCACGCCGCGAGGAGGCCGGCCAGGAGAAGTGCGGCGAGATGTCGCATGGCGTTCCCTCAGAAGCTCGCCCGCGTCTTCACCAGGAATTGCACCCGGTCGACCTTCGCGTCGGGGTCCATCGGGAACGCGATGTCCAGGTGCAGCACGTTCGCGAAGGCCGAGCGCACGTTGAAGACGCGCAGGCCGATGCCGAAGTTGCTGAGCCAGCCCGGATTGGACGTGTTCTGGTACGGCCCGCCCCAGGCGCGCCCCACGTCCACGTAGGCCGCCGCGCCCAGCCGGAAGAGCCGCCAGAGGTAGATGTCGGAGTAGGCGCGCTCCTCGATCGTGAAGAGCGCGCGCTTGTCCCCGCTCTGGTAGCGCTGCGGATAGCCGCGCAGGCCGTTGTCGCCGCCCAGCCAGAGCGTGTCGGACGGGCCGGGGTTGGTGAGCGTGTCGCCCGAGACCGATGCGTAGAAGAGCCAGCGCTTCAGGTGCGGCAGGTAGTACTGCACGCGCCCGCCGAGTTGCTGGCGGTCGATGCGGCCGTCGGTGTACTGGCCGTTGATGCCGGCGGAGGCGAGGATCGTCTGGCCGCGGCCGAAGTCGTGCCCGCGGCTCACGTAACCGGAGTAGACCCACGCATCTCGGCTCGATCCCATGCCCTTCGTCGCGTAGCCCACGTCGAGGGAGGTCGTGAGCCCGAGCGGCAGGAATTCCGGCCGGCCGATCTGGTTGAGGTTCTCCCGGCGCTCGAAGCGGTCCTCGACCATCTCCGCGCGCACGAAGGGATAGACGAGCTTCTGGTCGGGCGCGAGGGTCTCGGGGGCGACGCGGCCGGGCTCGAGCGAGTACACGTCGTCCTGCAGCCGCACGCCGGCCGTGAACCGCGTCGTGAACCCGTCCCGCAGCCCCGCGGACCAGCCGCCGAAGGCCTCCGCGCGCGTCTCCTTGTAGCGGTACTCGCTCTGGATGTCGCCCGCCACGTAGTTGGCCTCGATGCGGTCGTTGAGCAGGTACGAGGCGCCCGCGGCCCAGCGCGCGTCCAGGGCGTAGAAGGGCCGCACCGCCGTGAATCCCTCGCGCTTGCCGTCGTCGTTGCGCGCGTGCGTGTAGGCGAGGCGCGTCCACGTGCCGAAGGCGCGGTCGTTGGCGATCTCGAGCTCGTTGCCGCTGCGGTCGATGTCGCTCGTCTTGCCGACGGTGAGCTGCGTCCCGGTGCCCAGGAAGTTGTATTCCCGCAGGTTGATGTTGTACGAGTTGGTGCCGCCCGTGCGGCTGAAGCTGATCCCGGGGTCGAGGGACCAGGCGTCGTGGGTGTGCACCTCGATGTCCGCGACGCCGTCCTTCACGGCCAGCACGCGCAGGCGCACGTCGGAGTAGTTGCGCGAGGCGCGCAGGATGCGTTCCGCCTCGTCCATCGTCGAGACCCGGATGCGGTCGCCGGGCGCGAAGATCAGCGACCGGCGCACGACGTACTCGCGCGTGTTGATGTGCAGGTAGTTGGCCGAGCGGAAGAGCCAGTTGTCCTCTTCGGGATCGTCGGTGTCGAAGATGTTGCCGTTCACCACGACGATCCGCCCGATGGTGGCCCCGGAGGCCTCGAGCTGCGCGAAGGTGGGAAGGGGATCGCCGGCCCGCGCGGGCTGCGCGAGGACGGGGCTTGCGAGGGCAAGCCCCAGGGCGAAGGCGGCGAGACGGGTCATGGCCGGCAGGGCGATTCCGGAAAAGGGCCGGTGGGCAATCCCCAGCTTACGCCGTGGAGAGGGCGAGAGAGCCGCCGCGCATTTGCGTCACGCCAAGCCCTCGGGTTCGAACTCCCGGGGTTTGCGGGCGTGCGCGCTCAGGGCCAGCGCGACGAGGAACATGGCGCCCAGCACCGCGGCGACCACGAGGTAGGCGACGCTGAATCCTTCCGCACCCCCGCCCCGGAAGTCCGCGATGGCGCTGATGCACGCCGCCGAGGTCAGCGTGCCGACGCCGTTGAACACGTTCACGAGCCCTTGCCCCGTGCCGCGCAGCTCGGCCGGCGCCTCGGCCATCGCGATCGAGCGCAGCGCGCCCCCCACGATGACCCCCAGGCCGATGCCCGCGGGCACCGTCGTCACGAGGAAGCCGGCCAGCCCGAACTGCGTCTGGGAAGCGCCGGCGTAGCCCAGCCCCATCAGCGCGAACCCGAGGAGCAGCAGCGTGCGTGCCCCCAGGCGGTTGAGCGAACGCCCGCCCACCATCGAGCCGATCATCGAACCGGCCACGAGCGGCAGGAGCGCGAATCCCGCGTTCTGGGGCGTGAGCCCGTAGGCGAACGTGGCGATGGACGTGAGGAACACGACGCTGCCCATGCCGAAGCCGCCGCCGGTGGCGAGCGTGTAGGTGAGCGCGAGTTGGCGGTTGCGAAAGAGCGTGAGCGGGATCATGGGCTGCGCGGCGCGGCGCTCCAGGCGGATGACGAGCACCAGCGCCACCGCGGCCGCCAGCAGGAAGTACGGCCACAGGGGGATGCCAGTGAACTTGTCCACCACGCGCGTGATGCCGAAGACGAGGAGCGTGAGCAGGCCGAACACCGCGACGATCCCCGCGAGATCGAGCGGCGGGAGGTGGTGGCGGCGCTCGCGCCGGGGCAGCACCTTCGCGCCCAGGAACAGCACCGCGGCCGCGATGGGCAGGTTGAGCAGGAAGATCCAGTGCCAGCTCGAGACCACCATCACCGCGGCCGCGAGCGGGGGGCCCAGGAAGAACGCCATGCCGTAGGTGGCGCCGAGCATGCCGAGCGCCTTGCCCTGGCCCTCGACCGGCACCGCGTCGCCGATCACTGCCGCGGCCGAGGGCACGATGCCGCCACCGCCGATGCCCTGCAGCGCGCGGCCCGCGAGGATCATCCAGAAGGTGGGCGACACCGCGATGAGCAGCGAGCCCAGCGCGAAGATGGCGACGCTGAAGAGGTACACCGGCCGGCGCCCGTGGCGGTCGCTCAGGTTCGCCATCAGCGCGGTGCTGGTGAGCGAGAAGAGGATGAACACCACCATCACCAGCCCCACCTCGCGGTTGTCCACGCCGAACGCCGCGCGCAAGGCCGGGATCGCCGGGCCGATGATGGCCGTGTCGAGCGCGGCCATGAAGACGCCGGTGTAGAGGACGGGCAGGAGCCGGCGGGGCGGTTCGTGTCCGGCGGCGGGGGAGCGATCGGTCAATTCGGGAGGGGGCCGTGCGAGGTCGCGGCGGGAGTGAGGTTCGCATTATAGGGGGCGCCCGCCCGCGCCCCCTTGCGGTTCCTCGTCCGCGCCGGCTATTCCAGGGCGCCGGCGGCCGGCAGCCCGCCCGCGCGCCAGCGGATCATGCCGCCCGCCATGTTCGCCACGCGGTCGAATCCCAGCTTCTGGAGGATGGCCACGGCCTGCGCCGAGCGCGCGCCCGAGCGGCAGACGGCGACGACGGGCCGGTCGCGGTCGAGCTCGCCCGAGCGCGCGGCGAGCTCTCCCAGCGGCACGAGCCGGGCCGTGTGGATGTGTCCCAGGGGGCCGTCCCACTCCGGCGCCTCGCGCACGTCGACCAGCTGCAGGGCGCCCATCATCTCCTCGACGACGGCCGGCTGGATCTCGGGAATGCCCGCGAAGGTGACCGTGAGCGGCGCCCACGACGGCGCCGTCGGCGGCTCGCGGCCCTCGGGCCGGCCGCACTGCAGGTTGGCCGGCACGGCGATCGCCATCTGCTTCGGGTGGGCGAGGCCCAGGTGCTCCATGTAGCCCGCGAAGTCGTCCTCGCGCACGCCCTGCGCGAGGCGCGGGTTGTGGCGCTTCTCCTCGGCGACGCTCGTCACGGTGAGGCCGCGATAGTCGTGGCCGGGATAGAGCAGGCACGCGGGCGGCAGCGCGAAGATCCTCTCGTGCACCGAACGGAAGAGGGCGCGCGCGTCGCCCTGCTGGAAGTCGGTGCGGCCGCAGCCCCGGATGAGGAGGCAATCGCCCGTCATCGCGAGGCTCTCGTCGTCGAGCACGAGCGTCAGGCAGCCCGCGGTGTGGCCCGGGGTCGATCTGGCAACGAGATGCCGGGAGCCGAACGCGATCGTGTCGCCGTCGGCGAGGCGGCGGTCCGCGCCCAGGGCGCCGCTCGCCGCGCTCACCGCGATCGCGCTGCCCAGGCGGTGCTTGTGCAGCCAGGCGCCCGTGACGTGATCGGCGTGCACGTGCGTGTCGATCGTCGCGACGAGCGTGAGCGCCAGTTCGTCCAGCAGCGCCGCGTCGCGCAGCACCTGGTCGAAGACCGGGTCGACGAGCACGGCCTCGCCGCTCGCCGCGTCGGCGAGCAGGTAGGTGTACGTGGAGGAGGCGGAATCGGCGAGCTGGCGAAAGACGAGCATGACGCCGAGTCTAGGCGTTCCCGGCGGGTGCGGCCAAGCCCGGGCGGCGCTAGCCGTTGCGCCACCGGGCGCGGCGCTCGGGCCGGATGAACGCCTCGACCTGCGAGACGAAACGCGTGGGGTCGATGGGCTTGGCGATGTACCCCGCGAACCCGGCCTCGAGCACGCGCGTGCGGTCGACGGGCAGTGACGAGCCGGTGAGCGCCACGACGGGGACCGCCGCCGGGTCCGGCGGGCGGGGCAGCGCGTCGAGGACCTCGAAGCCGTTGAGTCCCGGAAGCCGCAGGTCGCACAGGACCAGGTCGATCCCGCCGCGCAGCGCGAGCGCGAGACCGGAGACGCCATCGGTCGCCGCCATCGTCGCGTAGCCGGCGCTGTCGAGCAGGTAGGTGACGAGCCGCAGGCTCGAGGTGCCGTCTTCGATCACCAGGATGATGGCCGCGTCCTTCAAGGCGAAGCTCCTGCCACGACGGTAAGGAAACCCTATGCCCTTCGCGCGAGCGCCGCAACGAAGTCCCCTGGCGTCGAAAGCCTATTCCGGCAGCGCCCCGAACATGTAGGTGAGCACCAGGACCTTGCTGGGCTTGCCGAGCGCGCCGAACCACGCGCCGTAGATCTCGCCGATGGCGCCGCCCCGGTAGACCTTCGACAGCCCCGTGTTCACCGCGAGGCGAAGGGCCGAGTCGTTGCGCGGCAGGGCGATGGCGTAGCCCTCGAGGGAGAGGTCGTCGTCCAGCAGCGCGAGGCTCTTCGCGTCCTTCGCCTTGCCGGCCATGCCCATGAGCAGGATGCGGTCGGCGGCGAAGGCGTCGATCTCCTTGGCCTCCAGCTTCGCGAGGCCCTCGTCGCGCGTCTTGAGCGGCACGACGGTGACGGAGATCATGCGGTCCTTGAGGGCGGTGGCGAGGGCGCGCTCGTTCGTCGTGCCGGTCACCACGCCGATCTTCCTGCCGCCCAGCTCGCCCAGGGACGTGCCCGGCACGTCCTTGCGCACGAGCAGCGTCGTGCTGTCGACGAAGATGAAGCTCGAGAAGTCCACCTGCTTCATGCGGCCCAGCGTCGCGGAACTCGAGCCGCACTCCAGGTCCGCCTCGCCCTTGGCGACGGCGTCGAAGCGGTTCTGCGTGGTGACGGGAACCCAATTGATCTTCAGGTCCGGCACGCCGATCTGCTCGCCGATGGCGTTCACGACGCGCTTGCACAGGTCCACGGAATAGCCGACGGCCGCCTTCTTGTCGTCGACGAACGAGAAGGGCGCGGCGTCCGTGCGATGGGCGATCGCGATGGTCTTCGATTCCTTGATCTTCTTGAGCCGCCCTTCGAGGGGCTGGGCGAGGGCGAGGGCCGGCGCGAGCACGAGGGCGAGCGCGGCGAGGAGGTGGCGTGAGGTCACGGTTTGGGCTCCGTTCTTGTCGGTAGGAGGCGCGAGGATACCGGCGCGGCGGCCGGAACGCCAATCAACGCGAGGCCCCGGGGGGAGATCAGGCGGCCCCGGCCCCGCGCAGGGCCCAGGGGAGCGCGGCGCCCTTCCCGGCGCAGGCCGCGAGGGCCTTCACCGCCGCGGCGACCTTGAACCCGCGCGCGCCCAGCCAGGACTCGTTGTAGTAGCTGTGCCCGTACCGGTCGCCGCTGTCGCACAGGATGGTCGCGATCGAGCCGGTCTCGCCCTCCTCGTGCATGCGCCTCGCCAGGTGGAGCGTGGCGATGAAGTTCGTCCCCGTGGAGCCGCCGCATCGCCGCCCCATCACCTGCTCGAGGTAGTGGATGGCCGCGATCGAGGCGAGGTCGGGGACCTTGATCATGCCGTCCACGATCTCCGGCAGGAACGAGGCCTCCACGCGCGGGCGCCCGATGCCCTCGATGAGCGAGCTCGCCGAATGCCGGATCGTGCGGTCGCCCGTGGCGAAGGCGTCGAAGAAGACGGAATTCTCCGGGTCCGCGACGCACACGTTCGTCTCGAGCCGCCGGTAGCGGATGAACCGGCCGAAGGTGGCCGTGGTGCCGCCCGTGCCGGCGCCGCACACGATCCACTTCGGGACGGGATGGGGCTCGCGCTGCATCTGGCTGAAGAGCGACTCGGCGATGTTGTTGTTGCTGCGCCAGTCCGTGGCGCGTTCCGCGTAGGTGAACTGGTCCATGTAGTGGCCGCCGAAGTCCTCGGCGAGCCGCTCCGATTCGCCGTACACCGACTGCGGGTCGTTCACCAGGTGGCAGCGCCCCCCGTAGAACTCGATGGCCGCGATCTTCTCGGGCGACGTGGTGTCGGGCATCACGGCGATGAAGGGCAGGCCCAGCAGGCGGGCGAAGTACGCTTCCGACACGGCGGTGGAGCCCGACGAGGACTCGATCACCCGGCTGCCCTCGCGCAGCCACCCGTTGCACAGCGCGTAGAGGAAGAGCGAGCGCGCGAGCCGGTGCTTGAGGCTCCCGGTGGGATGGCTCGACTCGTCCTTGAGGTACACGTGCACGCCGGGATAGGCGGGCAGGTGCAGGGGGATGAGGTGCGTGTCGGCGGAGCGGGTGAAGTCCGCCTCGATGCGCCGCACGGCCTCCGCGACCCAGGCCCGGTCCTTCATCGCGTGTTTCCTCTTCGTCATGCGCGCCATGTTAGCTCCTGCGGCCGCGGTTCCATTGTTCGATGGCGAACAGGAGCACCAGCCCGGCCGCCAGCACGGCCACCCCGACGATCGTCCCCACGTGCACGTACGCGATGCTCGCCCAGGTCATGTACGCGCTCGCGGCCATGAAGACGAGGGGGAGCCCCGGATAGAGAGGCACGCGGAACGGGCGCGGCGTGTCGGGGAAGCGGCGGCGAAGCACGAAGAGCGCCCCGCCGCTCAGCGTGAGGAAGAACCAGTAGACGGGCGAGAGGTAGTCGACCATCGTCGAGAAGCCGCTGCGCGTCCACGAGCCCAGCGCGACGAGCCCCAGCGTCACCGCGCCCAGGGCGACCAGGGCCCGGACCGGCGTGCCCCGCGCCACGTGCCATTCGCCCAGCGCCCCCAGGCCGCCTGTGTCGCGCGCCGCGGCGTAGGTGGTGCGGGCGCCGGCGATGAGGATGGCGTTCATCGAGGTGATCGCCGTCACCGCCACCACCGCGACGAGGGCCGCCTGCGCGGCCGGGCCGAAGGCGAGCCGCACGAGATCCGAGGCCGGCGCCTGGCTGGCCGCGATGCCGGCGAGCCCGAGCCCTTGCCCGTAGGCCCAGTTGGCCAGGAGGTAGAGCGCCGTCACCATCGCCATGCCCGCCACGAGCGCGCGCGTGATGCCGCGCTGCGGGTCGCGCATCTCGGCCGAGAGCGTCGCGGCGTCGCTCCAGCCGCCATAGGCGAGGAAGACGAACACGAGCGCGGTGCCGATGTGCCCGGCGGAGGGCGCGGCGGCGGCGGCTTGCGGCGGCGCGGCGCCCTGCAGGGCCAGCACCAGGCCCGCGAGGCCCACCGCGAGCAGCCCCGCGACGACGGCGACCATCAGGGCGAGCTGCGTGCCGATCCCGGCGCGCAATCCCGAGAGGTTGAGCGTCGCGAGCGTGACGACCGCGAGCACGGCGACCACGGGGCTTCCCGCCTCGCCCAGCGGCAGGAAGGCGCCGAGGTAGTCGCCCAGCACGAAGGCGAGCATCGCCATCGAGCCGGTGTGGATCACGGCGAAGCGCGACCAGGCGAAGAGGAAGCCCGCGCGGCGACCGTAGGCGCGCGTGAGGAAGTGGTAATCGCCGCCGGGGTCCGGGAAGGCCGCGGCCATCTCCGCGTAGCACAGCGCCCCCGCGAGCGACATCGCCCCGCCGAAGGCCCAGGCCAGCATCATCTCCGTGTCCGAGCCCGTGTTCGCCGCGACCAGCGAGGGCGAGCGGAAGATGCCCGCGCCGATCACCATGCCCACGCACACGGAGATCGCTTCCCAGACGCCGACCTGGCGGCGGGGCGAGGAGCGGCGGGAGGGATCGCGGTCCGTCAAGGCCTCGAATCCCTCCCTTGGCGAGCGGAACCTACTTCACGGTGAACTTCTGCACGCCGGCCGAGGCGCCGTTCAGGAAGACCTCGACCTGGTAGTCGCCCGCCGGCCAGCCGTCGGGCTTCTTGATGTTGAACTCGCTGTTCGTCGGGCCCGTGGCGTCGATGTCCTGCGTCGTGTCGCTCACGGTGGCGGTCTTGTCGCCCTTCTTGAAGGTCCACACGGCCTTGAGCGTGGCCTTGCCGGTTCCGGCGGTCTCCACCACGGCGTAGATCGTGTCCTTCGGGGCGAAGGTCGCGAGCGGCGCGGCGATCTTCTTGCCCTCGGCGAGCTGGTTGCCGAGCGTCACGCCCTTCACGGAGACGGGCACGACCTCGGGCGCCTTGGGCGCGGGAGCGGGCGCCGGGGCCGCAGCGGGCGGGGGAGGCGCTTCCTTCTTGCCGCAGGCGGCCAGGGAGAGGCCGAAGGCGGCGGCGACGAGCAGCGTGGCGATGGACTTGGTGTTCATGAGTGTCGGCTCCGTCTATTTCGCGAGGGGGATCTTGATGACCTGGCCCGGGAAGATCTTGTTCGGATCCTTGATCGTGTCCTTGTTGGCCTCGTGGATCTTCGGCCACAGGTTCGCGTTGCCGAGCTTCTTCATCGCGATCTTCGAGAGGCTGTCGCCGGGCTGGATGGTGTAGGTCTCGAACGCGGGCGCGGCCGCCTCGGCCGGCTTCGCGGTGCTCGAGGCGCCGCTTTGCACGTTGGAGAAGTCCGGCATGTCGTCGCCGGAGCCGCCGTTTCCTTGGGTCATGGTCGAAGCCTCCTTCAGGGTTGGGGCAATCCGTAGTGTAGCCCTCTTGGGGTTATCCTCTAGGTCTGGGAACCTGCCACGACGCGGTTCCTGCCCGGAAAGGACCATGGACATCGAGGCGCTTCGAGACGGATTGAGGGCGTTCGCCGCCGCCCGCGACTGGGACCAGTTCCACTCCCCCAAGAACCTCGCGATGGCCCTCGCCGTGGAAGCGGCCGAGCTCGTCGAGAATTTCCAGTGGCTCACCGAGGAGCAGAGCCGAAACCTCCCGCCCGAGCGCCTGCAGGCGGCGCGCGAGGAGATCGCCGACGTCCTCATCTACCTCATCCGCATTTCCGACCAGCTCGGCGTCGACCCCGTCGCCGCCGCCGAAGAGAAGATGATCGCCAACGAGAAGAAGTATCCGGTCGACAAGGCCCGCGGCACCGCCAGGAAGTACACCGAGCTCTGACCCATGGACCACATCGACTGGGTCGAGGGCGAGGAAGCGCGCACCGCCCGCTGGCAATCCGAGAGCGGCATGCCGCCACCGAAGCAGATGGCCATCGTCGACGACGCGATCCGCGCCGACGACGCCTACGGGCTCGCCGGGCAGGGCACGGCGCTGCTCTGGCGCGGGGACTTCCCGAACGCGAGGCACCTGCTCGCCGCGATGGCGAAGCGCATGGACTACCGCGCGCGCAAGTCGCGCATCCAGCGCGATCCGGGCACGACGCTCACGCAGGCCTTCCACCTGCATCGCCAGTCGCAGGCCCAGAAGGCGCGCCTGCTGGGCATGCTGCTCGTGGAGCTGGATCCCGGATACCGGATCCGGCTCCCGCGGGCCCAGGACGTGAAGGACGCCTGCCAGGAGGCCTGGGGCGAGCCGAACGGCGAGCCGACGGTGGTCGCGCTGCGCGAATTGCTCGGCGTCATCGGCGCCCACGAATGGCGCACGAAGGGGCTCGAGATCCCGGGCATGGGCGGTCGCATCCACGCGCACTACGGCGTCTTCACGCCCACGCGCAACGAGTATCTCGACCTCATCGCCAAGGCCACGTTTCCCGCCGCGGCGAAGGAGAAGGGCGCGGCCTTCGACATCGGCACGGGCACCGGCGTGATCGCGGCCATGATGGCCCGGCACACCGGCATCGCCCGCATCGTCGCGACGGACACCGATCCGCGCGCCCTCGCCTGCGCGCGCGAGAACATGGCGCGGATGGGCCTGGCGGACCGCGTCGAGGTGGTCGAGGCGGACCTCTTTCCCGAGGGCCGGGCCGGGCTCGTCGTCTGCAATCCGCCCTGGGTCCCGGCGCGTCCCTCGTCGCCGCTGGAGAAGGGCATCTACGACCCCGACAGCCAGATGCTGAAGGGCTTCCTCGCCGGGCTGGCCGATCACCTCGTGCCGGGCGGGGAAGGCTGGCTCATCCTCTCCGACCTGGCCGAGCGCCTGGGCCTGCGGGCCGAGGGCGAGTTGGAGGCGGCGATCGCGGCCGCGGGCCTCCAGGTGGTGGGCCGCACGCAGGCCACGCCCCGCCACCCCAAGGCCGAGGACCGGGCCGACCCGCTGCACGCCGCCCGGGCGGCCGAGGTGGTTTCCCTCTGGCGCCTGGCCCCGTCGCCTTGAGATAGGACAGGCACCCGCCAGGGCATTCGGCGTTAATCTGGCGCTTCGACGTCCTCGACGGGGCGTCACGAGGGCTGCGCACGCATGCTGAAGCGCTTCCTGTTCCTGTCCGCGGCGGTCGCGCTGTTCGTCCCGCTGGTCGGCGTGACCTATGTCCATTTCGAGTCGGAACGGATCGAGCGGGGCGCCTTTCGCGATCTCGAGAGCGTCGCGCGCCTGAAGGCCGAGCAGATCGAGAACTGGCTGCGCGGGCGTCGCGGGGATGCCCTGGTGCTGCAAGGCTCCGAAAACCTCGCCCTTCGCGTCCAGCCCCGGCTGGCCGCGCCCGGCGCGCCAAGCCTCCCCCAGGCCCACCGGCCAGGACCGCCTCCAGGGCCGCGGGGACGGCGGGCGCCTCGAGGTCGGCAAGATCGGCCGGCGCGGCATTCGCCGCCAGCAAGGCGGCGCAGGTCAGGAACAATCGACCAAGAAAAATGGCTGTGTATCTCACAGCACAAGATTAGCCTATTTGGCCGCGCTGAGCCGCTTCACCCCGGCGACGAAGCGCTGCAGCGTGGAGGACAGCACGCCGCGCGGGATCGTCACCTCGATCAGCTGGAAGCGCCCGCGCGTGGCCACGGCCCGGTCCAGCGCAGCCTTGAGTTCGGCGCGGGTATTCACGCGGACGCCGTCGCCGCCCAGGCCGCCGGCCATCTCGGCAAAGCCCCAGTGGCCGAGGTCGTTGAAGGA
>CAZPLW010000080.1:0-16816 GCA_964587315.1 uncultured Lysobacter sp.
CCCGGCCGGCCCACGGGAACGATGGCCGGCGGGCCGCCGTCGGGGAGCCAGGCCGCCTTGTCCGGTCCCTGGATCACGCCGTGGGGCGACGAGGTGCCCGGCAGCGGGATCAGCTCGGTCGTGCCCTTCGCCGGATCGAAGTACCCGAGGTGCCCGCTCGCCTGCGCGCTGAACCACACGCCGCCGTCGGGCGCGGGCGCGATGTCGTGGATGCCGGTGCGGCGCGAGGCCTTGAGCGGCCAGGACTGCAGGCGCCCGGCTTGCGCGGCGGCCGGCAGGGGAAGGGCCATCAAAAGGACGGTGGCGCCCAGGGCGCCCAGCATGTCGCGGCGGGTGACGGGGTTCATGGCGGTTCCTCCTGTCCGGGCGCCATGGTACCGCCCGCGAAGGGACCCTGCGCCAACCCCGTATAGTGGGCGCATGAAAGTCCCGAAAAGGTTGCAGCCGCTCCTCGAGGACGGCGTGATCGACTCGGTCGTGCGCCAGCTCATGAGCGGCAAGGAAGCGATGGTCTTCGTCGTGCGATGCGGCGCCGAGACCCGCTGCGCGAAGGTCTACAAGGAGGCCGACAAGCGCAGCTTCCGCCAGGCCGTCGACTACACCGAGAACCGCAAGACCAAGAACAGCCGGCAGGCGCGCGCCATGGCCAAGGGCACGCGATTCGGCCGCGAGGCCCAGGAGAAGGCCTGGCAGAGCGCCGAGGTGGACGCGCTCTATCGCCTGGCCGCCGCCGGCGTGCGCGTGCCGAAGCCCTACAACTTCCACGAGGGCGTGCTCCTCATGGAGCTCGTCGCCGACGAGGAGGGCAATGCCGCCCCGCGCCTGAACGACGTGAAATTCGACCCGGAGCTCGCCGTCGAGCTGCACGACCAGCTCATCCGCGAGGTGGTGCGCATGCTCTGCGCGGGCGTCGTTCACGGCGACCTCTCCGAGTTCAACATCCTCGTGGGCGCCGACGGGCCGGTGGTGATCGACCTGCCGCAGGCCATCGACGCGGCGGGCAACAACCACGCCCCTCGCATGCTCGTGCGCGACGTGGACAACCTCAAGCGCTACTTCGGGCAGTTCGCCCCGGAGCTCCTCGTCACCGACTACGGCAAGGAGATCTGGTCGCTCTACGAATCCGGCAAGCTCCATCCGGACGTGGCGCTCACCGGCAAGTTCGCGCACGACGAGCACACGGCCGATCTCGAAGCGGTGATGCGCGAGATCGACGATGCGCGGCTGGAGGAGCAGGCGCGCCTGCTGAGGATGCAGGAGGCCGAGTAGGGACAGGCCAGCCGGGCCATCCACGCAGGCCGCCGTCCCCCTTGCGCCAGATCAAGGTTTCCACCGATTCACGCGCCCTGGAAACCCGGCAGCAACACGACCTTGCCAATTCGCAATCCGGCCGGCCGTCCCGCGCCTAGATTGGCTTCACGCGGCCCGGCCCGGCACTGTCGAGGCACGGGCACTTCCGACCAAACTCTCGCCACGGGTACGCCATTGAAGACACTCACCAAGCAAGCCATCCTCGCGCTTTCGGTCACTCTCGCGCTCGGCGCCGCCGCCCAGCAGAACACGCTCACCGCGGTGAAGGTCGACAAGGCCCCGTCCCTCGAGAGCCTCGCCGGCGATCCCGCCTGGTCCGGCGCGAATTCCGTCACCGTCAACCTGAACGGCGGCCAGAACTTCAAGGACGGCAAGACCGTCGCGAACTTCAGGGCCGTGTACACGGCGGACGCGCTCTACATCCTCTTCAGCTACGACGACACGACGCAGTCGTTCCGCCGCAGCCCGTTCCAGAAGCAGGCCGACGGCACGTGGACCAAGCTCAAGGACCCGAAGGACACCGGCGGCGACAACAACCTCGTCTACGAGGACAAGTGGGCGTTCATCTGGAACATCAACAACACCATCAAGGGCTTCGACAAGCAGGGCTGCTACGCGACCTGCCATGACGAGGAGCGCACCAAGCCCTACGGCAACAAGTACACCGAGAGCGCCGGCGAGATCGGCGACATCTGGCACATGAAGAGCGTGCGCGGCGGCGTGTCGCTGGGCCAGCCCGACAACCAGTACGTCGACCACACGCGCTACGACAAGGAAAAATCACGCGACGCCGGCCGCAAGTCCGACGCGAAGACGGGCGGCGGCTACGAGGACGTGAAGCTCGTGAACGGCAAGCCCGAGTTCATGAACAAGGACGGCAAGGCCGCCAACAAGGGCGGCACCTACTGGCTCAAGGCCGAGGACAAGGCCCCGTTCGACGACTCGAAGTTCGTCGCGGGAGACGAGGTGGCCTCGATCATCGTCAGCAAGTTCACCGGCGAGCGCGGCAACCTCTCCGGAGCCGGCAAGTGGGCGGACGGCAAGTGGACCTACGTCGTCTCCCGCAAGCTCACGACCGGCTCACCCTACGACGTGCAATTCAAGGACCTCGGCGCGGCCTATCAGTTCGGCTTCGCGGCCTTCGACAATGCGCAGGTACGCCATGCCACGCACCGGATTCCGGTGACGCTCAAGTTCGCGAACTGAGATCGCGCTCACGCCATGAAGAAGGGCACCCTCGGGTGCCCTTTCTTTTTCCGGGCGGCTAACCCAGTCGCCGCGCCACGGCTTCCACGGCGCGCCGCGTGTCCTCGAAGCCCAGGCAGGCGTCGGTGATGCTCTGTCCGTAGGCCAAAGCCCCCGCGCCGGGATCCTGCCGGCCGCCCACCAGGTGACTCTCGATCATCACGGCCTTGATCGCCTCCTCGCCGGCGAGTCGCTGGGAGACCAGGTCTTCGAGGACAACGAGCTGGCGCTGCGGATCCTTCCGGCTGTTGGCATGGCTGCAATCGACCATGAGGACTTCCGGCAGGCCCACGGCGCGCAGTTGCGCGAGGGCCTCCCGCACCGCCTCGCTGCCGTGGTTGGGCCCGCTCACCGTGCCGCCGCGCAGGATCAGGTGGCAGGACGCGTTGCCCGTGGTCTCGAAGATCGCGGGCGCGCCCTCCTTGGTGAGCGAGGGAAACAGGTGCCGCTCGCGAGCCGCCTGGATCGCCTCCACCGCCACCTGCACGTTGCCGTCCGTGCGGTTCTTGAAACCCACGGGCATGGAGAGCCCCGACGCCAGCTCGCGGTGTACCTGGCTCTCCACGGTGCGGGCGCCGATCGCGCCCCAGCTCACGAGGTCGGCGTAGAACTGCCCGAAGGTCGTGTCGAGGAACTCGGTGCCCGCCGGCATGCCCAGTTCGGCCAGGTCCGCGAGGAGCCGGCGCGCGAGGCGCAGCCCCTGGTTGATGCGGTAGGTGCCGTCCAGGTGCGGGTCGTTGATGAGCCCCTTCCATCCCACGATGGTCCGCGGCTTCTCGAAGTACACGCGCATCACGATGAAGATTCGCTCGCGAACGGCCTCGGCCAGTTCCCGCAGCCTGTGCGCGTACTCGAGCGCCGCCTTCGGGTCGTGGATGGAACAGGGACCGACGATGGCGAGCAGCCGCGAGTCGCGACCGGCCAGGATGGCGTCGACAGTCCGCCGCGCTTCGACGATGCATTCGCCGCCCTTCGGCGTGACCGGGATCTCCTCGGACAGGATGGCGGGCGCGAGCAGCGGGCGGACGCGGGCGATGCGCAGGTCGTCCGTTTGCATGGGGATCACCGGTCGGCTTTCGAAGGAGCGCCACTATAGCCGGGCGGCCCCGGTCCCGCGACAGGAGGGGCGCCGTCTCGTGCCCGACCCACGTTGCGATCAGGGCGTTCCGACGAACAGGTAGACGCGGCCCGTTCCCTGCGGCGAGCGCGAGTAGCCCAGGTAGATCGGTCCCAGCAGCGAGTTCGTCGCCAGGTACACGCCGTAGGAATCGATCCGGCCCGTGAGCGACGGCTCGGTGAGCGGGTTCTTCATGTAGCCGGCCTCGTAGGCGGCGCCGGCCAGCAGCGAGAAGCCCAGGATCGGCATGGGCTGGGTCAGGTGATACTGCACCTGCACGTTGCCGAGGCCATAGGCCTCCTGGCCGAGGATCTGGTTGGGCGCGAAGGCGGACAGTTTCCCGAGCCCGCCCAGCGAGAAGCCGTCGCCGACGGGCAGCTTGCCCTTCGTGGCCTGGCCGCCCGCGATCCCGCCCAGCAGGACCAGGTCGCCGAACGACCAGGCGCCGCTCAGCCGGCCCTCCGCGCGAGCGTACTTCTCGAAACTGCCGGAGACGCGATCGGCCTGGAAGTAGGTGGCGTTCGCCTTGAATCCTTTCGTCGGGAAGAAGGCGTAGTCCTGCGTGTCGATCGCGACGTTCGCGGTGAGGCCGCTGGCATCGCCCTTCACGTCGGGCAGTTGCGGCGACCCGGTTTCCAGCGTCGTGCTCAGGCGCCTGCCGACCCACCCGGCCGCGGCCTGGCCGTAGACGCCGAGATTCGCGCCGGCGACCACGCCGGCCCGGTCCTCGCGCACGCGGTATTCGGCCACGCGGTCGCCATTGAAGAAGATGCCAGCCTTGTGGGCCTCCGAGGCGAAGAGCGGCCGGACGAAGAAGCGCTGGCGGACGTCGACGGGCTGGTACCACTCCGTGGCGAACACCTGGTCGCTGCCGATCTGCAATCCGGTGAGCCACTCGCCGCCGTAGGCGTTCATCCAGGTCTTGCGGTAGAGCGCGCGGATGTTGTACGGCGCCTCCGACCGGAAGTCGGATTCGAAGTTGGCGCCGAAGCGCAGGTAGTCCGGACCCCACGACTTCTCGACGGGCGTGAGCCTGAGGATGGTCTTGTCGCGCTCCTTCACCAGCGAATAGTCGAGGTTCTGGAAGTCGCCCTCGCTGAAGGCGAGGACGATGTCGTTCGCGAGCGCCTTCGGGTCGAGGTTCTCGCCTTCCTTCTGCCCGATCCGGCCGCGCATGTGCTCCGGATTCACGAACTTCAGCTCGGCGACGCGCACTTCGTCCACCACCGGCGGCTTCGGCGGGGGCGTCAGGCGCAGGCCCGAACGCCAGGCCCGGTATTCCTCCGGCGACACCGACAGGGCCTGCAACCGGTCGGCCACCGCCAGCGCGGCCTTGCGCCCGATCGCGGCGGCCTCCATCTGCCGCTTGAAGTCGGCCGCCGAGATGTCGCCGAGCTCCGGGCGCATGTAGATGTCGCGCGGGCCCAGCAGCGCGAGGGACCGCGTCACGTTCTGCTCGGTGAGCAGGTTCACCATCTGGCCCACGACGCTCAGCACGCCCGTCACCTCGTCGGGCTTGAGCATCGGGGAGCCGACGTTCACGGCGATGACGACCTGGGCACCGCACCTGTCGCGCACCTCCTGGATGGGCACGTTGTCCACGAGGCCGCCGTCCACGAGCTTGCGGCCGTCGCGCACGACGGGAGCGATGGCGCCGGGAACCGACATGCTGGCGCGCATCGCCGAGGTGAGGTTGCCGCGGCTCATGGCCACGCGCTCGCCCGTGCCGATGTCGGTGGCGATCAGGGTGAGCGGAAGCGGCAGGTCCTCGATGTTGCGCTCGCCCAGGTCCGCGCGCACGAGCTCGTTGAAGAAGAGCTTGATCTTCTCGCCCGCCACCGCGCCTTCGCGGTAGCGAAGCCCGTCCTTCGTCACGCCGAACTCGAGCCCCGAGTAGAAGCGGTCGTCGATCAGCTTGCGGCGAAGGCTCACCGAATCGCGACCCGCGCTGTCGTCGAACATCAGGTCCCAGTCGGTCCTGCCGATGGTCTCGCGCATCTCCGCGGGCGACACGCCGGCGACGTAGGCGCCGCTCATGAGCGCGCCCATGCTCGTGCCGGCCACGCAGTCGAAGGGCACGCGCAGTTCCTCCAGGACCTCGAGGACGCCCAGGTGCGCCCCGCCCCGCGCGCCGCCGCCGCCGAGCACCAGGCCGACACTCGGTCGCCCCTTGGCCACGGGTGCGGCGGCACGGACATCGGGTATCGGGGCCATCGATCCGGCGATGGCGGTGACGGCGAGCAACAGGGCGACGGAAATCCGGCTCACGGACTTGCTCCTCGATTGAACCCTTGCGTCATGGCATTTCGTCCCGGGCATCAACGTCGGCCGGGATCCTTTCGCGTAACGACCAGCGGCGCGTCGATCGCCTGCATCACGGCCGAGACGGGCAGGTCGTTCTCGAGCAGCGTGGCCATCGCGCGCAGGTACTTGCGGATGTGCCGGAAGAACTTCTTGTAGCCCGCGCACAGGTAGTGCAACCCCGGCTCGCCGTCGGGAGTCGTCGCGAAGCGGTGCTTCGGACAGCCGCCCCAGCACGCCTCCTTCACCTCGCACGACTGGCAGTACTTCGGCAGCGAGGTCTCCTTGTGCGGCCCGAAGCCGCCGGCCACCGAGCGCTCGACCATCTCGCCCAGGTTCCCCTCGAGCACGTTGCCCAGCTTGTACTCGGGATAGACGTAGTGGTCGCACGCGTAGACGCTGCCGTCGTGCTCGATCGCGACCGCGCGCCCGCAGGTCTTCGAGAAGATGCAGATGGGCGAGCCCGCGCCGATCCACGCGTTGAGGGCCCACTCGAAATTCATCACGAACACGGTGCCGACGTCCTTGCGAACCCACTCCTCGCAGATGGCGATGAGGAAGTCGCCGTAGGCCTCCGGCTCGACCGTCCACGGCGTGACCTTCGTGTTCGGTTCCGGCCGGTCCAGCACCGCGGGCCGCGCGAGCCAGAGCTTGATCGCCTTCGTGGCCGCGTCCGGCTCGCGCTCGACGATCGGCGTGAACTGGATGAAACGGATGCCCGCCTCCTTGAAGAAGCGGTAGACCTCGAGCGGCTTGTACGCCGTCTCGCGTCCCACGCAGGCCAGCGCGTTGAACTCCACGCCGTGCTTCTGCAGCAGCCTCACGCCCGCCATCACGCGATCGAAGGTGCCCGCGCCGTGGCGGTCCTTGCGGTAGCGGTCGTGCACGTCCTTCGGGCCGTCGAGGCTCACCCCGATGAAGAAGTCGTTCTCCTTGAAGAACGAGCACCACTCGTCGTCGAGGCCCAGGGCGTTCGTCTGGAGCGTGTTGCGGATCTCCTTGCGGCCGCGGAAGGGCTTCTGGGCCTCCACGACGCGGCGGTAGAAGTCGACGCCCAGCAGGGTCGGCTCGCCGCCGTGCCACACGAACTCGACCACCGGCGTGGGCTGCGCCTCGACGTACTGCTCGACGTACTTCGCGAGCACCTCATCGGACATGCGGAACTGCCGCTCGCCCGGGAAGAGCTCACGCTTCTCGAGATAAAAGCAGTAGTCGCAGGCGATGTCGCAGATCGAGCCGATCGGCTTCGCGAGGACGTGCATCCCCGGGCGGAAAGGCTTCCCCGCCCCGGCCGCCGGCGCCGCTGCGTCCGTCACGCTACTTCACTTCCACGGTGAGCTTCGGGATGCGGCCGGTGAAGCGCGACTTGGCCTCGGCGCCGATCGCCTCGACCACGGGCGTGCCCAGGTCGATGCCCACGTCGGCCGTCTCGTCGGCGGAGAACATGCCTGGTTGCGTCACGCCGATACGCCCCTCGCCGACCTTTTCGCCGTCCACGAGCAGCGTGCCCTTGCCGCCCTTGGCAGGCCCGCCGCCGTCGTAGGCGAAGTCGAACACCACCGTGTGCTTGCCCGCCGCGAGCTTCTTGCTCGAGGCGATGGAGAAGCGCTGCAGGCCCAGGAAGTTGTAGTCGTACGCCGGCACGCCATCCTTCACGTAGAGCGACCAGCCGCCGAAGCGCCCGCCCTGCGCGATCACCGTCCCGTTGCCGCCGTTCGCGGGCACCTCGATCTCCGCCGTGATGACCTTGGAGCGGTTCTTCACGTTGGGGAACACGCCCTCCATCATGCCGCTCATGCCTTCGGCGAGCGTCATCGAGCTGCGCCCGGTCATCAGGTCCGGTCTTCCCACGGCGGCGCCGTCCAGCCGTTCCATTACGCGATCGTCCATCGGCAGCACGTGGTACTTGCCGGCTTCCTTGAGGAAGAGCGCCTGCAGCTCGGCGACCTTCTTCGGGTTCTTCGCGGCCAGGTCGTCGGCGAGGCTGAAGTCGGCGCGCACGTCGTAGAGTTCCCACGCCGAGTTGTCCTTCAGGGAACGGCGCGGCTTCGGTTCCCACGGCGCGCGGTGGATCGTGCGCGCGTACCAGCCGTCGTGGTAGATCGCGCGGTTGCCGGCGACCTCGAAGTACTGCGTCGTGTGGCGTTCCTTCGCCTTCGCGTTGTCGAACGTGTACGCGAGACTCGTGCCTTCCATCGGGATCTGCTTCACGCCGCCCACCGACTTGGGCTCGGGCAGGCCGATCGCCTGCAGCACCGTGGGCGCCACGTCGATCACGTGCCCGAACTGCGTGCGGATCTCGTTCTTCGCCTTGATGCCCTTGGGCCAGGAGACCACCAGGCCGTTGCGGGTGCCGCCGAAGTCGGACGGGACCTGCTTCATCCAGCCGAAAGGCGAGTTGAGCGCGACGGACCAGCCCGCCGCCATGTGCGGATAGGTCTCGGGCCCGCCCCACTTGTCGGCGAGCTTGAGCATGTCCTCGACCTTCTCCTGCACGCCGTTGAAGTACGTGTACTCGTTGAACATGCCGTTCTGGCCGCCCTCCCCGCTCGTGCCGTTGTCGCCGACCACGTAGAAGACGAGGGTGTTGTCGCCCTGCCCGATCTCGTCGAACGCCTTGAGCATCCGGCCGGTCTCGTGGTCGGTGTACTCGACGAATGCCGCGAAGACCTCGGCCTGCCGCGTGAACAGGCGCTTCTCGTCCGCCGACAGCTTGTCCCAGTCCTTGATCGCCGGGGGCTTCGGGGCGAGCTTCGTCCCCTTGGGCACGATGCCGGCGGCGATCTGCCGCGCGAGGGTCTCCTCGCGGATCCTGTCCCAGCCCTGGTCGAACTTGCCCTTCCACTTGGCGATCCACGATTGCGGCACGTGGTGCGGCGCGTGCGTCGCGCCGGGGGCGAAGTAGACGAACGAGGGCCGGTCCGGCGTGAGGGCCTTCTGGTACTTGATCCAGGCCCGCGCCTTCTCCGTCATGTCCGTCATGAAGTGGTAGTTCGGGTCGTTCGGAAGCTCCACCTGCGCGACGCCGTCGTACAGGTACGGCGCCCACTGGTTGGTCTCGCCGCCCAGGAAGCCGTAGAACTTGTCGAAGCCCTGCCGCGTCGGCCAGCGGTCGAAGGGACCGGCGATGCTGGCTTCCCACGCGGCCGTCTCGTGCCACTTGCCGAAGGCGGCCGTCGCATACCCGTTGAGCCGCAGCGTCTCCGCGAGCGGCGCCGCGGCGCTGGGGACCTGCCCCGTGGCGCCCGGGAAGCCGGTCGCCATCTCGGTGATGAAGGCCATGTTCACCGTGTGGTGGTTGCGGCCGCTCTTGAGCGCCGCGCGCGTCGGGGACGAGAGCGCGGTGGTGTGGAAGTTGTTGTAGCGAAGCCCCTGCTGCGCCAGGCGGTCGAGCGCCTCCGTCCGGATCGGCCCGCCGAAGGTGCTCGTCGCGCCGAATCCCAGGTCGTCGATGAGGATGATCACGACATTGGGCGCGCCCTTGGGCGCCTTCACGTCCGTGCGCGGCGGCATCTTCGCGTCGCGCGCGTCGATCTCCTTGTAGCTCGGGCGCATCCCCTCGGGCAGGGGCAGCGTCGAGCGGTCCGGTGCAGCCTGCGCGCCCGCCGTGGCAGCCCACGCCATGCCGAGCACCGGCCCCAGGACTTCGCAGAGGGCTTTTTTCTTCATGTTCCGCTCCTTGCCGATGGCCGCGCTTCCCAGGGAACGCCACCGCGACCGCCGGTCCGAAGTCGCAGCCGGCCCATGGTCGCCCAATCCGGGCAGCGCAGGTTGACCATCGTCACGAAGGGCCCTGCCTCACCCCGGGCGCCGGCCCTTGCCGCGGGCCGGCTCCAAGCGGGCCCCCGCTATTCGTTCTTGAGCCGCTTCATGCCCTCGATGAGCGGGTGCCACCCGTAGACGAGCGAGATCATGAAGCCGTCCATGCGCAGGTCGCCGGGGCTGCTGGAGTTGAACGTCGACTTGTAGCCGATGGTGAGATTCATGTTCTGGTTGATCGTGTAGCCGAGCGTGAGCCCGCCGCCGAGGTTGTTGAGCTTCGTGCCCTCGACGCCGTTGACGGTGGCCTTGCCGCCGTTGTACCAGGTGAGGTCGAGCGCGCCCCAGAAGTGCTCGGTGAAGTCGCGCGTGAGGTGGGCGTCCAGCTGGAACATCGGGTCGGTCTTGAGCCTCCCCCCTCCCAGGTAATCGGTGTTGTCCCCGAAGAGCCACACGGCCGGCAGGAACTCGAGCGTCGTGCGCCGGCCCGGCACCCAGTCGCCGAGCTGCCAGACGATCGGCGCGCCGACACGCCCGTACCAGCGGTTCTGGCCGATGTTCAGGGCCTGGGCGCTGTTGTACTCGCCGATCGGCAGCGCCAGGTCGGCGAGCAGGTCCACGGAGAAGCCCGGCTCGTAGCGAAGCACGTCGGGAATGTTCCGCTGGGCCTTCGGGCCGACGACGTTGACGGCGAACTCGAGCATCGGGTCGCCGAACCCGCTGGCCGACTGGCTGGCGGTGCGGCCGGACAGGGAGGCCTCACCGGAGATCCGCCCCATGGGCAGGATGATCGCCGCCATGGCGGCGCGATCGCCCAGGGCGAACATCTTCGCGTAGCCCATCATGGCCATCGTGGCGTCGAAGCTCGCCCCCGGCGTCACCTGCTGGGACGGATCGAAGGGGTTCGAGTTGCCGGTGAGCGAATTGAAGATGAGCGGCACCCCGTTCGCGCCGGCGAGGCCGTGCCAGTAGAAGCGCCCGGGGACCTGGGCGAGGGCCTGCGTCGAAACGAGCGCGCCGGCGACGGCCAGCGATGCGGCCACCAGGCGCGACCAGGACAGTTTTTTCATGGGGATTCCTTCGCTTTTCATGGGATTCGCGTTCTTGTCGATGGATTCGTCGGCCGGCGGAGATCAGGGCTTCGGCTCGGCCACCAGGTCCTTGGGGGGAACGAACTGCCGCTTGTAGAGGAGCGGCGGGTAGCCGGACTCGTCCGGCACGCGCATGGGAAGCACGTCCACGAGCGTCTCGAACATCGAGCGGCTGGGGAGGACCACGTTGTTCGCCTTGGCGTAGTCGTCCCAGAGCGCGATCATCGACTTCAGCTTGCCGGGTTCCTTCGCGGCCAGGTTGCTGCGCTCCGCGGGATCGGCCTTGAGGTTGAAGAGCTCCCAGTCACCCGTACCGTAGGGTTTCCATTCCCAGCGCAGCTTCCAGTCGCCCTGGCGCACCGCGCGGTTGCCGAAGATCTCCCACGCGAGGTAGTCCTTGTCCGTGCGCACCGTGTCCACCTGGCCGGCGAGCATCGGGCCCCACGACTTGCCGATGAGCGGGTGCAGGTCCTTGCCGCCCATCGACTTCGGATAGCTGGTGCCCGCCACTTCGAGGAGCGTCGGCATGAAGTCCGCGACGTGCATGACCCCGTGGTTGATGCTGCCCGCCGGGCGCTTCACCGCCGGGCCGCTCAGGATCAGCGCGTTGCGGATGCCGCCCTCGGCCATCCAGCCCTTGTACTGGCTGAACGGCGTCATCGACACCTGCGCCCACATCGGGCCGTAGCCCACGTACGAGCCCGGGTCGCCCCAGGCGTTGGGATTGGTCTGCGACCAGTTGACCGCGGCGAACAGGTAGTCGCGCGAGCCGGGCGAGCCCGCGATCATCTTGAAGAGGTCCGTGCCCTCGGCCCCGTTGTCGCCGAAGACGATGAAGATCGTGTTCTCGTACTCGCCGATCGCCTTCAGGTGGTCGACGAGGCGCCCCACGTGGTGGTCCATGTTCTCGACCATCCCGGCGTAGAGCTCCATCTTCTTGCCGAGGATGGCGCGGCTCGCCGGCGCGAGCACGACGGGATCGGGGATGAACCACATGCGCTCGGCGAGCTTGGTGCTGGCGGGCGTGATGCCCAGCTCGACCTGTTTCTTGAGGCGCTCCTGCCGCACCGCGTCCCAGCCCTTGTCGTACTCGCCGGTGTGGCGGTTGCGCCAGTCCTTCGGCAGGTGGTACGGGTCGTGCGGGGCCTGGTGGGCGACGAAGGCGAAGAAAGGCTTTCCGTCGCCCTTGCTTTCGTCGATGAAGCCGATCAGCTTGTCGGTGTACGTCTTGGTCGCGTAGTAGTCCTCGGGGAGCTGGGTCAGGTAGCGCCCGTTCTCGGTGAAGACCGACTTCGGTGCGGCCGCCGTGAAGTTCGTCATGTCCCAGTAGCTGCCGGCCCCGTCGAGCAGCGTGAAGTCGCGCTCGAAGCCGCGCGCCGCGGGGATCTTGTCGGGCTGCTTGCCCAGGTGCCACTTGCCGACCATGTAGGTGTGGTATCCGGCGCCCTTGAGCAGCTGCGGCAGCGTGGTCACGCGGTCGTTGAGGTAGCCCTCGTAGCCGTCCACGCCCCACTGGTTGGGCGCGGTCCACTCGTCCATGTTGCCCAGGCCGTTCAGGTGCGTGTCGACGCCCGTGAGCAGCATGGAGCGGGTGGGCGAGGAAGTCGCGTGCGTGTAGAAGTTCGTGAACCGCACGCCCGCCTTCGCCAGCGCGTCCATGTTCGGCGTCTTGATCTCGCTGCCGTAGGAGCCCAGGTCGGCGAAGCCCATGTCGTCGGCGACGATCATGACGATGTTCGGCTTCTTCGGCGCCTTCGGCTGCTGCGCCTGGGCCGGGGGAGCCACGGCGAACAGCGCCGCGACGAGACCGGCGATGAGGGTGAGGGACGGTTTCTTCATGGATCCTCCGGCAGGTGTCATTTCGAAAAAAGGAGCGTGAGCTGCACTCGCAGGCCCCAGCCCTTGGGTCCGCCGTCGGGCCCGTCGGCCCAGTACTTGCCGGCCACGGCGAGCTGCATGATCTGCGGTCCCAGCTTGAAGAGTTGCCCCGCCTGGACGATCAGCGGGACCGACCACTGGCGCGCTTTCCAGTCGTACGTGGCTTCCGTGAACGCGCCGACGGTCATGTGCGTCTTCGTCGTGTAGCTGAAGAAGGGCTGGATCGAAGTGACGTCGACGTCATTGCGCTTGTCGTCGCCCGCGACCGACCAGATGTGGCTGCCGAGGTAGCCGACCGTCCAAGGCCCGGCCTGCTTCAGGACCACGAAGGTCGGCCCGAGTCCCCACTTCCCCGTCCCCAGCGCGTCGTCCGCCGCCGTCGGCAGCAGTTCGACCGGCCCCACCCCCCAGACCACGCCGCCGGCCGTGGGCGACTTCGGCGAGAAGAACTGGCTCGCGGTGGTGTCGCCGATGCCCGACTTGTTCACCGAAGCCGCGGGGAAGCCCCGCTGGTCGGCGAACGGGATGAGGGTCCGCGTGATCAGGTTCCACTCGTCGTTCAGCGAGAACGGGACGACCGGCTGAAGGACGACGCGGTCGGCCACCGCGCCCTCGTTGCGCCCGCCGTACTCGTCGCGGTTGTACTGGATCGGCACGCTGACAAGGGCCGCGACCGGGTTCGACAGCTTCTTGGCGAGTTCGGCCGCCTGGTCCTCCTGCGCCAGGGCCGGCATGGCCAGCGCCGCGGCGGCCATCGCCAGGCCGGGAATCCCTCCGAATCGTCTCGTCCAGGTCATGTTCTCCATCGCAGTCTCGCCGTCAGAACTCGGCCTCGATGCCCCTCGCCTTGGCGACGGCATGGATCGCATCGAAGGTCCTCGCGCGGTCCCATGGCGCGTGCTGCGCCTCGTCGCGGAACTCGCGGTAGGCCCGTTCGACGTTCACGTACAGGCGCGCCGGGGCCCTCCACGCGCCATACGGCCCGAAATCGATCTTCTTGGCGGCGTCCAGGGCGGTGAGCCCCTGCCCGAAGCAGCGCCGCGACTCCTCGTGCACGTACTCCAGGTAGGCCCTCATTTCCATCGCCCCCTCGATGCCGCAGACCGGCCCGTGCCCGGGGACGATGGCCTCCGGGTCGAGCCAGATGACGAGGTCCAGGGCCGAGAGCCACTTCTCGTAGGAGCCGGCCCAGCCCATGGGCGTGCATTCGCGGAAGATGACGTCGCCCGCGAACACGACCCGCTCCTTCGGCACGTGCACGATCGTGTCGCCGACCTGGTGGCACGGCCCCACGTAGATGAGGTGCACTTCCGTGCCGTCGAGGTCCAGCACGTGCCGCTCCTCGAACACGGTCGTCGGCAGCACCAGCCGGATGCCCTCGAAGTCGTAGTCCTCCCGCAGCTGCCTCGCGATGGCGAGCGCGCCCGGGTGCAGGGCCCCGAGCAGCGTTCGCGACAGGAAGCGATCCGCGCCCTTGAGCGCTTGCCGGGCTTCCCGCGGGTCCGCGACCTTCGGCATGTGTTCCTTCACCGTCCGGTGCGCGATGATCTCGGCCCCCTCGAAGAGCTGGTTCCCCCAGACGTGATCGCCATCCTCGCTCGTGTTGACCACGCGCCGGGGCATGCCCGGCCACACCTTGCCGAAAAGCTCGATCATCCTTCGCGCGTGCGGGAGGTCCGCCTGGGTATCGATGACGACGCCGCCGCCCCGGTTGACGAGCCCCGAATTGGCGTCGCACGCCCGGTTCTTCTCGTTGAGGACCGCGAAGCAGTTGTCGCTCACCTGGTGCAACTTCATCGCTGGCGCGCTTTCGGCCGGTGGTTCGGGGCCGTGGCCCGTGAACAGGTCCTTCCTGCGAACGGCAACTGCCTCTGGTAGGCTGTTTCGCTGCAACCGGACCCGCAATCACTTCCTCACGATCCGCAAGGAGGGTGAGACCGAGTTTCCGTTCCGGTACCGCAACCGTCTATCGGAATTCCGCAGAACAAGAAATGGTGAACCCCACGCCGATCGCCAACGACCTGCCGGCCGTCACCGTCGTCGAGATCACCGAACCCACGGCGGTCAACGCCGGCCTCGAGCTCTACGACCTCGAGGCCGTCCAGCTCCAGTCGGTGCCGCTGCGCGCCCGGCGCGTGGTCGTGCGCCTGGGCATCGCCACCGTCGTGTACCACTCGACGAACCTGCGCATCCGCACCCGCACGACCATCGTGCCGGGCCTCGTCGTCTACGTCGCGTTCGGGCCGAATTCGCACGGCACCGTGAACGGGTTGCCCATTCGCCCCGGGTTGATGCTGTCCGCGAATCCGGGCGCGGAAGGCGTCTTCGTCGCCGAGGCCGGCTACGAGAGCATGTCGTTCCTGATTTCCGACAAGGAATTCCGCGAGCACCTCGCCGACCGGCAACGCGACGCGTCGTTTCCGCTGCCGCAAGGCATCGAACCCCTGCAAGTGGATGCGCAAGCGGTGGGCGCGTTGTTCGACTGGGGCAAGCGCCTGGTGGACGTCGCCGCGCGCCAGCCCGCCCTGTTCAACGAGGGGCCGCGCGAACGCGAGGCGGCCCAGGTCGAGCTGTTGGAGGCGATCCTCGCCACCGTCGGCGGCGCCCAGGACTTCGAGCACACCCGCGACGACCGCATGCGGCAGGCGCACGGCCTCATCGTGAGGAAGGCGGAAGACTTCGTGCTCGCGCGGGCCGGCGACCACGTCAGCCTGAGCGACCTGTGCCGGGTCACGGGGGCGAGCGAGCGCACCCTGCAGAACGCGTTCAAGGAGGTCATGCAGCTCACGCCCCTGGCCTACTTGGCGCGGGTCAGGCTCCACCGCGTGCGGGAAGCCCTCCTCGCCGGGTCGCAGGGGACGACGACCGTGTCCAGGGAGGCCCTCCAGTGGGGCTTCTGGCACTTCGGCGAGTTCTCGCGCGCCTACAAGGACTGCTTCGGCGAACTGCCGTCGGACACGCTGCGCAGGACGCCGGGCGATCGCTGAAGGCGGCGCGAATGATTCCTGTTGCTTCCCTCGGGCAATGGGCCTATAGGCTATGGAGTCGCCAATTGATCGCGGGACCTGGTGGCCCGCACGGTGGCATGGTGGCCGAGGCGAAGACGTGCCTTTGCGCCGAAGGTCGCCATTTCGATCGACCCGCCATCACGCACCGCCAAATCCGCGGGCGACCTTCTCCGGCCCGTCCGCAGGAATGAAAGCCATCACAATGAAACCTCTTTCTGCCGGGCTGTTCGGAATGGTCGCGCTCGCGATGGGAATCTCGTCCGCCAACGCGCTCGTCCTGTGCGTGAATTCAAGCGGTTCCGTGACCGCCGTGACGGCGTGCAAGCCTGGCTGGACACCGCTCGACGTAGCGGCTGCCGGGCTCGCGGGTCCGCCGGGCCCGCAAGGCCTGCAGGGCGTCCAAGGCGTGCAGGGCCCGCAGGGCGACCCCGGCGCCTCCGGTTCTTCGACGGTACTCGGCACGAAGGGCACGACGATGATCGGCAAGGCCTTCGGCGGGGTTCCGTGGACGACGATGGTGACCGTGAACCTGGGTGCCGGAACGCATCTCCTTTCGGCCGATGGCGTGGTGAACAGGCTCAACAACGGGGGAGGCAGCGGCATCGCGGTCCAGTGCCAGTTCACCGGCGGCGGCGTGAAGGTGGTTCCCTTCAGCTACTTCAGCGTCCTGGTCGGGGATACCGTATCGGTGTCGATCGCCGGAAGGGTGACCCTGGCGGCGGCGGGTACCGCCACCCTCGAATGCTCGCACAACGACTTCGCCGACAGCCTGGTGGAAGGGGTCGGGTTCGAGCTCCTGGCCCAGGGCGTGACCGTCCAGGCCAACTGAGGCACGCCTACGCCGAATTGAAGACCGCCCCCGGGGCATTCGTCCCGGGGGCGGCAGGAGCAAGGCGCCAGGAAGCGGGACTCAGCCCGGCTTCACCATGTACCCCATCCAGGACCAGTAGGTCATCGCGAAGACGACCAGCAGCACCATGCCCACGGCCGTGATGACGAGGCCCGTGCGCATGAAGTCCCTCGCGGCGAAGGTGCCCGTGCCGTAGGCGATCATGTTCTGCGGCGCGTTCACCGGCAGGATGAAGCCGAAGCTCACCACGAACTGC
>CAZPLW010000081.1:0-16759 GCA_964587315.1 uncultured Lysobacter sp.
GCGATCCACACCCACGCCTACCAGTACATCGCCGAATCGCTGGGGCTGGACGAGAGCGAGATCTTCGCCGCGTACAAGGAAGTGAAGTGCATCCGGGACAAGGACGACTTCCTCATCCCCTTCATCGAGACGCTGACGGACCCGAACTTCACCACGGGCACGGAGGAGAACGACCGGCTGCTGCTCAAGAGCCTGATCGTGTTCGCGTGCCTGATGGAAGGGCTCTTCTTCTACGTGGGGTTCGTGCAGATCCTGTCGCTCGGCCGGCAGAACAAGATGACGGGCGCGGCGGAGCAGTACCAGTACATCCTTCGAGACGAGTCGATGCACTGCAACTTCGGGATCGACCTCATCAACACGATCAAGCTGGAGAATCCGAACCTGTGGACGGCGGAGTTCCGTCGGGAGCTGACGGAGTTGTTCCACAAGGCAGTCGACCTGGAATACGCCTACGCGGAGGACACCATGCCTCGCGGGGTGCTCGGGCTAAACTCCTCAATGTTCAAGGAGTACCTGCGGTTCATCGCCAATCGTCGCGCTCAGCAGATTGGTCTGGATCAGATGTTCCCTGGGGCTACCAATCCGTTCCCGTGGATGTCAGAGCTCATTGATCTGAAGAAGGAGAAGAACTTCTTCGAGACAAGGGTGATTGAGTATCAGACGGGGGGGGCTTTGAGCTGGGATTAGAAAGCTCTTTCGACAAAGAGGCCGCCATCAGGCGGCCTTTTTTTTGTCTAGTCCCGGTTCACTTGCGAAATCTCGGTTCGATAACATAAATTAGAATATGAACCTATCCCAATGTTGGCCGATCAGTGTGGGACGGAGGTTTTCGCGCCTTTGCCCGCCTGATGCGCAATTACTAATTCTCAGCCGTCGAAAGCCACTATGACAAAGAGCGCGAACGAACTCGCAAGAATAAGTCCGGCAATTTCAAAAGCTCTGCTCTCCATTTGGCTTGCCGACCATCATTTGGCAGCTGCGGTTGCGACAGCCTCAATAGATATTCTTAAGGAATTGGTGCCCGATATTCTAAAGAGAAAGAAGATCAATCGGATCTTTGAGGAAATTGGTGACAAGGTAGTTGAGTGTCTTGAGCCGATACTTGAAATTGAGTTCGCAGGGCTCGACGAAGGAACCAAGGCGGCAGCAGTTCAATTGCTAGAAGATAGGCTCAATTCAGGCGCGATTTCGGCTAGCAGTCTTGTTAAGAACAATATCAACCCCACTGCAATTTCGGCGCTACTGAACGTTGGTGTATCGAAAGAGATCTCCTCGCTCGGTGACAAAGGAAGTGCGCTCTATCTACTACTAACCAATGAACTAGCTCGACAGCTCTGCAGCATTGCCTCCGTCTTTCCGGCGTTTAGCGAGAACGCCTTTGGTGAAGTGTTGACGCGTACTGCGCAGATTCAACTGAGTATTGACGATGTACTTTCGCAACTCGCGCGAATTCGCGCAAATGCCCCAACTGGCGGAGTGGCACGGGTAGCGGATTACGAAGCAAACTACCTGCTAGCAGTTTCTATTCGCTATGACAGAGTCGAGTTGTTCGGGATCGATGTTGATGAAAGTCTCATGCACTATCCCCTCTCGACCGCGTACGTGTCACTTTCCCTTCAAAGAAATCTTGAAGGAATAAGCACTTCGCACACAGGTCCAGTGAACGGCGCCGAAGATGAGCAGGATCGAATATCGATTTCAGTTGAGGATCTATTTTCCGGAGCAAGCCTACTGCTCATTCGCGGACTTGCTGGGCAAGGCAAGACAACGCTTCTTCAATGGATCGCCGTCCAAATTGCCCAGAGAGCGTGCCCACCTCCGCTAGATGAATGGAACAAGATCGTTCCGTTTGTGGTCAAGCTTCGGCAGTTCCGAAGTGTATTGCCAAAGATCGAAGACTTTGCACACGCGACAGTTCCGCAAGTAGCAAATCCGCCAAACGGCTGGATAGAGAATCTGTTTCGGGAAGGTAGGGCGCTTTTGCTTGTAGATGGCATTGATGAAATTGCTAGAGCACATCGCAATCGGGTTAGGGATTGGTTGGACGGAATGCGCGAGATCTATCCGCTTGCGAAAATTGTTGTTACTTCAAGGCCCTCAGCAGTAAAGGAGGGTTGGCTAAATAGTGCCGGCTTTCAGGAAGCCGAAATTCAGCCAATGGATAGGGCCGACACGCTTGCTTGTATTGAGCATTGGCACCGCGCAATTGCACATCAGACGACTGAGCAAGCCAAGCTCGAAGATTTGGCACGTGCGGAACAGCGCGTGCGCGAAGAAATTCACTCCAACCGCCAGCTACGCGAACTCGTAACCAATCCGCTACTTTGTGCAATGGTCTGTGCGCTGAATTTGAGGCGACACCATCACATTCCACGTGATCGAGTCGAACTTTATGAAGCTGCCTGTGCAATGTTTCTGGAGCGAAGGGATAAGGAAAGAGGGATTCCTTTTGATGAGGCCCCAAATCTAACTTACGCCCAGAAGCTTTTGATCTTGCAGGACGTGGCCTATTGGATGCTGAGAAACAATATTAGTGAAATTGAAGTCGAGGAGTTCGAGAAACGCATTGAAGAATCGTTTGAATTGGAGCGAAGCGAATCAAGGGTCTTTTCTAGCGGTGATATTCGAACCTTTTTAGTGGAAAGAGTGGGCATCTTGCGAATGCCGACTCAGGATCGGGTGGACTTTGCACATCGAACATTTCTCGAGTTTCTTGCGGCAAAACAAGTTGTAGCGGAGAACGATATCGGATTGGCCATAAATTGCGCATCTAAAGATGAGTGGCGAGAGGTAATTGTTTTGATGCCTGGAATCATTCAGTCCAACAAGGTGCGCGAGAAGCTCGTCGCAGGGTTGCTGGATAAAGGGGATCAGACCCCAAGTCAGAAGCATCGCCTTCATCTGTTGGCAGTGGCCTGTTTGGAGACTTCTCCTAGTCTTCCGAAGGCGACGAAAGGGCGAATTGCAAAATGCCTTGAGATGTTGGTTCCGCCTAAGAACATGACTGAAGCGCGCGACTTGGCATCTGCGGGCGAAATCGCTCTTGAGCACTTGAAGTGGAATGACAGGCTTAAGGCAATCGAGGCCGCGGCGTCGGTCCGTGCACTGCGCCATATTGGTTCCTACGACGCTTTGATCGTCTTGCGCGAGTACGCGACTGATATTCGACAGACGGTTAGAGCGGAGCTAGTTCGCGCTTGGGACTTTTTTGAGTCGGCTGTCTACGCAAAGGAGATACTTAGCCGGCTGCCGCCCGCCGATAGGCGCTTGGCTCTGACAAGAAAGGGAAGTCTAGCCGGGCTTGCAAGGCTCGAATGGCTAAGAGACGTCGAAATTGTTTCCCCTGCTATACGCATTAGTTTGGACGAGCTAGGTTCGATGCAAGCGCTCGAGAGACTTTCATTGGAGCATGTCGTACGTCCGGTCGGAATTGATGCACTTTCGCGACTTTCTGCCCTTCAAAGACTATTGGTTAGAGGTGGGCAGTATGTCGATGAGATGCCGATACAGGAATTGACGGAGCTTAGAGAGCTGTCAATTCAATATGCTGATCTCCGATTGGATGAACAGGCGCTGATAAGACTTAAGAAGTTACAGCGCCTTGAGCTTAGTGGGCTCAACCTGATAAAGCGTTTGCCCGAGCTTCCGTCCGAAAGTGCGCTAGGAGAGTTGTTCGTATCTGGTTGTCTACATTTATCAAGCATCGATTCGCTGAGCAGCGTAAAGGAGCTGCGTGAAATACGTGTGATTAGGTGCCCTAGCCTTTTTGATTTCGGCGTCTTGAGGGGTTGCGCAAAGTTGACAGGTTTGACAATTCGACCTGGAGATGCGCCTCTCTTGCAGAACAGTGCTTACGATTTGCGACTAAACGCGATGGCGCCAATAGAAAAGGTAGTTGTGGATGCAATCGTGATGCCGTTTCTTGGTGATCTCGCCAATTTAAAGAGAGTAAAGCAGCTAACGATTCATCGATTGAAGAATGGAGACGACCTTTCTGTACTTGAAAGGAGTAAGTGGCAAGAGGACCTAAATCTATTTGGCGCTCAGGGCCTGAAGAGCCTAGGGGGGCTTCCAAACATAGTGAAGTTGCGTATTGCTAGCCCAGCGCGTGGGCAGGTTGAGTCATTTGAGACACTCACTACACTTCGTAAAGTGAGGTCGTTGACGCTCTCCGGCGCCTGGCTACAGCTTGAATTTGGAGTGCTTGAGCAGATGGACTGGGTAGAGGAATTTGACCTTAGTGCATATGTCGGGCCATTGCTTGTGCAGTTGATTGGAAGACTGAAGAGAGCAAAGGTTGTTCGCATTAGTCCGATGCATGCAAAGCTACTGCACCGAGGCGGAGTAAGTTCGCTTCAGAAGTTTGTTGTCGTACAGCGCTAGGTGACGCGTCGCAACAGGGTCTGGGTCACGGATATCACTTACATTCGGGCATGGTAGGGTTGGCTCTACTTGGCTGCCGTAGAACTGCTCTTGCGCAAGGTCATCGGCTGGTCCGCAGTGCCCTCGTTTCGTCGCGAGCTAGTTTTGGACGCACTACTGCTGGCGGTTCGTTAACGGCGGCCGCGAGACAACATTATTCATCCCGATCACGGGGCGCAGTTTGGAAGCGATTCATAGCTGCGATTCTGTCGGGTTGGTCAGCTTGAGCCTAGGATGAGTCGCAAGTGCAATGGTTTGGACTATGGATTAACCAAGTCTTTGATCCTACAATGGATCCAATCGTGGAGCCTTTCTCCCGGCCCCACCGGAGCCCGCCATGCTCGCCACCCCGCAGGAGGAAAGGCCGACCCTTTCAGCCGACGCCGTCACGGACACGCTGCGTGACCTGATCCTCTCCGGCGCCTTCGGCATCGGCGTCCCCCTCAAGCAGGAAGTCCTCGCCAAGCGTTTCGGCGTAAGCCGCATCCCCGTCAGGGAAGCGCTCAAGCGGCTGGAAGCCGAAGGCCTCGTCGACCACACCCCCCACCAGGGCTCGGTGGTCGCCTCACAGTCCATCCCCGAGCTCCTGGAAGCCCTCGACATCCGCGTCGGCCTCGAGACCCGCGCCCTGAAACTCGCCATCCCGAACATGAAGGCCGCCGATTTCAAGGCCGCCCGCGAGATCATCAAGCGCTACGACGCGAGCGACTCTCCCCGCGAATGGTCCGAGCTCAACCTCGAGTTCCACCAGACGCTCTATCGCCCCTGCGGCCGGCCCAAGCTCCTGCGGATGATCGACGACCTCGTGCGCGGCATCGGCATCCACCTGCGCGCGCTGCAGTCCTACAAGGTGGGGCGCAAGGCCCCGCAGGAGGAGCACCGCCTCATCCTCAGGGCCTGCCAGGACAAGGACGTGGCCCTCGCCATCCGCCTCCTCGAGCGGCACATCGAGCAGACCCAGGCCGTGCTGCGCGCGGAATAGCGCGGGGACCGGAAAGGCCATGGCCCTCGATTCCGACCGCGCCGTCGACGTCGCCCTCATCGGCGCGGGCAGCATCGGCATCGCGGTCGCCTACTACCACGTGCGCCGCCACGGCGTGCGCAGCCTCGCGCTCATCGACCCGCGCGATCCCCTGAGCTTCACCTCCGCCCAGTCCGGCGAGAACTACCGCAACTGGTGGCCGCACCCCGTGATGACGGCCTTCACGGACCACTCCACCACGCTGCTGGAGGAACTCGATCGCCTCGCCCCCGGCCGCATCGCCATGACGCGCGGCGGCTACGCGCTCGTCACCCGGCGCGAGCGCCCGGAGGATCTCATCCGCGAGTTGTACCGGGGATACGGCAAGCTGGCTGGGCGCGTGCGCATCCGCGAATCCGCCACGTGCGACTACGTGCCCCCGAAGCGCACGCCGTGGGAAGAGGCGCCCGATGGCGTGGACGTCCTCCTCGACCGCGACCTGATCCGCCGCACCTTCCCCGGCTGGGCGCCGGACGTCGCCGCCGTCATCCACGTGCGCCGCGCCGGCTCCATCAGCTCGCAGCAGATGGGCCAGGTGATGCTGGAGGCGATCCGTGCCGAGGGCGGGCAGCTCGTGCGCGGCGAGGTGCGCTCGATCACCGCGGGCGAGGGCTTCACGCTCGAGGTCGCCACGTCGCAGGGCACGCGCCACATCTCGGCCAAGCGGATCGTCAACGCCGCGGGCCCGTACCTGCGCGACGTGGGCGCGATGCTGGGCGAGGACATCCCGGTCCAGTGCGTCTACCAGCAGAAGATCGCCTTCCCGGACGAGGAGCGCGCCATCCCGCGCACCATGCCCTTCACCATCGACCTGGACGGGCAGTCGCTCGCCTGGAGCGACGAGGATCGCGCCCTTCTCGCCGGCGACGAGGCCACGCGCCCCCTCACGCAGCCCATGAAGGGCGGCATCCACTGCCGGCCCGACGGCCCCGTGGACGGCACCTGGATCAAGCTCGGCTGGGCGTACAACGAGGCCGTCACGGATCCGCACGGCGCGGAGCCCGTGGATCCGCAGTTCCCCGACACGGTGCTGCGCGGGGCGAGCCGCCTGCATCCAAAGCTCGCCACCTACATCGGACGGCTTCCGCGCGGCGCGCACCACTACGGCGGCTGGTACACGATGACGCAGGAGAACTGGCCCCTCATCGGCCCCATGCGGACGCCCGGCGCGTTCATCGCGGGCGCGCTCTCCGGCTATGGCACGATGGCCGCCTGTGCCACGGGCGCGCTCTGCGCCGCGTGGGTGACGGGCAACCCCGTGCCGGACTACGCCCGGGCGCTCACCTTCGACCGCTACGCCGATGCCGCGCTGATGGCGGAGCTCGCAGGACTGGGCAAGGGCGCGCTCTGAACCGGGACCCGCGACCATGGCCAAACCGAGAGGCTACGGCATGAACCCCGACGAGCTGCTGGACCGCATCTGCCGCGCGCTCGTCGCCAATGGCTTCGCCGAGCGCATCGCCGCACCCATCGCGAGGTCCATCGCGGCGTGCGAGCGCGACGGCACGCCGAGCCACGGCCTGCTGCGCCTGCCGGGCTTCGTCGAGGCCGTGCGCACGGGCTGGGCCGATGGCAAGGCGCTGCCGGTGGAGGTGTCGAAGAGCCCCTCGATGAAGGTCGTGGACGCGAAGAACGGCTTCACGCACTACGCGCTCGAGGAATCCCGCGCCGAGCTCATGGCCATGGCCTCGCAGACGGGCACGGCCATCCTCCTCATCCGCAACGCCCACCACTTCGCGGCGCTGTGGCCGGACATCGAGGCCTTCGCGCGCGAGGGCTTCATCGCCTTCTCGTGCGTCACCTCCCGCGCGCGCCTCACCGCGTGGTCGGGCGGCGGGCCGGTGTTCGGCACCAACGCCTCGGCCTTCGCCTGCCCGCGGAGCGCGGGAGACCCCATCGTCTGGGACCAGGCGACCAGCATCATGTCCCAGGGTGACCTGCTCCTCGCCGCGAAGGAAGGCCGCAAGATCCCGCTCGATGTCGGCGTCGACTCGCACGGCGAGCCCACCGACGATCCCGACGCGATCCTCAAGGGCGGCGCGCTGCATCCCTTCGGCGGCCGCAAGGGCGCGTCCATCGCGTTCATGGTGGAGATCCTCGCCGCGGCGCTCTCGGGTGGCGTGTTCGGCTACGAGTCGCCGGCCAAGGGGACGATGCCTTCCAAGGGCGGGCAGTTCCTCATGCTCATCGATCCCCGGCGCGCGGGCGCGGACGTCGCCACCCGCGTCGAGGGCCTCGTGGATGCCGTGCATGCGGCCGGCTCGCCGGACCTGCCCGGATCCCGCCGCTACCGCCGCCGCGCGCAAGCCCATGCCGAAGGGATCGTCGTGAGCGACGAATCCCTCGCGATGCTGGACCGCCTCTCGTAGGGGACGGAGCCCGATTTTCGACCCCAGCGCCTCACCCCAAGTCGTCCGATTCCCGAAAGGATTGCCCATGCCCACCATCATCCGATCGCCCCTCGCGCGACGTTGCGCCACGCTCGTCGCCGGACCCTGCCTCCGGACCGGGGCGGCCGCGCAGGCCCGGCCCGCGAAGCCCGTCAAGATCATCATCCCGTTCGCCGCGGGGGGCGTGACGGACGTGGTGATCCGCGCCATCTCGCCCAGGCTCGGCGAGGCGCTGGGGCAGCCCATCGTCATCGAGAACAAGGGCGGGGCGGGCGGCACCATCGGCACGTCGCAAGGCGCCAAGGCCGCGCCCGATGGCTACACCTTCATCGCGCCCGCGGCGAGCCACACCACCACGCCCAGCCTCTACTCGAAGCTCGACTTCGATCCCGTGAAGGATTTCGCGGCGGTCACGCAGATCGTCACGGTGCCGTACCTGCTCGTGGTGCCGGCCTCGAGCCCCATCCAGTCGTTGAACGACTTCATCGCCGCCGCCAAGGCGAAGCCGGGCACGCTCACCTTCGGCTCGGCGGGCAACGGCAGCTCCAACCACCTGGCGGGCGAGCTGCTCGCGGGCTCCATCGGCGCGCCGCTCGTGCACGTGCCGTACAAGGGCAGCGCGCCGGCGCTGACCGACCTGCTCGGAGGCCAGCTCTCGTTCATGTTCGACACGATCAACACGTCCACCCAGTACGTGAAGACCGGGCGGCTGCGCGTGCTCGGCGTGGGCACGTCGAAGCGCTCGAAGATCATGCCGGAGGTGGCGCCCATCGCGGACACGGTGCCGGGCTTCGAGGCCGTGACGTGGATCGGGCTGCTGGCTCCCGCGGGCACGCCGAAGGAGATCGTCGCCCGCATGCAGCGCGAGATCGAGAAGATCGTGAACCTGCCGGAGATCCAGGAGCGCCTCTCGGCCTCCGGGGCCGAGCCGGTCGCGAGCACGCCGGAGCAGTTCGGGGCCTACATCACGTCGGAAGTGGCCAAGTGGGATCGCGTGGTGAAGCAGGCGAAGATCCCGCCGGTGCAGTAGCCGCCTCCCGCCGGCCCGGGTCGCGGCGCCATGGGCCATACTGTCGGCCACCATGGACGATGCGATCGCCGCCATTCTTGTTGCTCCGGTCTGGGCGCAGATCGGGATGGCGTTCTTCGCCCTCACCTTCGTCGTCATGCTGGTGGGGCCGAGCCTTTCGCAGCGGCGCTACGCCGCGAAGTTCGCGTCCCTGGCGGCCGCTGCCGCCGCACCGACGACCCGCCGCGACGAGTTCACCGAGTGGTTCACGATCGCCGTCGACGGGCGATCGTTCGAGGTGCGACGCGAGCTGCGCGTGCGCAACAGCAGCTATCGCGGGCCCACCGGCCAACTGCTCGTGACCTCCACGCCGCTGTCCGGCAGCCGCTGGGAAATGCACCAGATCGACGTCGCGCCCGGACGGGTGCCGAAGATCTTCCGCCGGCCGACGCTGTCCACGGGCGACCCGGCGTTCGACGGGCGATTCGTCGTGATCCAGGACGGGGTGCCGGTACGCGAGCGTTGGCTCGATGCGCCGACGCGTGCCGCCTTCGTGGCCTTCTTCGACGCGCCGGCGGCGACCGGCCCGGTGTGGGTGCAGGACCGGCAGCTTCAGCACCTGGCCGGGGACGAGTGGGTCAAACTGGATCTGGCGGCGCTCACGAGCCTCTTGCGCCAGCAGGCGATTCTCGCCACGGCGCTCGAGCGCACCGCGGGATGGCGCGGGCCTGTCGCCTAGCCGTGTAGCAGTGGGGTCAGGTTCCTTTTCTTGCCTGTCCCCGTATTCTTGCGGCCCCGGTCATGCTTGGCAGGGAACCGGGCTGATCGGCAATCCTGTCTGGGAGGGCACCATGGCTCGAAACCTCGTGTTCTGGTTCGCCGCGTTCCTGCTCGCGGTCTTCATCGGCTTCTGGCCGACCTATACCGCCCGGCTCGCGGAAGGGATCACCTGGCACGTGCAGGCGCACGGCGCCTTGCTGCTCGCGTGGTGCCTGTTGCTGGTGACGCAGGCCGGGTTGATCCGCGGACGGCGCGGGGACGTGCACCGGATCCTCGGCCAGGTATCGTTCCTGCTGGTGCCGCTGATCGTCGTCTCGTCCGTCGCGGTCGAGCACGGCTCCCTGGTGCGCACCGGCGGCAAGCTCGACGAGGAGGCGCTCTTCTTCGCCTACCTGGTCATCGCGCTCCTCGCCGTCTTCGTCCTCGCGTTCGCGCTCGCCATCCGTCACCGCAGGACGATGGCGCTGCACATGCGCTACATGGCGTGCACGTCCCTGGCGATGTTCGATCCGGTATTCGCGCGCATTCTCGACGTCCGGTTCGGGATCCCGTTCCCCGTGCAGCAAATGATCACCTTCGCCATGATCGACGCGATCCTGCTCTGGCTTTGCTACCGGGATCGCGATAAACCTTACCGCGCGTTCCACGTCATGCTCGCCGCCTTCGTGGCCGTACAGATCCCGACCTTCTTCGTCTACAGGACGGCCTGGTGGCGGGAAGTCGTCGCGTGGTTCGCAGGCCTGCCGATTTCCTGAACTGGCCGAGCGGGGGAGGCCGCGTCACCGGGCACGCGCGGTGTCATCATGGTCCTGTCGCCACCGCGTTCACGGAGCCCGCCATGGTCCTGCTCGAATTCTCGATGACTCCCCTCGACAAGGGGGAGAGCGTCTCGAAGTACGTCGCCCGCTCGATCGACATCATCGACCGCAGCGGCCTCCCGTACCGGCTCACGCCCATGGGCACCATCCTCGAGGGGGAGTGGGACGAGGTGATGAAAGTGGTGCGCGATTGCCACGAGGCGATGCGATCGGACTGCCGGCGCGTCTCCACCTCGATCAAGATCGACTACCGCGAGGGGCCCGCTGGGCGGATCGACGCGAAGGTGAAGGCGATCGAGGAGAAGCTGGGCAGGGCGCTCAAGACCTGAGGGCGGCTCGGTCCTCGCGCCAGGACCCTCTGCCGCGGTGCCGCTTGACTTCCCCCGGGCTTGTGGCGCCTAATGTCCGGACATTAGGATATCCACAGAAAGTCGGAGGAGAACCCCCATGGCTGCAACCCAGCCGGCGCGCTACCGCGCCAGCCTCGGGCGCTATCTCGAGGAATTCACGGTCGGCGACGTCTACGAGCATTTCCCCGGCCGCACCATCACCGAGGCGGACAACATCCAGTTCTCCCTCCTCACGATGAACAACCACCCGATGCACTGCGACAGCCACTTCGCCTCGAAGAGCGAGTTCGGCAAGCCGCTCGTGAACAGCGGCCTCACCCTCGCCATCGTGCTCGGCATGACGGTCGCGGACGTGAGCGGCAAGGCCATCGCCAACCTGGGGTGGACGGAGATCAAGCTCACGGCGCCGGTTCACCCCGGCGACACGGTATACGCGGAATCGGAAGTGCTGGAGGTCCGGGAGTCGAAGTCGCGCCCCACGCAGGGCGTCGTTACGGTGCGCACCACGGGCAAGCGGGCCGACGGTGTCGTGTTCATGTCATTCGTGCGCTCGGTCCTGATCCCGAAGCGCGGACAGGGGGTGGGCGATGCGGCGTGATCTCATGAAGTCCCTTCTCATCGCGATGGCGCTCGCGCTCGTCGCGCCTTTCGCTTCGGCGCAATCGTTCCCCACCAAGGCGGTGCGCATCATCGTCCCGTACGCCCCCGGCGGCGGCACGGACATCCTCGCGCGCCTCTTCGCCCAGAAGCTCGGCGAGAAGTGGGGCCAGACGGTCGTCGTGGAGAACAAGCCCGGCGCGGACGGCATCATCGGCTCGGAGATCGTGGCTTCCGGCCCGGGCGACGGCTACAACCTCATGCTCGTGGTGGCCGCGCACGTCATCAACCCCAGCCTCAAGAGCAAGATGCCCTTCGACGTGCTGAAGGACTTCACGCCCGTCTCGCAGGTGGCCTTCTCGCCCTGGGTGGTGGTGGTGAATCCCGGCGTGCCCGTGAAGGACATCAAGGAGCTCATCGCCTACGCCAAGGCCAACCCGGGCAAGCTCACCTTCGGCAGCTCCGAGCCGTCCTCGCGCCTGGCGGGCGAGCAGTTCAAGTCCATGGCCAACGTGGATCTCGTGCACGTCCCCTACAAGGGCGGCTCGCAGATCATGACGGACATGCTCGGCGGCCACGTGCAGGTGGGCTTCACGAGCGTGCTCACGGTGCTGCAGCACTACAAGACCGGGAAGCTGCGCGTGCTGGGCGTGGGCGGCTCCGTGCGCTCGCCCAACATGCCGGACATCCCCACGGTGTCGGAGGCGGGTCTCCCGGGCTACGACCCGGTGGCCTGGTACGGCATGTACGGAGGCAAGAACATGCCCAAGGAGTTGACGGCGAAGATCCAGCAGGACGTCGCCGCCATCGCCGCGCAGCCCGAGGTGAAGGCCCGCCTGATCGAGCTGGGCGCGCTGCCGGTGGCGAGCACGCCGGAGGAGTTCGCGAAGTTCACGCAGGCCGAGCACGACAAGTTCGCCAAGCTCATCAAGGCGGCCGGCATCAAGCAGGACTAGCGGTCCACAACGACAACGGAGGAGGGCCCCATGAACATCTCGCGCATCGTCGCATCGCTCGCATCGGCCGTGCTGCTCGCGGCGGCGGCCTCGCCCGCCGTGGCCCAGCAGGCCGCGTATCCGAAGGGCCCGGTGAAGATCGTGCTGGGCTTCCCGCCCGGGCAGGCCACCGACACCATCGCCCGCATGGTGGGGCAGAAGCTGGGCGATGCCTGGGGCCAACCCTTCGTCATCGAGAACAAGCCGGGCGCCGCGGGCATCATCGGCACCGATTTCGTCGCGAAGTCCGCGCCCGACGGCTACACGCTCGTGATGGGCTCCTCCGGCCCGCTCGCCGTGAACCCCGGCCTGTACGGGGCGAAGCTGCCGTACGACCCGATCCGGGATTTCGCGCACATCACCGTCGTGGCCGCGGTGCCGCTCTTCCTGGTGGCGAACCCGAACTTCCCCGCGAACAACGTGAAGGAATTCATCGCCTACGCGAAGGCCAACCCGGGCAAGGTGAACTACGGCTCGGGCGGCAGCGGCGTGACGAACCACCTCGCCATGTCGATGTTCAAGAACGCCGCCGGCATCGACATCGTGCACATCCCGTTCAAGGGCGGGCCGCCCGCGGTCACGGCCCTCATCGCGGGCGACACGCAGGTGATGTTCGAGACCGGCCCGGCCGTGGTGCCGCACGTGAAGGCCGGCAAGCTGAAGGCCCTCGCCGTGGGCAGCCTCAAGCGTTCGGCCGCCCTGCCGGACCTGCCCACCGTGGCGGAGCAGGGCCTCGCCGATTTCGAGGGCATCGCCTGGATCGGCATCTCCGCGCCGGCCGGCACGCCCGCGCCGGTCATCAACCGGCTGAACGCCGAGATCGTGAAGGCGATCAACGCCGCGGATTTCCGCGAGCGCCTGCTGGTGCTCGGCGCCGAGCCCGTGGGCAATTCGCCCGCGGAGTTCACCACCTACCTCAAGGCGGAGATCGCCAAGTGGGGCAGGGCGGTGAAGGAATCCGGCGCCACCGTCGACTGAGTTCCCCCGAATAGCGAGGTAGAGAATCATGGCCGCCGTCCCCAAACCCCTTCCCGCCGCCGCACCCGCCGCCGAGGCCATCTCGCGCACGCTCGCGCGCTTCGTCGCCGATCTTCGCTACGAGGACATTCCCGCGGAAGTGCTCGAGCGCGCGAAGTACCTCATCCTCGATTCCGTCGGCATCGCGCACGCCTCCACGCACTACGACTTCGCCCACCGCGCGCTCTCGGCGGCGACGGAGCTCTCCGGAGGCCTGGGCGACACGCCCGTCATCGGCCTCGCCACGCGCCTGCAGCTGCGCGACGCGATGCTGATGAACGGCATTCTCGTGCACGGCCTCGACTTCGACGACACGCACGCCGCGGGCGTCATCCACGCCACCTGCAGCACCTTCCCCTGCGCGATGGGCGTCGCGGCGCACACGGGCGCGACCGGCCGCCAGATGCTCGCGGCCTACGTCGCCGGTGTGGAAGTCGCCACCCGCCTGGGCGCGGTGGCCAAGGGGGGCTTCCACCAGGTGGGCTTCCACCCCACGGGCCTGGTCGGCGCCTTCGCCTGCGCGCTCGTCGCCGGGCGGCTGCAGGGTCTCTCGGAAGCGCAGCTCGCCATGGCGCAGGGCATCGCGCTCAGCACGGCCTCCGGCAGCCTCGAGTTCCTGCAGGACGGCGCGTGGACCAAGCGCATGCACCCGGGCTGGGCGGGCGTCGCGGGGTTCACTGCGGCCACCCTCGCGCGCCACGGTTATGTCGGTCCGAAGGAAGCCTACGAAGGCCGCTTCGGCCTCTACGCGAGCCACCTGGGCGCCCATGCGGGCGAGATGGATCTCTCCCTCGCCACCGCGGGCCTGGGCAGCGTGTGGGAGCTCACCCAGGTGTCGGTGAAGCCCATCCCCGCCTGCCACTTCACGCACGGCTGCGCGGATGCCGCGGCGATCCTCAAGGAGAAGCACGGCCTCAAGCTCTCCGACATCAGGTCCGTGCGCGCGCTTGTGCCGGCGGAGGTGGTGAAGACGGTGTGCGAGCCCGTCGCCACCAAGCAGAGCCCGCAGAACAGCTACGACGCGCAGTTCTCGATTCCGTACATCGTCGCCACCGCCCTCGCGCGCGGCCACTTCGGCCTCGCCCACCTGGACGACGCGGCCCTGCAGGATGCGGAAGTGCTCGCCCTCGCGAAGAAGGTGAAGTACGAGGTGGACCCGGCCTCGCCCTTCCCGAAGTACTACTCGGGCGAGGTCGTCGTCACCACGACGGACGGCCGCGAGCTGCGTCACCGCGAGGAGATGAACCGCGGCGCCTCAGACCGGCCCATCAGCGCCGAGGACATCGGGAAGAAGTTCATCGAGAACGCGCGCCTCGTGGTGAACGCCGGGCGCGCGGAGGAGATCCGCGACCTCGTGCTCGCCGCCGACCGCATCGACGCATCCGAACTCGCCCTGGGCCTCGCCGCCCGCGGCTGAACAACCGAAGGAACGACCGTGACGAACGAACAGCAGGAAATGGAGCAGATGGTCCTCGACTCCGTGGACAAGTTCCTGGAGGCCGAGGTCCGCCCGCACGCCCACCGCCTCGAACAGGCCGACGAGTACCCGCAGGCCATCGTCGACAAGATGAAGGAGCTCGGGCTCTTCGGCTGCATCATCGCGCCGGAGTACGGCGGCCTGGGGCTCTCCTCCTCGACCTACGCGAAGATCATCGAGCGCATGTCGGCGGTGTGGATGAGCGTGGCGGGCATCATCAACTCCCACCTCATCATGGCGGCGGCGGTGCAGCGCTCGGGCACGGAGGCGCAGAAGCAGGCCTACCTGCCGCGCTTCGCCACCGGGGAGCTTCGCGGCGGCGTGGGCCTCACGGAGCCCGACTGCGGCACGGACCTTCAGGCGATCCGCACCGTGGCCGTGCGGGACGGCGACCACTACGTGATCAACGGCGCCAAGACGTGGATCACCAACTCGGGGCAGGGCAACACCATCGCGCTGCTGGTGAAGACCGATCCCACGGCCACGCCGCGCCACAAGGGCATGAGCCTCTTCATCGCCGAGAAGGGCCCGGGCTTCAAGGTGGCCCGCAAGCTCGAGAAGCTGGGCTACCGCGGCATCGACACCTGCGAGCTGGTGTTCGAGGACTACCGCGTTCCCGCCGGCTGCCTGATCGGCGGCGTCGAGGGCAAGGGCCTGCAGCAGGTGCTCTCGGGCCTGGAGCTGGGCCGCATCAACGTGGCGGCGCGCGGCGTGGGCATCGCGCGCGCGGCGCTGGACGAGGCCGTCGTCTACTCCCAGCAGCGCAAGACCTTCGGCAAGAAGATCTGCGAGCACCAGGCCATCCAGCTGAAGCTGGGCGAGATGGCCACGCGCGTGGAAGCCTCGCGCCTGCTCGTCGAATCCGCCGCTCGTGCCTACGACCGCGGCGAGCGCTGCGACATGGAGGCCGGGATGGCCAAGTACTTCGCCACGGAGTCGGCGATGGAGAACGCGCTGGAGTGCATGCGCATCCACGGTGGCTACGGCTATTCGCGCGAGTTCAACGTCGAGCGCTACTACCGCGACGCGCCGCTGCTGCTGATCGGCGAGGGCACCAACGAGATGCAGCGCATCATCATCGCCAAGCAGCTCATCGAGCGGAACCCGGCATGAGCCTGCCGCTCGAGGGCCTTCGCATCGTCGCCGTCGAGCAGTACGGCGCGGGCCCTTTCGGCACGCAGCACCTCGCCGACCTGGGCGCCGAGATCATCAAGATCGAGAACCCGGCCGAGGGCGGCGACGTGGGCCGGCTGGTGGGGCCGTACTACTACGGGCCCGGCGACAGCCATTTCTTCGAGGCCTTCAACCGCAACAAGAAGAGCCTCACGCTGAACCTGAAGCACCCCGAGGCGCGCGCCGTGCTCCTCGACCTCGTGAGAAGCGCCGATGCCGTCTTCGACAACCTGCGCGGCGACCTGGCGGGCAAGCTCGGCCTCACCTACGACGAGCTCGGCAAGGTCAACCCGAAGATCGTCTGCGCCCACCTCTCGGCCTACGGGCGCGAGGGGCCGCGCGCCGCCTGGCCCGGCTACGACTACCTCATGCAGGCCGAGGCCGGGTACCTCTCCGTCACGGGCGAGCCCGATGGCCCGCCGGCGCGCTTCGGCCTTTCCATCATCGACATGATGACCGGCGTCACCGCCGCGATGGGACTGCTGGCCGGCATCGTCGAGGCGCGCGCCACGGGCAAGGGCCGCGACATCGACACGAGCCTGTTCGACGTGGCCATGGCCAACCTCAACTACGTGGCCGCCTGGTACCTGAACGACGGCGTGCAGGTGGAGCGCGAGCCCCGCTCCGCGCACCCCTCGCTCACGCCCAGCCAGCTCTACCGCACGAAGGACGGCTGGCTCTTCATCATGTGCAACAAGGAGAAGTTCTGG
>CAZPLW010000082.1:0-16543 GCA_964587315.1 uncultured Lysobacter sp.
GGCGGCGGTTTCGCTGCTGACGCGCGCGGTAGCGCTCGACTTCATCACCCAGGGCATCCGCTGCAACAGCATCTGTCCCGGCACCGTGGAGACGCCGTCGATGCTTGACCGCGCGGCGGCCGCTGGCCCGGATGGACGCGAGAAATTCGTGGCCCGCCAGAAGATGGGCCGGCTCGGCACCGCAGACGAAATCGCGGCTATGGCGATCTATCTCGGCAGCGATGAAAGCGCATTCACCACCGGCGTCGACCTCGTCGTCGATGGCGGCTACATGCTGTAATTTCCACGCGATCAAAGGATTCCGGCATGAACAAGATCGATCTGAACGGCCGCTGCGCCGTCGTCACCGGCGGCGCGCAGGGTTTCGGACGCGCCATTACCGAGCGCTTCGTTGCCTCCGGCGCGAAGGTGGCGATCTGGGATCACGACATCGCGTTTGCGGAAAGGACCGCAAAGGAGATCGGCGATGCCGTGATCGCCATGGGCGTCGACGTGTCGGACCTCGCGGCCGTCGAGGCCGCGCGCGACGCCACGCTGGCCAGGCTCGGCAAGATCGACATTCTCGTCAACAATGCGGGCATTGCCGGCATCAACAAGACGGTGTGGGAAACCGACCTCGAGGAATGGCGCAAGGTGCTGCGCATCAACCTCGACGGCCCGTTCATCTGCTGCAAGGCGATCGTGCCATCGATGGTCAGACAGAACTACGGCCGCATCGTCAACATCGCCTCGATCGCCGGCAAGGAAGGCAACCCGAACGCGTCGCACTACTCGGCCTCGAAGGCCGGCGTGATCTCGCTCACGAAGAGCCTGGGCAAGGAGACCGCGAAGTCCGGCATCCGCGTGAACTGCGTGACGCCGGCCGCGGTGAAGACCGGCCTGTTCAGCCAGATGACGCAGGCCCACATCGATTTCATGCTCTCGAAGATCCCGATGGGCCGGTTCGGCGAGGTGGAGGAGATCGCCGCCCTGGTCGCGTGGCTGTGCACCGAGGAGTGCTCCTTCTCGACCGGCGCCGTGTTCGACCTTTCGGGCGGGCGTGCCGTCTACTAGCGCCATGGCGCCGCGACACGACGCCGACGCCCTGCGCGGCTTCGCGGGGGCGCTCCTCGGGAAGGCGGGATTGCCGCCGGCGATGGCCGCCGATGTCGCGCAAGTCCTCGTCGAGGGCGACCTGCTGGGCCACGACACGCACGGACTCGCGCTGCTCGCGCCCTACCTGAAGGAGCTCGAGGCGGGCACGATGGCGACCTCCGGCGAGCCGGAGGTGCTCAACCGCCGCGCCGCCGCGGAAACGTGGGACGGCAAGCGCTTGCCCGGTCCGTGGCTCGTCCTGCGCGCCCTCGATCGCGCGATCGCGATGGCCCGCGACTGCGGCACCGGCACCGTGGTGATCCGACGCAGCCACCACATCGCCTGCCTCGCGGCCTACCTGCGTCCGGTCGCCGAGCAGGGCTTCGTCGCGCAGGTCCTGAGTTCCGACGCCAATTCCGCGAGCGTCGCGCCCTTCGGCGGCACCCAGGCCGTCTTCACGCCCAACCCCATCGCGACCGGCTTTCCGACCCGTGGCGAGCCGGTGATCGTCGACATTTCCGCCTCGGTGACCACCAACGGCCTCACGAACCGCCTGCGTTCGCACGGGCGCAGGCTTGCGCACCCGTGGCTCCTCGACGGGCACGGCGACCCGAGCGACGACCCGGCCGTGCTCGCGCGGGAGCCCAGGGGCACGATCCTGCCACTGGGCGGACTCGAGGCCGGGCACAAGGGATACGGGCTCGCGCTGCTCGTCGAGGCGATGACGGGCGGCCTCGCGGGATTCGGCCGCGCGGACCCGAAGCAGGGATGGGGCGCGACCGTGTTCGTGCAGGTGCTCGACCCGGAGGCCTTCGGGGGTCTCGCCGCCTTCACGCGGCAATCGCAGTGGGTGGCCGACGCGTGCCGCGCGAGCGCGTCGCGTCCCGGGATGCCGCCGGTGCGCCTGCCCGGCGAGAACGGCCTCAAGCGACGCCATGAACAGGCGGCGCGGGGCATCGCGCTCGATCCGGAGATCCTGCCCGCCCTCGAGACCTGGGCCGCGAAGCTCGGCGTCGCGATGCCACCTGCCGTCGGCTGAGGGACCCGGCGCGGGCGAGCTCGCGCCGGGCGCACACGGCTACTTCTTCGCGGGCGCGTCCTTCGTGGCCGGCGATTCCGCCTTCGGCGCGTCCTTCGGGTCGGCGTAGTCGAAGGTCATCTTGGCCGGGACCGCGACCTGGAATTCCGTCGCGGTCTTCGCGAGGCTGTAGTGCGGCACCTTCGCCGTCTCGACGATGAAGCTTCCCGCCGGGTAGGCCTTGAGCTTCTTCTCGTCGAACTTGTCCCCTTCCGCGTAGTACAGCGTGCCCGAGATGACGGTGAGCTGGTTCTCGGTCGCGTGGCTGTGCGGCATGATCTTCGTGTTGGCCGGCACGCGGACGCGGATGATGGAGGCGCCCGTGGCCGGATCGCCCGCGATGGTCGCGGACTGCGATCCTTTCGGCAGCATGGGGTGCTGCGCGAACGGGATCTCCTTGGCGGTGAGGCTCTTGGCGCCGCTCGCGACCTGCGCCTGGGCGCCGAGCACGGCGACGAGGCCCGCGCAAAGCAGCGCGGTCTTGAGTGCGAGCCGATTCGCTTTCATTTTCATTTTCGCGGACCCTTCCCTGGTTCTGGCTGTCGTCACGGCGGCCGGCGAGCGGCCGCTGCGCACCGCGAGGGTGTTCGCGGTGGGCCAGTCTACACCCCGCTCGGGGGGCGTCATTCGACGGCCGGAGGGGCCGGTCGTGGCGAGTCGAACCAGGGGGGAACGGATGGAGGCGCGGGCCGGAATCGAACCGACGTAGACGGATTTGCAATCCGCTGCATAACCACTTTGCTACCGCGCCGCGGGAACATCCGGCAGGCATTCGCCGGGATGCTGAAACGATTCGGGGGGAGGATGATCCTCCCCCCGAAGAGGATTCTGGAGCGGCAGAAGAGTCTCGAACTCTCGACCTCAACCTTGGCAAGGCCTACCCTACTGCGCGCAACAACAGACGACACCTGAATTATACATGGCGTTGCCCGTTGTTGGGAGAGGTTGCCCGGTATGGGTTCCGGTCACTTCGCGCCCGCTTGGCGTACCATCCGCGGATTGGACGACTATCCCGATCTCGATGCCTTTCCTCAATGCATACGTGCCGGACGTTGACGCACTGCTTGCGATGGCGCCAGAGGAAGTTGCCGAAGTCCTCTTACCGATCGCTGCCGAGGTTGCTCGCGAGCGCGATGGCAAGACGCACCTGAGCACCATTCAGGTAGCTCACGACGGAATGACCAATATTCCGCCCGGCATCAATCCGTATCCCTCTGGTCGATTCAACGAAGTCGAGCGAACATTGCTCGAGGGGTGGTACTGGCTGCAGTTCAATCTCTTGCTCGTACCATGCGATCCAACAGCGCCAGGCAATGGGTGGCTGCGCTTCACTCGGCGCGGCAAACACGTGGTAGAGCGCGGCGCGCTTCGCGACTATCGCCGCGCCATCGAATTTCCGAAGTCACTCTTGCATCCAGCAATTGCGGAAAAGGTCTGGCTTGAGCTGGCGCGCGGCGAGATTGAAGACGCCGTGTTCGCCGCCTTCAAGGCGGTTGAGATTGCCGTCCGAGAGGCGGCTGGTTACCCGCAGACCGAGATCGGCGTGCCGATGATGCGAGATGCGTTCAACCCCACTACGGGACCGCTCACCGACCATCGCCAGGAGACGGGCGAGCGCATCGCACTCGCCGCCTTGTTCGCCGGCGCCATTGGCTCCTACAAGAACCCGGTTTCGCATCGAACGGTGACTGTCAGCGAGATTCGCGAGGCGCAAGAAATGGTGATGCTGGCGTCGCACCTCCTGCGGATTGTGGACGCGCGGCGTGCGATGAGAGCGGCCGGCAAAGGAATCCCCGCCGAGAAGTAGAAAGCCCCGCGCTCGGCGGGGCTCGAAGGGTGCGCGGCGCGTCAAGCGGCCGGCTTGCGGCCTCGTCGCTTCGGCAGCATGAACCGGCGCAGCTCGCGTGCCGCGGCCTTCGCGGCGAGGACCTCGCGCTCCTGGGCTCCGTGGTAACGCGCGGTCGCGGCCTCGTTGTACGTCGTGCCGTGCTCGCGGATCATCCGGGCGACGTACAACTCGATCGTCTCGCCCAGCTCGGGCGGCTCGAGGTTCGCAAGGCGCTCGCGGAGAATGTCCTCATCGACCTGTTCGGGCGTGCGACCGGTTATCTCTCCGCGGGAAGCCTTCATCGCTGCACGGAGCCGGTCAAAGTCGTTCATGCTCATGCTGCACCTCCCACCGATTCGCCATCCTCCGGCGCCGTAATCGCGCGCTCGAGGAACGCACCGAACGCGGGATCGTGCGACGCGGCCTTCGAGCGACGACGGGCTTCTTCGCGGGCTCGCTCGTCAGGATGAAACTCGATTCGTGCAGCCTGCAGGGCCTCGCCTAACTGCAGCATCGCCTGGGCAATCTCCCCCGCCGACTCGGGCGCGACGCGGTAGCCTCCGCCGATCCCGTCTTTCGCGAATTTCAACAACAGCTCCAGCGCGACAACGGCATACCTCTCAAGGCGCCGCGCGAAGTCCTGCTTGCTGCTGGGCCAACTTGCGACCTCCCTATCTACCTCGGCTCGCGCTCGCCTCGCCGCGTCCAGCGCCTCTTCCTTCGCGCGGCGAGCAGCACACTCAGCGTCGGTGAAGTGATAGACAATCTCGAGCTTGTCCCGCTTTTTGTAGATGCAAACCTTGCGACCATCGGGAAGCATCGTGCTCAAGGTGGCGTTCTTGTACGGCTTCGGGCGGATCCATTCTTCGCGAAGGTGCCCCGCCGCAACGAGATCCTCGCGATAGCCGGTATACGAAATGCCCCACCAGCACTCCCTGACGGTGATGGTCATCGCGCACCTCCGCCCGGGACCGTCGCAGCTGCGTCTACGTCGATCCTCTCGTCGCTCGAAACGTCCACGTCGGGGCCCGTGATCGGAATGAGATGCTCGCGCGTCGTGATGAGTATCTTGCCGGGGAACAACTCGCGGAGCCATCCCGCGGTGACCTCGTAGAACGGCCCCGGTCCATCGCCGTGCTCCTCGCGTGGACCGAGAACGACCTCGACAACACGACCGTTGAGTTCGCTCGGCTTTCCGTTGCTCGTGAGGAAGCAGGCAGTTCCGGGCGCGAGCCGACCCGCCGCGCCCTCGGCGCGCTTGGAGTTCTTCGCCATGGTTGCCCCCTACGCTTCGTCGGGGAAAGTCAGGCCGGCGTCGTCGAGAACGGCCGCGCCGGACTGCTGGATCCACTCAAAGGCCTCGGCGAATGACACCTCCCGCGCCTTGTCGGAAACGACGGGCTTGCCCTTGGGGAACTTGATGGTCTCGTGTTCGTGGATGAACAGCGAGCCCTTCGACGTGCGATAGAGGGAGTGCTCGAAGCGCAATTGCTCCGCGCCTCGGTAATCGCTGTCTTGGTTGGGGACGTAGGCGCCGCTGGTGACGGCGACTTCTATTGCGGTGGCCGTATCGAACGTGCGGCCATTGATGATGAAGCGCATATCTTCCCTTTCCAGGGTGTTCGTGGTTTCCATTCGGTGTTTCCTTTTCACTTGGCGCGGTAGGTCGTGACCGCTTCGCACGGTCGCCAAGCGTCGGCGACGTGGGAAATCGTACTCCTCGAGTTCGGTGTCGGCAATCGGTAGCCCGGGCGCCGTGATAGCCTTTCCAAGCTGCGACCAGGGCGACGTCGGAAATGGCTTCCGGCCGTTATGCGAGGTCAGCCTAGCGATGAGGGAACGGCCGCCCCTCCGTCCTGCGAGCAGCCAATCGATCAACGGATCGGGGAGGCAGCCCCTGCCGGGGCCTCTACTCCCATCCCCGCCGGGCTCGGCGTGCGGCAGCGCGCCGGGCCACCTCCACAGCCATACGCTCGGGCAGGTCGCCGAACTTCTCGGGCTCGGCCTCGGCGGCGGCGACGACGGCCTCGGTCAGGAAGCCCGGCAGGCGCGCGTCGGGCGCAGGTGCGTGGGTCGGCCTGTCCGCGGGGACGATCGTGCAGCCAGCGCCCGCCATGCGAGCCGGGGGCGGGTCAATTCTTTGGAACCCCTGCCCAGACTACCGCTAGCCATCATGTCCGCACAAAATCCCGGAAATTTTCGGGTTTAGACCCGAATTCAAGGCGTGGCGCGGTCCTCGCCGGCGCAGCGCGGCCTCTCTGGCGCCGTCTCCTCCGGGATACTCGCCACCAGTTCGCGCAGGTCGTCCAACACCTCGCGCACGAGAATGCCGCCATGGGCGTACAGGCCAAGCAGCACGGCGCCGGCCGGCAGCACGAAGCGCCGCCGCACGCACACGCTGCGCGCCGTGAGGCGCCGCGAGTGGGGCAGCCAGTAGAAACGGCACTCGCCCAGGTTCGCGAGCGAGCACGAGACCTGCGAACGAAAACGTCTTGCTTCGTCGGGACTGAGCGGGGCCGTCGCCGCCTCCGTTGCTGTGGGGGTGCCCGTCGCGCCCCCGGAGAAATCCTAAGAGGATTGTGGGGCCACAGGCTGTCGCGGTTCCTTCGGCCGACATGCCGGGCGACTCACGACTGAGGCCCACCGCGATCGCGCTGCGCGCGCACCTCGCGGCCAGGTGGAACGGTGGCGCCCCGCTCGCCCGGGGCGAAGCCGGTTAGACCGTGATGCCTTCCAGCGTGACGAACGATTCCGCGCGCGTCGCCGCGAAGTCCACGCGGGCGTAGGCCACGACGGCGATCTGCAGGTTCGTGCCGAGGAACGCCTCGCGGATCGGCACGATGGTGATTTCCTTGCGAACCCCCATGAGGTAGTCCGACCAGGCGCCGAGCACGCCCTTGGCCGTGGTGCCCCCGGTGAGCGGCGCGGCCGTGGTCCAGAGCTTCGGGATGGTCGCGATCTCGGCCGGCATGGAAAGCGGGGTGTTGTCGCTCGCGATGCCGGTTTTCAGCTTCGCCAGCTTTTTCCAGACGGCCGGATGCGCGATGAAGGCGCCGATCGCGGACTGCGGCACGTTGTCGAGCAGCAGCTCGTACTTGCCGTCGATGAGGAAGTCCCAGCTCGTCGGCGCGCCGATGGTCAGCACCTTGTTGCGGCCCGTGAGGTTGAAGATCCCCGAGGGCGCCGCGGCGGCGTCGGTGGTGACGCCCACAAGGCCCGCCGAGTCGATCGCGCCGGCCATCGCGCCCACGATCGTCTTCTGCAGAATCTCCTCGATGTTGGGCGAGTCCTGGGCGAGCTCGATGGAGAGCTTCACCAGGCAGGCGCAGGTCTTCGACTGCAGGGTCACGGCGCCGAAGGTGGGCCCCGTCTCGCTGAAGGCGGCATTTTCCGCGCGCCACGAGATCGTGGGATCGGCCGTCACCTTCGCGATCGACATGTCGCCCGTGGGCATGGGCACCGTGCGCACGCCGGCCTGGGTGAGCACCATCTGCGCGCGCAGGAGGTCCACCCACTGGGCGGCGACGGAGCCGCTCACGGTGTAGCCGCCGGACGGGTCCGGGGACACGCCCAGGGCCTTGCGCTCGTCGGCAAGTTCGGCGGCGTCATGCGCCTGTCCGCCCAGCACCATGCCGCGCAGCACGCGCCCGATGCTCGGGGCCGCGGCGTCCTTGGTGTCGGCGAGCGTCTCGCCCTTCGAGAGCACCGGGATCAGCTTGCCGGTCTTGCGGTCGATCCACGTTTCGGCGGGTGCCTTGCTGTCGTCGTTGCCCAGGCCGGGGCGATTGGCCTTCACGATTGCGGCCTCGATCGCGTCGAGTCGCTCGCCTTGCTTGGTGGTCCACTGCTCGATGGTGTCGGCGCCCTTCTTCGCGACGGCGAGAACTTCCTCCATCGTGGTCGTGTTGCCCACGACGAGCATTCCGAGGCCGGCGACGCTGGCGGGATCGATGATGGGGTGCCCCGCGAGCGTGAAGGCGGCGAGGATCGCCAGGCCCGCGACGAGCAGGTACTTCGGGTGTAGCAGGTTCATGTCGTGACTCCGAATAGGTCGCGCTCTATGCGCGGGTGGGCGACGCATGGCGCCGCGTTCGATTGCATGGCCCCCGGTTCCCCCGGCCGCCGTTCGCGAACCGTTCCGCCCGGATTCCCTCCGGCCGCGACTCGCGCTGCGCTCGATCGCGCCCCCTCGATCCCCGAGGCCGCGCGCACGTGCACGCGCCGAGGGTAGCGAGCGGTCATCGCGTTTTTAAGCGAGTGGTGCGCCTGCGCCTGGGGTACTTGCGTGAGACCACGTACAGGGCCTCGGTTGCGGTGAGGCCTGCGGCCTGCAGCTCGCGCTCGAGGCGCCGCTTCTTCGCGGCCAGGTGCAGCTCGGTCCCGGGGATTCGACGCAGGAGGCGGCGCCAGAGGTCGCGCAGGGTCACGGCGCCGGGCCCGCGGGATCACGCGAGGAACGCATCGCCGCGAGCGTGACCTGGGCGGCGTCGGCCTCGCCCTGCGCGAGCATCGCGCGGGCGTTGATGCGGTCACGCGCCACCAGGAGTACGGCGCGGCCGAGTTCCTCGATGCTCGCGGCAGTGAGAGCGGCAAGGACCGCGGCGCGCAGCTCGTCGCTGCCGGATTCGATTTCGGTGAGGCGCGATACCGCCTCGGTCAGGGGGATTCCGCTCGTCGCTTCGTTCATCGTGAAACTCCGTTCTTGGCAAGAAATTGGCGGGACAAGTTGAATGGTCGTTTTTCTAGGGGAAAAAAATCCCTGAGTTCAAGTGCATGCGGTACGCGGATTGCAGAGTCGTGAAGATCGAACCGGCCCCCCCTTCACGTCCCGTCCATCCGCGTCAGGTGCTTCGCCTTGAACCGCGCACGCTCGCCGTCCTGCCATTCGATGAGCACTTCGCCCAGCGCGTCCTCGGCCATGAGCACGACGGCCAGGCGGCCGGCGGGCGTGCACACCTGGTCGCCGGGATGCAGGGGTGCGCTGGGGATCATGTCGCGGTCAGGCATCGTCCCTCCTCGAGCCGAGGCGGACACCGGACACCTGCGGACACCTGTTTTCGACTTCCTCGTGTGTGCGTGCGCGCGTGCATGTGTAGTGCGTCATGTCAGGTGTCCTAGGTGTCCTAGGTGTCCGCTTCACTCTGAATATCCGGCGGACACCTCGGCGGACACCTCACCGTTGGCGGGGGCTTGGGTGTCCGGCAACCACCCCCGTTCGCGGGCCTTGCCGTATCGGGACGGGACGAAACCGAGGCGGCGCATGACGTGGCCCAGGCGCGTGCTCGAGGCTTTGCCTTGCTGGTGTGGACCGAGGCGAAGCCACTTGTCCATGATCTCCGCCGATGAGATCCACCCCTCCGGCCAGAACATCGCGTCGAACCCGTCGCGCCGGCCGTGCGCGATGGCGTGCCGCAAGGAGTCCTCCCACGGGTCGGCCACCTGCCGGTCCTCCTGCGCCGCTGAGGTCGCGGCGGGAAACTCCCACCATGTCGCCCCGTGGTCGTACAGGTGGCGGGCCTCAGCGAACCAGGCTAGGCGGGCCGCTTCGATAAGATCGACGCGGATTTCGCCGGTTCGGATCGGGATGAGGCGCCGGGCGCCAGTCGCGTCCTGCCAGTAGGTCGCTTCGTTCGTAGTCGCTACGGCGACGGCCCGGCGCGGATAGGTGGCGGCGTGCGTCTGGTACTTCTCCACGAACCTGTCGGTGGGCGCCGAGAGCAGGCGCTTGATAGTTGTCGCCTCACGCCCGCGCAGGCTGTCGAGTTCCGAGAGCTCGGCAATCCAGATGCCGCGCAGCTCGCGCATGAAATCGGGCGTTCCGACCTGCGCAGTGATCTCGGCATGCCATCGGGCCCCGAGGGCGCGAAGTGCCCGCGACTTGCGACTGCCCTGTGGTCCCTCGAAGGCGAAGAGGTTGTCCACCTGGGCGCCGGGTTCGAGCGCACGGGCGATGAGTGCGACGAAGAAGTTCTTCGAGGCGGCCGTCGTCATGGCGTCCTCGCTCGCGCCCCAAGCGTCCGAGAATGCTCTCGCGATTCGGGGCACGTGATCCCATTCCGGCAGGTCCAGGATGAACTCGGCGAGGCTGTCGCGGTGCCGGGCGTAGGCGAGCGCCATGACGGCCCGTTGCACCTGCCCGAGCGTGAACCCAGGCACTAGGTGGGCCGACTGGATCCAGCACAACGTGTCGCGGTCGTCGTGGTCGGTCCAGTCCCGATCGCCGATGCGAGGCCGGTAGAGGAAGTCATCGAAGTAGAGGTCATCGAACTGCGGGGCGACGGCGAGGAGGATCTTCGCGTTGTGCTCGCAGGGCCTCACGATGCCCTTGTCGCTCTTGATGAGCGTGGAGAGCAGTGCCTCGTTCGCAGAGGCGACTGGAGCTGCCGGCGGCACGTCCTGGTGCGTGTTCAGTGCTCGGAACCGCGCGCGGATCTTCGTGCCGAATGGCTCCGGAACGGCCGTCTGTGCCTCGACACTCAGCCCGGTCCACTCTTGCTGAAACGGATAGTCGTCCATCTCGAGCAGCGCCGCCCAATCGACGCTGGCGTTCATGCGAGCACCCGCGCCGTCGTGAATACCTGCACGAGCACCACGTCGTTGCGCCCCCGTCGCTTCCAGCGATAAACCCGCTCGGCGTCGCGTCGCGCCTCGAAATGCGCGGAGAGCGTGCGAACGATGCGGCCTTCACGGTCGATCGTCGCCACCACGAACGCATCGCGCCAGCCTGCAATCTGGTGCGCGTTCACGAGCAGTCCCCGCTTACGGAATCGCCGCGGCCGGTGCTAGCGTCGCGGTTCTCCTCCGCTTCGCCTTCCGCGGCCGTCTCGGGTGCCACCCCGAGCGCGGCCGTTTCTCTTTCTGGGTCGGGCGGCCTTCCTCCGAAGATCCGCCACGCGGCAAGGGCGCGCGCGACTTGTGCCCGTGTCGGGCGTCGAACGTGCGGCATGGCGGCCTACGCGGCGATCTGCTGGGGGGCGTCCTTCTCGAGCGCGCGGCGCTTGAGGATCGCGACGACGGCCTGCGGGAACTTCTCCAGGCTCACGAGCGAGCCGGCGCGGCCTTCACGCGGAATGAGCGCATCGGCCTCGATCAGCTCGCGGCGATGCCGCTTCACGAACCAGTCAGCGGCCGACTTCGACTCGAAGAACGGTCCGCCGTGACCTTGGGCCACGTACTCGGCGAGAGTCTTGTACCCGGCGAGCGCCGAATTCTCTGCGGGCAGTTGTTGCGAGTCCATCGGTGATTCCCCGTGATTGCGCCCATGACGGCGATGGGGAACAGGTTGGCGATGGGCGTTGCGCTAGGCCAGTAAATCAATTCGGCGCGACGGCGCGAAGGCGTGCCGCGATGGCCGGGAAGTCGCAGGCCGGCGAGCCGGCCGCGCGCAAGATCACGCCCGCGAAGCGCACGGGCGGGGAGGCGTGATCGGGACTCGCGGAAAGGATCATGGATGGCCCGCCCAGGTGGCGCCACAGGTTGAGGATCACGAGGGAAATCACCGGGTCAGCCATCGGGCGCCCGCGGCGAACTCGCGGCCCAGCGCGCGCGTCTGCGGCGAGCGTGGCGGCCCGGCTTACCGCCTCCGCGACCGCCTCGCGCTCGAAGCCCTGCAGGGGTCGCCCGATCGCATCTTCGAGCGCGGGCCAATCGATTGGCGCCGGCGCCGGCCGGACCCATCCGCCGCCGCCCTCGGGCTCGTCGGCGATCAACGAGGTTTTCTTCCTGGTCTTCATCCGAACACCCGCGCGATCACGGCCTGCTTGTCGGCGATGCTCGCGTGCGCGTAGCGCGCCGAGGCGGTGAGCGTGCGGTGCCCCATCGATTGCATGATCAATTGTTGCGACGTGCCGGCCTTCGCGAGCGCGTAGCCGTGGCCGTGGCGCAGCTCATGGAAGACGCGGCCCGGCAGTTTCGCCTCGGCGCAGATGCGAAGCCAGAGGGGCCGGTAGGCGTAGGCCTTGCCCGCCTTGTTGCCGAAGACGATCTCCTCGGCCGCCACCTTGGGCAGGCGCTTCAATTCCGCGATCGCCGTGGTGGACAGGCCCGCCGTGATCGGGTCGTCGTTCTTCGTGCGCGGCACGGTGAGCGTGCCGGCCTCGAGGTCGACGTCCTTGCCGCGCGCCGCGAGGATCGAGCCCACGCGAAGGCCCGTGTGATAGGCCACCACGATGAGCGCCGGCATCTTGCCCCACTTGCGATCCATGACGCGCGCGACGGCGAGGAGCCGCGCGACCTCCTCCTCGCGCAGGTAACGCTCGGGGTCCGGGCGCTCGGGCGCACGCTCGATCCCGCGCGTGGGCGCGACGAAGGCCCGGGGGACGAGTTTCAGGCGCCTGGCGTGCTTGAAGACGCTGCCAGCCTGCGTGAGGTAGCGGTTCACGGTCGAGCCCGCCAGGGGCTTACCGGCCGCGGCGGTCGTGCGCTTGCCCGCGAGCAGGCGCCCGCGCTCGGCGAGTTTCACAAGGGCGTTGTCGATATCTTCGGGGGTGACGGCCGCGACCTCGAGGTGCCCGAGGGTGTCCGTCCAGAACGCGAGCCGGGAAAGGCTCGCGGGGTCCAGCTCGCGAGAGGCGATGTACGCCTCGACCACGTTCTTGAAAAGCGCCATGTTCGGTTTCTCCTTCGCTGCCGATCGATCGGAACCCCTTTCTGGGGCGTCTAATCGCCGTCATGGCGCAGTTTCGGGAAACTAATCAGGCACTTGCAGAATTCTGGAGCGGCAGAAGAGTCTCGAACTCTCGACCTCAACCTTGGCAAGGTTGCGCTCTACCAACTGAGCTACTGCCGCGTGAAGCCCCGGATTATAGCGGCTTCCCGGGGGTGCGTTCAACCCGCGCGTGATCGCACCTTTAGGGCCGGGTGCGCCCTTCCGATGGCCACGGGGGAGGCCAGCCGCCGGGATGAACGCCGTAAATTATTGTTTCTGAAAGCTTTTACGGCGCTTCGCCGTGCGACTTCAGGGCCGCCTTGAGGTAGACGACCATCGACCACAGGGTGATGATCGCCGCCATCCAGATGAGCACGCGCCCCACCGGATTGGTGTGGAAGAGCCCGAAGAGCACGCCGTTGAAGAGCAGGAACGGGATCGCCACCAGCTGCATGACGGTCTTCGACTTGCCGATGATGTTCACGGCCACGTTCTTGGACTGACCCAGTTGCGCCATCCACTCCCGGAGCGCCGAGATGGTGATCTCCCGGCCGATGATGATGAGCGAGGCGAACGGGTCCACGAGGCCCTTCTCCGCCAGCACGATGAGCGCCGCGGTGACCATGAGCTTGTCCGCCACGGGGTCCAGGAAGGCGCCGAAGGACGTGGTCTGGTTCCACCGGCGGGCGAGGTAGCCGTCGGCCCAGTCGGTGATCGCCGCGAGGATGAAGATCCACATGGAGATCACGTTGGCCTGGCGCTCGGAGAGCCAGTCCTCGGGAAAGTAGAGGACGGCGACGAAGAGCGGGATCGCGACGATGCGAAGCCAGGTGAGGAGGATGGGCAGGTTGGTCGGCGCGGGCATCGGCTAGTGCAGTTCGTTGTAGATCCGCTGGGCCAGTGTACGGCTGATTCCCTCGACCCGGGCGAGATCCTCGGCGCTCGCGGCCATGACGCCCTGCATGCCGCCGAAATGCGCGAGCAGCCTCTGGCGGCGCTTGGGGCCGATGGAGCCGATGTCCTCCAGGCGCGAGGCGATGCGCGCCTTGCCGCGGCGCGCGCGGTGCCCGGTGATGGCGAAGCGGTGGGCCTCGTCGCGCACCTGCTGGATGAGGTGCAGGGCCGGCGAATCGGGCGGCAGGCGCCGGGGTTCGGCCTGGCCGGGAAAGACGAGCTGCTCGAGGCCGGCCTTGCGCTCCTCGCCCTTGGCCACGCCCACCAGGCAGATGTCGGCGAGGCCCAGGTCCTGCATCACCTCGCGCGCGACGCCCAGCTGCCCCGCCCCGCCGTCGATGAGGACGAGGTCCGGCGTGATGCCCTCGCCGTCCGCGAGCTTGCGGTAGCGCACGTCGAGCGCGTAGCGCATGGCGCCGTAGTCGTCGCCCGGCGTCACGCCCTTCACGTTGAAGCGCCGGTACTCGGAAGGCTGCATCGCGCCCTTGTCGTAGACCACGCACGAGGCCACCGTGGCCTCGCCCATGGTGTGGCTGATGTCGAAGCACTCGATGCGCCCGACCGGCGACTCGGCGCCCAGGAACGCAGTGAGCGCCGCCGCGCGCGCCTCCTGCGTGGCCTGCGTGGTGAGGCGCGTGGCGACCGCGAGCTCCGCGTTCTTGCGGGCCATCTCGAGCCACAGCTTCGCCTCGCCCTGCGGGCGCGTGAGCACGGTCACCGCGCGGCCGGCGAGCCGGGCCAGGGTCTCGGCGAGCGCCTCGGGCTCCTCGACGGCGTCGGCGATCACGCGGGCGGGCACCGGCTGCACGGCGTAGTGCTGCGCGAGGAAGGCGCCCACCACCGTCGCCGCGTCGCTGCCGCCGGCGTTCTGGGGAAAGAACGTGCGGTCGCCCAGGTGCCGGCCGCCGCGCACCATGGCGAGGGTCACGCCCCACACGCCGCCCAGGTCGACCGCCGCCACCACGTCGGCGTCGCGCGCACCGGTCTTCTCGATGGCCTGGCCGGAAAGCACCTTCTGCAGCATGCGGATCTCGTCGCGGTAGCGCGCGGCCAGCTCGAAGTCCTGGCGGTCGGAGGCGGCCTGCATTTTCGTCGTGAGTTCCTCGACCACGTCGTCCTCGCGGCCCTCGAGGAACTTGGCGGCGTGGTCGACGTCGCGCGCGTAGTCCTCCGCGGAAATGCGGCCCACGCAGGGCGCGGTGCAGCGGTGGATCTGCGCGAGGAGGCAAGGCCGGGAGCGGTGGCTGAAGACCGTGTCGTCGCAGGTGCGCAGCCGGAAGATCTTCTGCAGGTGCCCGATGGTCTCGCGCACCGCCCACGCGCTCGGGAAGGGCCCGAAATAGCGGTGCGGCTTCTCGTGCACGCCCCGGTAGAAGCGGATCTGAGGGAATTCGTGGCCGGTGACGAGGATGTACCCGTAGCTCTTGTCGTCGCGGAAGACGACGTTGTAGCGCGGGGCCAGCGACTTGATGAGGTTGTTCTCGAGAAGCAGCGCCTCGGCTTCCGTGCGCGTGACCGTCGTCTCGGCGGCCGCGATCTGCGAGACCATGAGCGCGGTGCGCGGGCTCGGGTGGTTCTTCTGGAAGTACGACGTGACGCGCTTCTTCAGGTCGCGCGCCTTGCCGACGTAGAGCACCTCGCCGGCGGCGTTGAGGAAGCGGTAGACGCCCGGCAGGCCCGGCAGCCCCGCGAGGAACTCCTTCGGGTCGAAACCGGGGACGGTGCCCGATTTCAGCGGCGGTTCCTCAGTGGGCCTCACGCGCGGGGGCGAAATCGGGCACCGTCCCCGGTTTCAGGAGGCGCTTGCGCGGGCCAGGTCCTGCGCGGCCGCGAGGTAGGCGGCGCTCGCCTCGAGCGCCAAGGGAGTGATGGCCCGGCCGCGCATGCGGTCCAGGCGACGCGCCAGCGAGGCCGCCACCGGTCGGCGCTCGAGGCCCTCGAGCACCGTGTCCTGCGCGCGCGGATCGTTGCACACGAGCACCATGTCGCAGCCGGCATCGAGGGCCGCGTGCGCGCGCTCGACCATGCCGCCCGCGGCGCTCGCGCCTTCCATCGAGAGGTCGTCGGAGAAGACGACGCCGTCGAAGCGGAGCTTGTCGCGCAGCACTTTCCGCAGCCAGACGGAAGAGAAGCCGGCCGGCTTCGAATCCACGCGCGGATAGATGACGTGCGCGGGCATCACGGCGCCCATGCCCTTTCGCGCCAGGCGCCGGAAGGGCAGGAGGTCGCTCGCCGAGATCGCGGCCAGCGTGCGTTCGTCCACCGGTATCTCGAGGTGCGAGTCGGCCTTGACCCAGCCGTGCCCGGGGAAATGCTTGCCGACGGAAGTCATGCCCCCTTGCGCGAGGCCGGCCTGCAACGCCTCGGCGAGCGCCGCGATGGCCGCCGGGTCGCGGTGGAAGGCCCGGTCGCCGATGACGCCGGATTCTCCCCAGTCCACGTCGAGCACGGGAGCGAAGGTGAAGTCGATGCCGTGCGCCTGCAACTCGCACGCGATGACGTATCCGCAACCGCGCGCGGCCGCGAGGGCCTCGCCCGGATCGCGGTCGAACCGGCGTCCGAGTTCCCGCATCGGCGGAATGGCGGTGAAGCCGTGCCGGAAGCGCTGCACCCGGCCGCCCTCGTGGTCGACGGCGATGACGAGGCCCGGCTTCCTCAGCCCGCGGATCGACTGGCACAGGCGGACCAGCTGCAGCGGCGTCGCGTAGTTGCGCGCGAAGAGGATGACGCCGCCGACCTGCGGGTGAAGCAGGCGCTCCCTGTCGTCGGATGCGAGCTCGAGGCCCGCGACGTCGACCATCACCGGTCCGGGTTTCACGTTTTTCTATCCTTCCAGGACGACGAACGCGACGGCCACGCCGGCGTCGTCGGTGAGCGAGACATGGGATTGGGTGACGCCCATCGCGGCAAGGTGAGCCGCCATGTCCCCGCGCGGGACGAGGACGGGCTTGCCGCGCGGGTC
>CAZPLW010000083.1:0-16541 GCA_964587315.1 uncultured Lysobacter sp.
CCGCTGACCGGCACGCGGGGCATGGATGCGGGGGTCAGCCCGCGCGCGGTCACCGTCTCGAAGATCCGGCAGCACGTCCGCCGGGGCCGCCTCCGCTCGGTGCACTCGATTTCCGAAGGCTTCGGCGAGGTGATCGAGGCCGAGGCGCTGGAGACCTCCAGCTTGGTCGGCGTGCCGCTGCGCGACGCCCGCCTGCCCGATGACGTGAAGGTCGGCGCGCTGATGCGCCAGGGCAAGGTGATCGTGCCGCGCGGCGACACGGTGATCCGCGCCGGCGACCTGGTCATCATCTTCGCCACCACCGGCGCGGTGAAGAAGATCGAGAAACTCTTTGCCGTGAAACTGGAGTTCTTCTGATGGGCCGCTTGGCGTACGTGAACGGTCGCTTCCTGCCGCCCCGCGAGGCGCAGGTACATATCGAGGACCGCGGCTACCAGTTCGCCGACGGCATCTACGAGGTCGTGCCGGTGGTCGAAGGCCGCCAGCAGCTTGATGTGCCGCGAGAGCAGCATGCCGTTGCCGAACACGTCCCCGGACATGTCGCCCACCCCCACGACGGTGAAGTCCTTCGACTGCGTGTCGTGGCCCGTCTCGCGGAAGTGGCGCTTCACGCTTTCCCACGCGCCGCGCGCGGTGATGCCCATCTTCTTGTGGTCGTAGCCGGCGCTGCCGCCCGAGGCGAAGGCGTCGGCCAGCCAGAAGCCGTATTCGGCCGACACGCCGTTCGCGTAGTCGGAAAAGGCGGCGGTGCCCTTGTCGGCGGCGACGACCAGGTAGGGATCGTCGGGATCGTGGCGCACGACGCCCTCGGGCGGCACGACCTTGCCGGCGACGAGGTTGTCGGTGACGTCGAGCAACGCCCGGAGGAAGTTCTGGTAGCAGGCCACGCCCTCGGCGAGATAGGCCTCGCGCTCCGTGGCCGGCGGGGCCGCCTTGAGCACGAAGCCGCCCTTGGAGCCCACCGGCACGATGACGGCGTTCTTCACCATCTGCGCCTTCATGAGGCCCAGGATCTCGGTGCGGAAGTCCTCGGGACGGTCCGACCAGCGCAGCCCCCCGCGCGCGACCTTGCCGCCGCGCAGGTGGATGGCCTCGAAGCGCGGCGAGTACACGAAGATCTCGAAGAGCGGCCGCGGCTCGGGCAGCTCCGGCACCTTCGCCGATTCGATCTTGAGGGACAGCACGGCCTTGCGCCGGCCGCCTTCGCCCGTCACCCAGTGGTTGGTGCGCACCGTGGCGCGGATGGCGTAGAGGAAACGGCGCAGGATGCGGTCCTCGTCGAGATTCGCCACGCCCTCGAGCGCGGCCATCACCTCGTCGCCCAGGCGCTGCTCCTCCCCGGCCCGCGGGAGCGCGAAGGCCGGGTCGAAGCGCGCGTGGAAGAGCGCGACCAGTCGCGTGACGATGGCCGGGTGCGCCGCCAGCGTCTGCGCGAGGTACGCGAGGCTGAAGGTGAAGCCCGCCTGCTTGAGGTACTTGGCGTACGCGCGCAGCACGACCACGTCGTCCGGCGCGAGGGCCGCGGACGGCGTGAGGCGGTTGAAGGCGTCGTTCTCGATCTCGCCCTTCACCACCCGCAGGAGCGCCTCCTCGGTGACCGCCTTGATGGCCTCGACGTCGGGAATCTCGCGGGCGCTCCTCACGCCGAAGTCGTGCAGGAAGACGCTGCCGCCGTCCTGGCGCCCGATCTCCCACGAGACCTCGTCCAGCGCCTCGAGGCCCAGGTTCTCCAGGATCGGCAGGCTGCCGGAGAGCGGCACGCGCGCGCCCGCCCGGTAGACGCGAAGGCGAAGCGAGCGAGAGTCGGACTCGACGGGGCGATAGAGCGTGACCGCATGCGGCTCGCCGGCCCCCAGCCGCTCGAGCACCGCGATGTCGCGCACCGCCGTCCGGGCGTTCACCGCTTCCCGGTAGGCGACGGGGAACGACCACGCGCGCAGGGCCCTGACGGCCTTGTCCTCGCCCACCGCGGCCGACAGCGATTCGCGCAGGTCGTCCTCCCACCGGCGCGTGGCGAGCGCGATCTCCGCCTCGATGGCGCGCGCGTCCGCCTTCGTCTCGTCCTTCGGCGAGGAGCGCACGAGCACGTGGATGCGCGCGAGCACGGCATCGGTGAGCTGCAGGTTGTACTCGGCGCTCGTGCCCTTCAGGTGCTTCATGAGCACCGACTGGATCTTCAGGCGCACGTCGGTGTTGTAGCTCTCCCGCGGCAGGTACACCAGGCACGACCAGAAGCGCCCGTACACGTCGCGGCGCAGGAACACGCGGGTGCGGCGCCGATCGCCCAGGCGCAGGATGCCCAGCGCGATCCCGAGCAGCGTGTCCTCGTCCACCTGGAAGAGCTCGTCGCGCGGGTACGCCTGCAGCATCGACACGAGGTTCTTGTGGCCGTGCGAGGACGGCGGGAAGCCGGCGCGCTCGATGATGCGGGCCACCTTGCTGCGCAGCAGCGGCACGGTGCCCGGGTCCGCGTGGTAGGCCGAGCTGGTGTACAGGCCCACGAAGCGGCGCTCGCCGGCGACGCGGCCGGAGGCGTCGAAGCGCTTCACGCCGATGTAGTCGAGGTAGCCGGAGCGGTGCACCGTGGCCCGCGAGTTGGCCTTGGTGAGCACCAGCGGGCGCGGCTCGCGCGCGAGGGCCTTCAGTCGCGGCGGCAGGTCCTGGAAGCTCGCCGAGACACCGCCCAGGCGCGGCTCGCGCAGCACGCCCAGCCCCGTGCCCGCGACGATGCGCAGCATGTCCTCGCCGCCCACGTTGGAGAGCTGGTAGTCGCGATAGCCCAGGAACGTGAAGTGGTTGTCGACCACCCAGGCCAGGAACTCGCGCACTTCCGCGGCTTCCGACTTGTCGACGCCCTTGGGCACGCGCGCGAGTTCCTGCACGACCTCTTCCATGCGGGCGCGCATGGCCGGCCAGTCCTCGACGGCCGCGCGCACGTCGCCCAGCACCGCCGCGAGGCCCTCCCCCAGCGACTTGAGCCGGGCCGGGTCCGTCTCGCGATCCACCTCGACGTGGATGTAGGACTCGCCCGCGCCGCTCTTGCCCGCCTGCGCGAACGCCTCCAGCTGGCCTTCGGCATCGCGCCGGGTGCGCGCGAGCGGATGCACGAGCAGGTGGACGGTGCAGCCCTGGCGGCCCAGCTCCATCGTGACGGAGTCGACCAGGAAGGGCATGTCGTCGTTCACGATCTCGACGACGGTGTGCGACGAGGACCAGCCGTGCTCCTCGGCGCGCGGGTTGTAGACGCGCAGCTTCGGCGTGCCCGTGTGGAAGCGGCGCGCGAACGCGAGGTGCGACATCGCGGCGCCGTAAAGGTCCTCGGGCGCGCGCCGGGCGAGATCCTCGGCGTCGACCTGGTCGTAGTAGAGGGCGATGAACTCGCGCGCCTCGGCGGCGGCGGCGGCGGCAAGGCGCGCGCCGGCGAGCTTCAGGACGGGTTCGAGCACGACGTTCGTCGTCTCGGGAGCGGGATTCGGCATGGGGGCCTCGTTCTTGTCGTGACGACTCCGGCCGCCGGGTGCCTGGCCTCGTGGGCCCGGGTCCGGCGCCGGATCGTGACCTCCATTCTCGCCCATCCCCGGCCTTGCGGGCATGCCGTTCGCGCATTCCCGGGCGCCGCCCGCCCGGCGAACGCCGCCGGCGAAGGCGAATCCATGAGAAAGCGGCATTGGCGCGCCGCCGCCCCCACCCTTACGATGGACCCATGGATACCGCCTTCCCCCGCTTTCGTCGCATCGGCATCCTGGGCGGCATGGGACCGGCCGCGGCCCTCGACCTGCAGGCCAAGATCCTCGCGCTCACGCCGGCCACGCGCGACGACGAACACCTGCCCGTGGTCACCTGGAACGTGCCGCAGGTTCCGGACCGCGTGGCGGCGATCGCGGGCCGCGGGCCCTCGCCGTTGCCGGCCATGGCCGAGGGCGCGCGCGCGCTCGAAGCCGCGGGGGCGCAGGCCGTCGCGATCGCCTGCAACACGGCCCACCATTGGGCCGGCGACCTGCAGGCCGTCCTGCGAGTGCCCCTCCTGCACATCGTGGACGCGGTGGCCGAGTCCATCGCGGCGCGCGCGGCCCGGCCCGCTTGCATCGGGCTTCTCGCCACGCGCGGCACCCTCGCCTCCGGCTTCTATGGCCGTCGGCTCGAGGCGCTGGGATACGCCTGGATCACGGCGGACGAGGCGTGCCAGGCGGCCTTCGTCGACACCGCCATCGCCGCGGTGAAGGCGGGGCACGCCGAGGCCGCCCGCGAACGGTTCGCCGCCGCCGCGGGCCACCTCGCCACGCGCGGCGCCGACCTGCTCCTGCTCGGCTGCACGGAGCTTCCCCTGGCTTCGCCGGGCACGGGCTTTGAGGCACAATGCCTCGACGCCAACCACGCGCTCGCGGAGTCGATCGTGCGATTCGCCCGCGGCGTCCCCGCCCGACTTGGAACTCAAGTGGCTTGAGGATTTCCTGAGCCTCGCCGAGACCGGCAGCTTCTCGCGCTCGGCCGGGCTGCGGCACGTCACCCAGCCCGCGTTCAGCCGCCGGATCCGCGCGCTCGAGGCGTGGGTGGGCGCCCCGCTCGTCGACCGCACCTCCTATCCCACTCGCCTCACGGGCGCGGGCGAGGCCTTCCGCGAGCACGCCTCGGACCTGCTGCGCGACATCTACGACGCGCGCGCCGCCGCGCGCGGCAGCCGCCCCATCCCTTCCGACACCCTCGCCTTCGCGGTGCCGCACGCCCTGTCGCTCGGTTTCTTCCCGCGCTGGATCTCGCGCGTGGAAAAGGAGTTCGGCGTGTTCGCCTCGAAGCTCTCCGCGCTCAACGTGCACGACGCCGTGATGCAGCTGGTCGAGGGCCACTGCGACCTGCTCATCTGCTACCACCATCCGCAGCAGCCCATCCGCCTGGACGCCGAGCGCTACGCCATGCTCTCCATCGGCCACGAGGTCATCCGGCCGTACGCGAAGGCCGGGCCGGCCGGGGCCCCCGTGTTCCGCCTGCCCGGCACGGCTTCGCAACCCGTGCCCTACCTCGCCTACTCGCCCAACGCCTTCCTGGGCCGGGTGGTCGAGACGATCGTCGCGGCCGCGCGCACGCCCCACCACCTGTCGCGCCGCTACGAGACGGACATGGCCGAGGCGCTCAAGGTGATGGCCATCGAGGGGCACGGCGTCGCGTGGCTGCCCGACAGCGCGCTGGGGCTGCCGCGCACGCGAAGCCTGGCCCCGGCGGGCGACGACCGCTGGGGCACGCAGATCGAGATCCGCCTCTACCGCGACCGCGCCCGGGCCAAGCCGCTGCTCGAGCAGCTCTGGCAGGTGCTGGCCGGGACGCTTTATGCCGATTCGGCATGACGGGATGGGCGTCCGGCGCGCCTGAACCGCGGGGACGGAATGCCGCAACGGCATCGCGCGCGCCCGGCCGGATTGCTACAGTTTCGTGCACGCCGCGGGCCAGGCTGGTGCGCCCGGCGCGCCGGATCGGGCTCTTGCCCCCCGAACGCCCCCGATTTGCCCGGGCACGGCGATTGCAAGGGCAGGTCAAGCGGCATCGCAGGGGTTGCAGTATCCTGTCCGGCGGCAGCGGCCGCATGCGATTCGACAGGCGCCCGGAGCGGACCGCGTCGCATTCCAACCAGAGGAGGTTTCCCCCATGTTCCGCCATTCCAAGGCCGCCCTCGCGGCCCTCGCTTTCTCGATCGCCGCGGTCCCGGCGCTCGCCCAGGACCTGACCGGCACCCTCAAGAAGATCAAGGACACCGGCACGATCACCATCGGCCACCGCGACACCTCGATCCCCTTCTCCTACCTCGACGACAAGCAGCAGCCCATCGGCTACTCGATGGACATCTGCGCGGCCATCGTGGAAGAGGTCAAGAAGGAACTGGGCCTCGCGCAGCTCGCGATCAAGTACAACCCCGTCACCTCGCAGACGCGCATCCCGCTGCTGTCCAACGGCACCGTGGACATCGAATGCGGCTCGACCACCAACACACTCACGCGCCAGAAGCAGGTCTCCTTCGCGCCGGTCACGTACATCACGGGCACCAAGCTGCTGGTGAAGAAGTCCGCCAAGATCAAATCGTACAAGGACCTTAAGGGCAAGACCGTCGTCGTGACGCAGGGCACGACGAACGAGCGGATCATCAAGGCCCTCTCCGACAAGGAGAACCTCGGCATCAAGTTCCTGAACGCCAAGGACCACGGCGAGTCGTTCCTCACGGTCGAGTCCGGCCGCGCGGTCGCCTTCTCGATGGACGACATCCTGCTCTACGGCCTGGTCGCCAAGGCGAAGAGCCCGAAGGACTTCGAGGTGGTCGGCGACTACCTGTCCTACGACCCGTACGGGATCATGTTCCGCAAGAACGACGACGACTTCGGCGTCGTGGTGCGCCGCGCGGTGGGCAAGCTCTTCGCCACCGGCGACATCAACAAGCTCTACAACAAGTGGTTCATCGAGAAGCTGCCCTCCGGCGAGACGATGGGCGTGCCGATGAGCCCGCTGCTCAAGGCGGCCATCACGCTGCAGAACCTGCCGGAGTAGCCGGCCGGGATGGCGAGGGGGCGGGCGACCGCCCCCTCTTTCGTTTCCCCACTACCCGGGACCCGCGATGGACTGGAAAGTCTTCCTCGAGCAAGCGCCCTCGGGCGGCATGACCTACCTGGGCTGGCTGGTGTCGGGCGTCTTCTGGACGCTGGCAGTGTCGAGCCTCGCCTGGATCATCGCCTCGGTCGTGGGCGGCTTCGTGGGCGTCGCGCGCACCACGCCCGTCGCGTGGCTTCGCGCCGCCGGCACGGTGTACGTCGAGGAGTTCCGCAACGTGCCGCTGCTGGTCCAGATGTTCCTGTGGTACTTCGTCATGCCGGAGCTGCTGCCCAAGGGCGTGGGCGACTGGGTCAAGCAGGACATGCCCAACCTCCTCACGCTGCCCTTCGCGGCGCAGTTCAGCCTGTGGGAGTTCAGCGCGGCCGTGATCTGCCTGGGGCTCTACACGGCCTCGCGCGTGGCCGAGCAGGTGCGCTCGGGCATCGAGTCGCTGCCGCGCGGGCAGACGAACGCGGGCCTCGCCATGGGCTTCACGCGGACGCAGGTCTACCAGTTCGTGACGCTGCCGATGGCCTTCCGCATCATCATCCCGCCGATGACGAGCGAGTTCCTCACGATCTTCAAGAACTCGTCCACGGCCCTCACCATCGGCGTGCTCGAGCTCACGGCGCAGAGCCGGCAGATCTCGGAGTACACCTTCAAGACCTTCGAGGCGTTCACCGCCGCGACGCTCATCTACATCGTGATCACCCTGACGGTCACCTTCCTCATGCGCACGATCGAGAAGCGCGTGGCGGTGCCGGGCTTCATCTCGCAGGCGGGGCACTGATGGGCGGCGAATTCGACTGGGGCGTCATCTGGAAGTACCGCGAGGCGCTGTGGGACGGCCTCGCCACGTCGTTCAAGCTCTTCGGCATCGCGCTCTCGGGCGGCATCTTCTTCGGCACGCTGCTCGCGATGGCGCGCCTGTCGAGCCTGAGGATCCTGAGCGTTCCCGCCGCGGGGTTCGTGAACCTGATCCGCTCCATCCCGTTCATCATGGCCATCTTCTGGTTCTACTTCCTCACGCCGATGATCGTGAGCAAGTTCACGGGCCAGCAGGGCGAGGCCGTGGGGCCGTTCACCTCCGCCATCGTCGCGTTCATCTTCGTGGAGTCGGCCTACTACTCGGAGATCATCCGGGCGGGCATCCAGTCCATCCCGCGCGGGCAGCCCTGGGCCGCCTACGCCCTGGGGATGAACTACTGGCAGGCGATGGGCCAGGTGGTGCTGCCGCAGGCGTTCCGCAACATGCTGCCCGTCATGCTCACGCAGGCGGTGATCCTCTTCCAGGACACCTCGCTCGTGTACGTGGTCGGACTCAAGGACTTCCTCGGCGCCGCCTCCAAGGGCGGCCAGATCACGGGGCGCATCGTCGAGCTCTACGTGTTCGTCGCCGTCGTCTTCTTCCTCATCTGCTTCCTCGCCTCCTGGGGCGTGAAGAAGCTCAACGCCCGCCTCGCCGTCGCGCGATAGGAACGCCACGCCATGACCGATCCGACCTCCGCTGGACCCATGATCGACCTGAAGTCCGTGAGCAAGTGGTACGGCCCCTTCCAGGTGCTCACCGACTGCACGACGAAGGTGGAAAAGGGCGAGGTGGTCGTCGTCTGCGGCCCCTCCGGCTCCGGCAAGAGCACGCTCATCAAGACGGTGAACGGCCTCGAGCCCTTCCAGAAGGGCGAGATCCTCGTGAACGGCGTGTCCGTGGGCGACCCGAAGACGAACCTGCCGAAGCTGCGCTCGCAGATCGGCATGGTGTTCCAGAACTTCGAGCTCTTCCCCCACATGTCGATCACGGCGAACCTTACGATCGGGCAGGTGAAGGTGCTCGGTCGCTCGACCGACGAGGCGACCGAGCGCGGACTCAAGCTCCTCGACCGCGTGGGCCTCATCGCCCAGAAGGACAAGTTCCCCGGGCAGCTCTCGGGTGGCCAGCAACAGCGCGTGGCCATCGCGCGCGCCCTCTCGATGGACCCCATCGCGATGCTCTTCGACGAGCCGACCTCGGCCCTCGACCCCGAGATGATCAACGAGGTGCTCGACGTGATGGTCGACCTCGCCAAGGAAGGCATGACGATGATGGTCGTCACCCACGAGATGGGGTTCGCCCGCAAGGTGGCCCACCGCGTCATCTTCATGGACCGCGGCTCCATCGTCGAGGACTGCACCAAGGACGAGTTCTTCGGCACCACCCGGTCGGAGCGGGCGCAGCAGTTCTTGTCCAAGATCCTCCACCACTAGGACGTTTTCAGGTAAGTTCGGACATTCGGCGCTACTTGCGGGACCGCGTCGTCGCCGGCAGGCGACGGAATTCCGGCAAAACGCGAGGTTTAGCTCCGAAACCGTTGACTTATTGGAACTTTCGGACGAAACTGGCCCCATGAACCGGCTCACCGCCATCGGTCTCGCTTCCCTGGTCGCCTACGGGGTTCTCCTCGTCGCGAAGTGGGGTGACGCGCCGGCGGACCGCGAAGCCGTCCCGGGTGCCGCCCGGCTGGCCCCGTCGAGCCTTTCCGCGGCCCCCGCCCGGGGAGGCGATTCCCTCGTCCTCGCGAACAACTCGGCCCGCGCCAGCGCCATGCCGCTCGCCGCCCCGGTCTCCCCCCGCGCCGCGCCCCGTCCCGTTTCCGGCGTCGCCGCCGACTTCCGCAATTCCCGCGACCTGAAGGCGTTCGTCGACGGGCTGATGGCCCGCAAGGGGCAGCTCACGGCGGAAGAGCGCTTCTTCCTGGCCAAGGCCCTCGAGTCTTGCCTCTTCGCCAACTCGGTGAACGAGGACCTCGCCTCCTACAGCGCCAAGCAGCGCAAGCAGTTCCTCGCCTCGCTGCCGGCGGGCGACCCGACCGCGCCCCAGCGCATCGCCGCCTACGACACGGTGGACGACGCCGCGCGCTGCGTGCGCTTCCAGGGCGTGAAGATCTCGCAGCGCGACATCGACGACCATTACCGCGCCGCCGCCCAGCTGGGCGACGCCCGCGCGCAGGCCAAGCTCCTCACCGCCGAGCTGCAGCACCGCCTCGCCACGCAGCCGCGAGACGAGAGCGGCGGCCCCGCCCGCCTCGCGCCCGAGGACCTCGCCCGCATCGTGAACCTGCTCGAGACGCGCGACCCGGAGGCCATCCTCTCGGTCGGGAGCCTCCTCGCCCAGTCGCCCCTCAAGGAACTGCTGCGCGTCGGCCCCAACGGCGAGATCCCCGAGCCCTCCGCCTTCATCGGCGCGTGGAACCTCGTGGCCTGCGACCTGGGCCTCGACTGCGGCGCCCAGCACCGCGACCTCGCCCAGGCCTGCGCCTTCGCCTCCTACTGCGGCGCCGGGCACTTCGAGGAGCACTACCAGACCTTCATCGCCTCGCCTTTCGTCTACCAGCAGGCCCAGCGCTACCGCGCGCTGATCCACGCCGCGCTGCAGACGCAGGACTGGGCGCAGATCGGCCTGGGCGCGAAGCTCACGACCGCCACGCGCGTCGCCTCGCGCTAGTCCCCGGCGCCCGCCGGACGCATTTCCCCCTCCCGTGAATGACTGGTTCCGCCTCGACGCGGACGGCACCGTCACGCTGAAGGTCCATGCGCAGCCGGGCGCCAGGCGCTCGGAAGTGGCCGGATTGCATGGCGAGGCGGTGAAGATCCGCATCGCCGCGCCCGCCCTGGAGGACCGCGCCAACGACGCCCTCGTCGAATTCCTGGCCGGAAGGTTCGGGGTTCCGAAGCGCGATGTCCGGCTGCTCGCGGGCGATCGCTCGCGCGAGAAGCGCTTCGAGATCCGCGGAAGCCGCCTCGCGCCGGCCGAGGCGCTGGGTCTAGCCGTCTAGGGCGTGCACGTGGCGCGCCGACGAGCGCGCGAGGGCGGCGACGTTGTAGCCGCCTTCCAGCGTCGAGACGATGCGGCCGTCGGCGCTTCTTTCGGCCACCTCCACCAGCCGGCGCGTGACCCATTCGTAGTCCTCGTCCTCGAGCTGCAGGTAGGCGAGCGGGTCCTCGCGGTGCGCGTCGAAGCCGGCGGACACGAGCACCAGTTGCGGCTCGAAGCGCTCCAGCGCGGGCAGCCAATGGCGCTCCACGGCGGCGCGGAAGCCGGCGCTGCCCGTCATGGCCGGCAGCGGCACGTTGATCACGTGCTCGTTGCCGGAGTCGGCGCCGCAGAAGGGGTAGTAGGGGTGCTGGAACGTGGAGCCGAAGAGCACGCGCGGGTCGTCACGCACCCTGTCCTCCGTGCCGTTGCCGTGGTGCACGTCGAAATCGAGGATGGCGACGCGCTCGAGCCCGTGGGCCTCGAGGGCGTGCAGGGCGCCGACCGCCACGTTGTTGAACACGCAGAAGCCCATCGCGCGCGAGCGCGTGGCGTGGTGGCCCGGCGGCCGCACGGCGCAGAAGGCGCGCGTCGCGCCGCCACCCAGCACGCGATCCACGGCCTCGACCACGGCGCCCGCCGCCCGCAGCGCCGCCGGCAGCGAGCGCGGGTTGAGGGACGTGTCGGGGTCGAGGAAGGCGTAGTCCTCCTCCGGGGCGCTCTCGAACACGAAGTCGATGTGGCGGAGCTCGTGCACGCGCGCCAGGGCTTCCTCGGTGGCGAGGGGCGCCTCCACCTCCGTCAGGTGGCCGCCGATGCCGCGGGCGTCCAGCGCGTCCAGCACCGCCACGAGCCGCCTGGGCGACTCGGGATGTCCCGCTCCCATCTCGTGATGCGCGCAATCGGGGTGGGTCACCAGCAGGACGGACATGGGCGGTGTCGCTAGAAAGGCTGTCGCGTGATCGTCTTCACGCCCGCGAAGGCCGGCAGGCCGTAGGCCGGGTTGTTGGCCGCCACGTTCGCGGGCGGGCGGATGTCGTACGTGAAGGTGCCGTGGTTCACGTCGGAGAACGCGAGGGTGGCCGTGCCCACCTCCTGGATGGCGAAGTCCGCCGGGTTCCAGAACGGGGCGAAGGGCGTGCCCTGCGTCGCGTAGACCTTGAGCGAGTACGTGGTGGGCGTGACCCAGGTGCCGTCCGTCATGGGCAGCCACAGGGGCACGAAATCGGTCGTGCTGCCGGTGGTCGCGTCCTGGGTGCGCGGATCGTACGTGAACCAGATCGCGAACATCGTGTCCCGCGTGCCGCCCGCGGGCGGCTTCTGGCGGATGCTGATGCCCCACCCGGATTCGTTCGGGTTCCACCACATGTCGGTGAAGTCGGCGGCCGGGACCACCTGGGCGGCGGCGCCGAGCGGCGCGCAGGCGAGCCCGAGGGCGAGGAGAACTCCAGCTTTCATGAAATGTCCGTAGCGATGTCCGTGACGCCCTTCACAGACGGAAGGGCCGCGCATGCCCATGATGCTATCCTGAAACCGAGCGTCCGTTCGACCCGCGACCCGCGAAACCGGTTCCATCCGACCCCGACAGGATCCATGCTCCTAGACGCCCGCGCCCGCCTCGCCGCCAACCCCGTGGAAGACGTCGTCGCCCGCGCCTCGCGCGTCATCCTGGGCAAGGAACGCCAGATCCGCCTCGCCCTCGCCTGCATCCTCGCGCGGGGCCACCTGCTCATCGAGGACGTGCCCGGCGTCGGCAAGACCACGCTCTCGCAGGCGCTCGCGCGGCTCCTGGGACTCGACTACCAGCGCATCCAGTTCACGTCGGACCTGCTGCCGGCGGACATCATCGGCGTGTCGATCTTCGAGCGCGAATCCTCGACCTTCCGCTTCCATCCCGGCCCGGTGTTCTCGCAGATCATCCTGGCCGACGAGATCAACCGCGCGAGCCCCAAGGCGCAGAGCGCCCTCCTCGAGGCCATGGAGGAGCACCAGGTGACGGCCGAGGGCGAGACGCGCGCCCTGCCCGAGCCCTTCTTCGTCATCGCGACGCAGAACCCGCAGAACCAGGTGGGCACTTTCCCGCTTCCGGAATCGCAGCTGGACCGCTTCCTCATGCGCCTGAACCTCGGCTACCCGGACGCGAAGGCCGAGCGGGAGCTGCTGCGCGGCGAGGAGCGCCGCGACCTGCTGCCCACCCTCGAGGCCGCGCTCGACAGCGCGCGGCTCGTCGCGCTGCAGAAGGCCGTGCCGCAGGTGACGGTGTCGGACGCCCTCCTCGATTACGTTCAGGCCCTCGTCGCGCACACGCGCCAGTCGCCCAAGTACGCGCAGGGGCTCTCCCCGCGCGCCGGCCTGGCGGTGCTGCGGGCCTCGCAGGCCTGGGCCATGATGCAGGGCCGCTCCCAGGTGCTCCCCGAGGACGTGCAGGCCATCCTGCCCGCCGTGGTGGGCCACCGCCTGCACGGCGCGGGCGAGTCGGCGCGCGGCGGGTTCGACGCGGCCGCCGACCTGCTCACGGCCGTCGCCATCCCCTGAACCCGGGGCCCGCGGGCTTGCTCGGCAACCTCCGCCAGTCGATCGCCGACTGGATCTTCCGGGCGCGGTTCCCGGAGTCCCCGCCGGTCACGCTCGTCCAGCGGCGCATCTTCATCCTGCCGTCGAAGGAGGGCTACGTCTTCGCGCTGGTGCTGCTGGTCCTGCTCGTCGCCTCGATCCAGTACGCGCTCTCGCTCGGTTTCCTGCTCACCTTCCTGCTGGGCGCGATGGGATCGGTCGCGATGCTGCACACCTGGCGCAACCTCGCGCACCTCAAGCTGCGTCCCGGGCGCTGCGAGGCGGTGTTCGCGGGCGACACCGCGCAATTCGCCGTCGTCGTGGAATCCCCCGTGCGCGAGCGCTACGCCGTGGCCCTGCGCCGCCGGGACGAGGACCCCGTCTTCGCCGACATCGCCGAGCGCGAGGCGACGACCGTCCTCATCCCGGTGAAGGCCACGCGCCGCGGGCGTCTCAAGTGCGGCCGCGCCGAGATCTACACGCGCTATCCCGTCGGCCTCTTCCACGCGTGGTCCTACTTCGACTTCGGCCAGTCGGCGATCGTCTATCCGCGCCCCGATCCCGCGGCCGGCCCCCCGCCGGTGCGCTCGGTGGGCGAGTCGGGCGAGGGCGTGCCCATCCCGGGCGAGGACGACTTCCACCACCTGCGCGAGTACCGCCCCGGCGACCCGCTGCGCCACGTCGCCTGGAAGGCCCTCGCGCGCGGGGACCAGCTGCTCACCAAGGAATTCCACGCGACCGCCTCGGGCGAGCTCTGGCTCGACTGGAACGACGCGCGCGCGGCCGACCCGGAATCGCGCCTCGCCTTCCTCGCCCACTGGGTGATCGAATGCGAGCGCATCGGGCAGCGCTACGGCCTGCGCATCCCCGGCGCTTCCATCCCGCCCGGGCGCGGCGACGCCCACCGCGCGCGTTGCCTCGAGGCCCTGGCGCTGCACGGCGAAGGCGGCACGCGATGAACCGGGCGATGCCCAACGCGGCGCTCGACGCGAAGGGCGTGATGTGGCTGCTGGGCGCGATGCTGTTCGTCGTCGCGCCGCACCTGGTGCGCATGCCGGAGTGGGTCGCCGGCTTCTTCGTGGCGATGATCGCCTGGCGCGGCTGGGTCGCCTGGAAGGCGGCCCATTTCCCGAACCGGTGGGTCGTGCGCCTGCTCGCCATCGCCGCCTTCGTGGGGACGTTCCTGCAGTTCGGGCGGCTCTTCGGCCGCGACGCGGGCACGACGCTGCTCATCCTCATGGCCGCGATGAAGCTGGTCGAGATGCGCACCTCGCGCGAGGTGCTGCTCGCGATCCACCTGGGCTTCGTCCTGGTGATGACGAACTTCCTCTACTCGCAGACGATCCCGATGGGGATCTACATGCTCGCGTGCGTGTGGCTTTTCGTCGCGACCCTGGTGGGCTTCCAGCGCATCCCCGGCCGGGTGCCCAGCGTGTCCGAGCGGCTCGTGCCCGCGGCCAAGCTCCTCGCGCAGGCCCTGCCCCTCACGCTGGTGGTCTTCATCCTCTTCCCGCGCGTCACGGGGCCGCTCTTCGCGCTGCCGCAGGACGCGCGCGCGGGCCTCTCGGGCCTGTCGGACACGATGACGCCCGGCAACATCTCGAAGCTCATCCAGTCGGAGGCGACGGCCTTCCGGGTCGAGTTCGAGGGCGACATCCCGCCGTACCAGGCGCTCTATTTCCGCGGCCCGGTGCTGTGGGCCTTCGACGGCCGGTCCTGGCGCATGTCGGAGTTCTCGCCGGCCGCGGCGCTCGAGTACCCGAAGGCCGAGCGGCCCGTGAAGTACGGCGTGACCCTCGAGCCGCACGGCAAGCACTGGCTCTTCGCGCTCGACGTGCCCGGCACGCTTCCGCCCGGCGTCTCGGCGCGGCACGACCTGCAGCTGCGCTCCGTCCGCCCCATCGACGCGCGCACGCGCTACGAGATGATCTCGTTCCTCGACTACCGGTTCGGCGAGAAGCTGCCCGCCGGCTTTCGCGAGTTCGCGCTTCGCTTCAACACCTGGCAGAACCCGCGCACGATCGCCCTGGGCCGCCAATGGGCGGCCGAGAACCCGGACCCGCGCCGCGTCATCGGCCGCGCGCTGCAGTACTTCAATTCCCAGTTCACCTACACGCTCGAGCCGCCGCTGCTCGAATCCGACAGCCCCTACGACGAGTTCCTCTTCGACAAGAAGCGCGGCTTCTGCGAGCACTACGCGGGCAGCTTCGCGCTGCTCATGCGTGCCGCGGGCATCCCCTCGCGCGTGGTGACGGGCTACCAGGGCGGCGAGATCAACCCGCTCAACCGCGAGCTGATCGTGCGCCAGGCGGACGCCCACGCCTGGGTCGAGGTCTGGCTGGCGAACGAGGGCTGGGTGCGCATCGACCCGACGTCGGCCGTCTCGCCGGACCGCATCGACAGCGGCATCAACGCGGCGCTCGGGCCGATCGGCGTCACGGCCTCGATCATCGCGGCGGACCGCCTGGGGATCCTGTCGAACCTGCGCTTCGCGTGGGACGCGCTCAACAGCCAGTGGAACCAGTGGGTGCTCGGCTACAACATCGACCGGCAGCGGCAGTTCCTCTCGCGGCTGGGGATCGACGCGCTCGACTGGGTGAGCCTCGCGACGTGGCTCGGGGCGGTGACCTTTGCCGTCGCGGGCGCCGTGAGCCTCGCGCTCGTCCTGCGCGACCTGCCCCGGCGCGAGCCGCCGGCCGTGCGCGCGTGGCGGCGTTTCGGGGAGAAGCTCGCGAAGGCGGGTCTCGCGCGGGCGCCGCACTAGGGGCCGCTCGACTACCTCGCCCGCGTCCGGGCGGCGCGGCCCGACCTCGGGAGCGAGGCCGCGGCCATCACCGAAAGCTACGTGCGGGCGCGCTATGGCGAGGGCATTTCGGCGCCGGAAGCGAAGGAACTCGCCCGGAGGGTCCGGGACTTCCGCGCCGCCTGAAAACCGGGAAGCGTCCCCGGCTTCAGGGCGAGGGCAGCAGCCTGGCCGGGTCGACCGGCTTGCCCTGGCGGCGGATCTCGAAGTGCAGCTTCACCTGGTCGGCGTCCGTCGATCCCATCTCGGCGATTCTCTGGCCGCGCTTCACTTCCTGCTGCTCCTTCACGAGGATGTTCTCGTTGTGGGCGTAGGCGGAAAGCCAGGTGTCGTTGTGCTTGATGATGACGAGCTTGCCGTACCCGCGCAGCCCCGTGCCGGCGTAGACCACGCGCCCGCCCGCCGCGGCGACGACCGGGGCGCCCTTCTTGCCGCCGATGTCCATCCCCTTGGTCGCCTCGGTGAACGGCGCGAGCACCTTGCCCTTCACGGGCCAGATCCAGTCGACGGCCTCGTCCGCCGTCCCCGCGGCCTTCTCGGGGGCGGCGGGAACGGGAACCGGCGTCGCCGCGGGCGGCGCCGGCGCGGCGGCAGGCCCCGGCGCAGAGGCCGGTGCGGGCGCCGAAGGAGTTGCCCCCGGCGAGTCGCCCGCCGAGAGCTGCGCGAGGTTCTTGTCGGAATACGGCAGGCGCTGGCCGCGCGGCTCGACCTTGAGCTTGTCCGTGTTCGCGAGCGGCCGCGACTCGATGACCGGCCCGCCCGAGGCGAGCGGGGTCGCGATCGGCGTGGCGGCCGTGGCGCCCGTCGCGGGCGGCGCGCCCGTGC
>CAZPLW010000084.1:0-8461 GCA_964587315.1 uncultured Lysobacter sp.
ACGGCGCGGCCCGGCCGCACGACCAGCGTGCGCTCGGCCGTCGCCGAATCCACGTCGCCCGCGAGGCGCGAGAGCAGCGTGTTGGCCACGAGCGCCTCGCGCACCTCGCCGATGCGCGCGAGATCCGAGGCCCGCGCCGCGCCGGGCGCGTAGCCCCCGATCTCCACGATGGGGATCACCACGCCGTGGTCGGTGTCCGTGAGGCTCGAGCGCTGCCCGATGGCGAAGCGCGAGCCGGCCTCGACCGCGGTGGCCTCCGCGCAGGCGATGCTCCAGTGCAGGCTCTTCGCGCGTCCCTCCAGGCGCGGCGCGAGTTCCGCCGACGGACCCGCGATGCCCGGCACGAGGTGCCCGCCGACGGTGAGCCGCGCGACGATCACCTCGCCGGTGTGGATGCCGCAGCCGATGGAAATGTCCATCGCGCGGGCGGTGGGCAGGTTCGTGTCGGCCCAGCGCTTGGCCGCGCGCGCGCCGCGCACGATGCCGAGCGCCGCGTCGATGGCGCGACCGGCGTGGCGGCGCGACTCGCCCGGTGTCTCCTCGAAGAGCGCCGTGAAATGCATCGCGTCGCCGCGCACGATCCAGCCCCCGGCCTCGAAGACCGCCTCGCGCGCCTGCGTCCCGAACTCGACCAGCATGCGGTCGAGCGACGTGGCGGGCATCGCCTTGGCGAGCGAGACGAAATTGCGCACGGCCACGGCCAGCACGGTGGCGCGCTTCGTCTCGAGGAGCGCGCCGGAGGCCGTGCCGCGCGCCGGCGCGGGAGCAGGCGCCTTGGCCGCGCGCGCGTGGCGATCGCCGTCCGTCTCGTCCGGCGATACGCCCAGGCGCGAACGCACCGTCTCGAGCAGGAGTTCGCGCGACAGGGGCTTCGTGAGCACGCCGCCGGGCTCGATGGCGAGGGCCTGGGCGTGCTGCTTCGCGTCGCCCGCCGGCACGATGAACACCAGGGGCACGTGCGCGCAGCGCACGTTCGAGCGGATGGCGGCGGCGATCGCGAACGCGCCCAGTCCCGCGATGTCGGTGTCGATCAGGAAGAGATCCGGCGGCTCCCCGCGCAGCGCCTCCAGCGCGCGCTGGCCGTCGTCGAAGGCGTTGACCGCGATGCCGGTCGTGCCCAGGTGCAGCCGGCACCACTCGCGCAGGGAAGCATCGGGCTCGATGAGAAACAATCGCGGCACGGTGGCGGCTTCCGGGGGAAAAGCGTGAGTTTATCCCCGCGCGCACGTCGTGTGGCCGGTTCGTCGGGGCCCGGCGACAGCCGTTGCCCTGTCGCTTCAACCGCTTGCCGGGAATGGGCAGGCATCGTCACTGCAGCCCGACACTATTGCTGCACTTGTAATCTGCAACCTCTTGTTTTTGCGCGGCGCCTATGTTGGCACGCGTTGTGCGATGGACCCAGGGCAGATCCATCCCCCATCGAAAGCTTTCATGAATCGCCCAGCCCACGCCACATTCCCAACCCCTTCCCTTCCCCGACACTTCCTAACCGCACTTCTCCTCTTCGCCTCCCTCCTCGCCGCGCAAGGCTTGTCGCGCGCCGCGACCCTGCCGGAATCGCCGCGCGTCTTCATCGACACGACGTACTCGGCGCCCTCGGGCAACACGATCACGGTGAACGCGGGCGGCAACCTCCAGGCCGCGCTCAACAACGCGCAACTGGGCGACACCATCGTGCTGCAGGCCGGGGCCACCTTCACCGGGCCCTTCACGCTGCCCAACAAGACGACGGGCGCGGGCTGGATCTACGTGCGATCGAGCGCGCTGGCGAGCCTGCCGGCGCCGGGCACTCGCGTCTCGCCGACCGATGCGGCCAACATGCCCAAGATCGTGGTCTCCGACCAGGTCGGCGCGACCCTCCAGACGAGCGCGGGAGCGCACCACTTCCGCTTCACGGGGATCGAGTTCAAGCCGGTCGCCGGCAAGTTCGTCTACACCCTCATCGACATCGGCGGGGCGACCTCGGTGCTCTCGAACCTGCCCACCGACATCACGTTCGACCGGTGCTACATCCACGGCGACCCGACCGTGGGCGGGAGGCGCGGCGTGGCGATGAACGGCGTGGCCGTGGCGGTCGTCGATTCGTACGTGGCGGATTTCAAGGAAGTCGGCGCCGACACCCAGGCGCTTTGGACGTACAACTCGCCGGGCCCGCTGAAGATCGTCAACAACTACCTCGAAGCCTCCGGCGAGAACTTCATGGCCGGCGGCGCGGATCCGGCGATCGCGAACCTCGTGCCTTCGGACATCGAGATCCGTCGAAATCACTTCCTCAAGCCTCTCGCGTGGATCGGCTCGCCATGGCTGGTGAAGAACCTGCTCGAGTTCAAGAACGCCCAGCGCGTGCTGGTCGAAGGAAACGTTCTCGAAAACAACTGGCCGGCGGGCCAGAACGGCTTCGGCTTCCTCATCACTCCTCGCAACCAGGATGGCAACGCTCCCTGGAGCGCGACCCGCGACATTACGGTCCGGTACAACAAGCTGCTTAACGTCGGCCAAGGGATGAACATCTCGGGCCGAGATGGGAATTATCCGAGTCAGGAGACCCAGCGAGTCCTCGTCGAGAACAACCTAGTTGTAGTAACCCGGTTGCAGAACGCGGATGGTCGAATTTTCCAAGTCATCGCTGGCCCCTTGGACCTCACGATCCGCCACAACACGGCGCTCATCACCGTCGCCGGAGGAACCACAGCGTTCGTAGAGAATGTCCCCGCCGCGGCCAGCTTCGACTTCCGCGACAACCTGCTCACGAACGGCGTCTACGGATTCCTCGGCACGGGAACGGGACCGGGCACGCCCACGCTCACCGCCTACTTCTCCAACTACACCTTCTCCAAGAACGCCTTCATCGGTCCCTTCACCGGCGGCATGGGCACCTACCCGGCGGGGACGCTCTTCCCGGCAGGCCCGACCGCCGTCGGCTTCGTGGACTACGCTGGCGGAAACTACCGCCTCTCGCCGGCCAGTCCGTACAAGTCGGCCGCGACCGACGGCAAGGATCTCGGAGCGGACCTCGACGCGCTCGATGCCGCGATCGCCTGCGCGACCTGCGCCCCGGTCGCATCGCCGCCCCCGCCCGTGGCCGACACCACGCCGCCCGCGATTTCCTCGGTCGGCACCTCGGTCATCGCCAGCACGCAGGCCGTCGTCGCGTGGACGACCGGAGAAGCCGCCGACACGCAGGTCGAGTACGGCGGAACCACGTCCTATGGCAGCACGACGACGCTGGCCAGCGCGCTCGCGACATCGCATTCGCAGGCACTCGCCGGCCTCGCCCCCGCGACCACCTACCACTACCGGGTGAAGTCGCGCGACGCCGCCGGAAACCTGGCGACCTCCGGCGACTTCTCCCTGACCACGCTGGCGGCGGCCGACACCACGCCGCCCGTGATCTCGGCGGTCGGCGCATCGGGCATCTCCAGCACGCAGGCCGTCATCGCCTGGACGACGGGCGAGGCCGCCGACACGCAGGTCGAGTACGGCCTCACGACGGCGTACGGCAGCGTGACGACCCTCGCGGGCGCGCTCACGACCTCGCACGCCCAGACGCTCGCCGGCCTCGCTCCCGCGACGACCTACCATTACCGGGTGAAGTCCCGCGATGCCGCCGGCAACCTGGCGACCTCCGGCGACTTCTCGCTGGCCACGCTGGCCTCGACCGCGAGCGGGGCGGACACCACGCCGCCTTCGGTGCCGTCGGGGCTCGCCCTCACGCGCGTGCGCACCGGCGTCCTCTCGTTCGCCTGGAACGCGTCCTCGGACAACGTGGCCGTGGCCGGCTACGTCGTGGACGTGTCCGCCGACCGCTCCTTCAGGCGCATGGTGGCCTCGTACGGGAATCTCGACGTGGGCACGGCGACCCGCCTGGAGGTCTCCGGGCTCGCGCGGCGCACGACCTACTACGCGCGCGTGCGCGCCTACGACAGGGCCGGAAACGTCTCCGCCAACAGTACGGCGGTATCGGCCGCCACGAGGTGACGGGCGCCGGGCGTCAGTCGATCCTGGCGCCCGAGCGCTTGACCACGTCCGACCACTTCGCGCGCTCGGTCTTCACGTAGGCGGTGAGTTCCTCCGGAGTCGAGCCTATGACGCGGATCGCATCGGCGTTGTAGCGCTCGACGACGGCCGGCGACCTGAGGGCCGCGAGCGTCTCGTCGTGGAGCTTCCTCATCACCGGCGCCGGCGTGCCCTTCGGCGCGAAGAGCGCGTACCACGTGCCCGATTCGTACCCCGGCACGCCCGACTCCGCGATCGTGGGCACCTGGGGCATCACGGGCGAGCGCTGCGCCGAGCTCACGGCGATCACGCGAAGGCGCCCGGCGTCCACGTACCCGCGGATGCTGCCCGCGCCGCAGAACATCGCGTGCGCCTGGCCGGAGATCACGTCGGTGTAGGCCGCGCCGCTGCTCTTGTAGGGCACGTGGACGATGTCGATGCCGGTCATCGTCTTGAGCAGCTCCATCGACAGGTGCAGCCCGCTGCCGTTGCCGGAGGACGCGTAGGAATACTTGCCCGGGTTGTCGCGCACGAGCTTCACGAATTCCGCGAAGGTCCTCGCCGGCAGCTGCGGGTTCACGCAGAGGAAGTACGGCGCCGAGCCGATGAGCGTGATGGGCGCGAGGTCGGCGAGGACGTCCTTCTTCTGGTCGGGGTAGAAGCTCGGGTTGATGGCCGACTGCGCCGTGAGCGAGAGGAAGAGCGTGTAGCCGTCGGCGGGCGACTGCACCACCGACTCGAGCGCGATGTAGCCGCCCGCCCCGCCCTTGTTCTCCGCGATGACGCCCGTGCCCAGGCGCTTCTGCAGCTCCGCGACGAGGGGGCGGCCGACGGTGTCCGCGCCGCCGCCGGGCCCGTAAGGCAGCACGATGCGGATGGGGCGCTCGGGGAATTCGGCGAGGGCGGGCGGGGCGAGCGACGCGGCGAGCGCGATGCCCGCGAGCAGGTCACGGAGGTTCATGTTCGGGTCCTGGGTGCGGTGAGGAAGGGGGATCAGCGATCGGCCAGTCGCGCGAGGCGCTCGTCGAGGGCCTCGTCGGCGAGGCGCTGTGCCTCGTGGCGCGCGTGCAGCCACGCGAGGCTTGCGGCATCGAAGGCCCTCGCGTCGGCGAGCAGGCGGTCGATCTCCTGCGGCTGCGGGCCGCCCTTGCCCCGGCGGCGGGCGATCATGCGCGCCGGATCGATGGCGGCGGCGTACTGCGATTCGGAAAGGGGCAGCGCCGTGCCTTCCTGCGCCTGCCACAACCGTGCGGCCTCTGCGTAGGGCACGTCCTTCAGGCTCAGCTTGCGCGAACGGCCGTAGTCGGCGATGGCCGAGGCGAAATGATGGCCCGCGCGGAAGGGGACCTTCGCGTCCTGCATGAGCACGTCGGCGATCTCGGTGGAGGTCGAGTAATCCGCGTCCACCTCCGCCCTCGCCTGCTCCGCGTCGACGACGATGCCCCCCAGCACGCGCGCGAGCAGGTCGAAGACGAGCACGGCCTTCGTGCTGGGCAGCGGATCATAGGAGCGGTAGTCGAAATAGCCCGTGCGCGTGTTGTGCGCGACGAGGAACGGCCCCTGCATCTCCGCGAGGAGCAGGCTCGCCTGGGCGCGCAGCTGCTCGAGCGCGGCCGGGTTGCGCTTCTGCGGCATGAGGCTGCTGATGCCGACCAGGTCGCCCCCGGCCAGCAGCATCCAGGGACGCGGCGCCGCGTACTGGATGTGGAAGTCCTGCGCGAACTGGCCCGCCTGGATGGCGCCGATGGCGAGGGCCGAAGCGAGTTCCAGGCAGCTGTCGACCGGCGCGAGGTGGTTGGCGTCGTAGGCGTTGTCGACGATGCCGTCGAAGCCGAGGAGCGCCGCGAGCCGCTCGCGGTCCACGGGAAAGCTGGAGGTCGAGAGCGCGCCGGCGCCCAGGGGGCTCAGGTTGAGGCGAGGGTGGATCGCGGCGAGCCGCTCGAGGCTTCGCTGCAGCCCGCTCGCCAGCGCGAGCAGGTAGTGGGCGAGCGTCGTCGGCTGCGCCTGGACGCCGTGCGTGTACGCGGGGATGATCGTCCCGCGGTGCTCACCGGCCACCTTCACGGCCGCGATGCGCGCGCGGGCGAGCGAGGCGTACGCGAGCAGCAGGTCGTCGCGCAGGTTCATGCGCGAGAGCGTCGAGGCGATGTCCTGCCGGCTGCGGCCGGCGTGGATGAGCGAGGCCTGCGCGCCGACCTTGTCCGTGAGGCGCCGCTCGTAGTCCAGGTAGTCCGCGGAGGGCTGCTGCGGCGAGGCCGCATCCTCTCCCGCGAGCTCGCGCACGCCGGCGGCGATGCGCTTCGCCTCGCCCGGCTCGACGATGCCCGCTTCCGCCAGCATCACGATCGAGGCCTTGTTGATCCGGCCGAGGAAGCGGACGGCCCGGGGGCCGCCGCGGAAGGCATCGTTGACATCCTTGGCCGGCGCCGGCCCGTGCGAGGCGTTCATCCCCGCAGTCTATCGCGGCCGGCGCCCGCCCTGCGCTACTTGATCGCCTGCAACCTGTCGTAGACGTCCTTCGGCCAGGTCGCGTCGGGGCCGTTGTGCAGCTTCACCGTCGCGTCGCGGAAGGGCTTGCGGTCCACGCGCACCACCGTCTTGCCGCGCTTCTCGAACTCCGCGACCATCTTCCTCTCGCTCTCGACGATCTCCGCCGTCGCGCGCGCGGCGCCTTCGCGCAGCACCTCCTCGAAGGTCTTCCGGTCGGCCTCGGAGAGCTTGTTCCACGTGGGCCCGCCGACGATGGTGAGCAACGCGTCGGTGATGTGGCCCGTGAGCACGATGTACTTCTGCACCTCGTAGAACTTCTTCGCGTCTATGGTGGGCAGCGGGTTCTCCTGCGCGTCCACCGTCCCGTTCTGCAGCGCGAGGTAGACCTCCGCGAAGGCGATCGGCGTGGGATTCGCGCCGACGGCGCGCGGGAACATCGTGTAGAGCGGGGCGTCGGGCACGCGGATCTTGAGCCCCTTCATGTCCTCGGGCCGGTTGACGGGCTTGTTGGAGGTGACGTGCCGCTCGCCGTAGTAGGTGATCGCGACCACCTTGTTGCCGCCGCTCTTCTGGCGGTAGCCCTCGGCGAGCTCGGCGAAGAGCGGGCTCGTGGAGAACGCCTTCCAGTGGGCGAAGTCGCGGAACATGAAGGGCGCGCCGCCGATGGCGAGGGGACCGTAGGTGCGCCCCGTGAAGAGCTGGCCCGTGTAGATGATGTCCACCGTGCCGAGCGTGAGCCCCTGGTTGATGTCGCTTTCCTTGCCGAGCGTGGAGGCCGGGAACACCTCCACGGTGTAGCGGTTCGCGGTGCGCTTCGCGATCTCGCCCGCCGCCCACAGCGCCGCCGCGTGGTACGGCTCGCTCGTCTCGTACACGTGCGCGAACTTGAGCTTCATCTGCGCCCCCGCGCCGCCGGCCGCGAGCGCGAACGCGCCCGCCGCGAGCATGGCCTTGAACCGGTGCCTCATCGTCGTCTCCTCCTCTGGTGGGTGCCGCTTGCGGATCACATCACCGCGCCCAGTTGCCAGGGCACGAATTCGTCGGCGCCGAAGCCGTGGCGCTCGCTCTTGCTGGGTTCCCCGGACGCCGTCGCGAGCATCAGCGCGAAGATGCGCCGGCCGGCCTCCTCGATCGAGACGGTGCCGTCGAGCACCTCGCCGCAGTTGACGTCCATGTCGTCCTCCATGCGCCGGAAGAGCGGCGTGTTGGTCGCGAGCTTGAGGGACGGCGCGGGCTTGCAGCCATAGGCCGAGCCGCGCCCGGTGGTGAAGCAGACTAGGTTGGCCCCGCCGGCCACCTGCCCGGTCGCCGCGACCGGGTCGTAGCCGGGCGTGTCCATGAAGACGAAACCCTTCGTCGTCACCGGGTGGGCGTACTCGAAGACGTCCATGAGCCCCGTGGTGCCGCCCTTGGCGACGGCGCCCAGGGACTTCTCGAGGATCGTGGTGAGGCCGCCGGCCTTGTTGCCGGGCGAGGGATTGTTGTTCATCTCGCCGTCGTTCCTCTTCGTGTAGGCCTCCCACCAGCGGATGCGGTCCACGATCTTCCGGCCCACTTCGCGCGACACCGCGCGGCGCGTGAGCAGGTGCTCGGCGCCGTAGATCTCCGGCGTCTCCGAGAGGATCGCCGTGCCGCCGTGGCGCACCAGCAGGTCCACCGCGGCGCCCAGGGCCGGGTTGGCCGTGATGCCGGAATAGCCGTCGCTGCCGCCGCACTGCAGGCCCACGGTGAGATGGCTCGCGGGAACGGTCTCGCGCGTCGCGCGGTTCGCCTGGGGCAGCATCGCCTTCACCGCGGCGATGCCCTCGGCCACGCACTTGGCCGTCCCGCCCTTGTCCTGGATCGTCATGGCGTTCAGGAGCGGGCCGGCAGCGAGTCCCTGCGCGAAGAAGAGCGCGTCCATCTGGTTCGCCTCGCACCCCAGGCCGATCACGAGGACGCCGGCGAAGTTGGCGTGACGCGCGTAGCCGGCGAT
>CAZPLW010000084.1:8471-16474 GCA_964587315.1 uncultured Lysobacter sp.
GGGACGGCGCCGCTCCCCCCACCCGGGTCCCGTCCGCGGCCCTCGCCGGGCGTAAGGGCGACGACGCCGTGGACCTTCGGAAAGTCCTTCAGGGCATCGCCCCGGAACGCCTCGGCGACGGACTTTGAGACGGTGGCCGAGCAGTTCACCGTCGAGAGGATGCCGATGTAGTTGCGCGTGGCCACGCGCCCGTCGGCGCGCACGATGCCGCGGAACGTCGCGGGCGTCGCGACGAATTCCGTGGGGCGATAGGCCTCGCCGAAGGCGTAGTCGCGCGTGAAGTCGCGCACCTCGAGATTGTGCACGTGCACGTGGGCGCCCTTCGGGATCGCCCGGGTCGCGAAGCCGATCACCTGGTCGTAGCGGCGCACGGGCTCGTCCGCCGCGATGGCGCGGGTGGCGACCTTGTGGCCGGAGGGAATGCGCTCCGCGACCACCACGCCCTCACCGTCGAGGGCGAGGCCCGCCTCGAGCTCGCGGCAGGCGATCACGACGTCGTCGGCGGGATTCAGGCGCAGGAACGGCGGTGCTTCACGGGGCATGGGAATCATCTCCCTCTGAAAGGCACACCATGGGAATGGGGACCTCCGCGGGCGGCCCTCACTTGAGGGCGTTGGGCAGCCACAGGCTGATGGAGGGCACGTAGGTCACGAGCGCGAGGCTCGCGAGCAAGGGAAGGAGCCACGGCAGGATGGCCATCGTGGTGCGCTCCACCGAGAGCTTGGCCACCCGGGCGAGCACGAAGAGCACCAGGCCCATGGGCGGGTGCAGCAGCCCGATCATGAGGTTCAGCACCATCACCAGGCCGAAGTGCACCGGGTCGATGCCCAGCTGGCGCACGATGGGCAGCAGGATGGGCACCAGGATCGTGATGGCCGCCGTGGGCTCGAGGAAGCAACCCACGAAGAGCATGAGCAGGTTGGCGAGGAGCAGGAACATGTTCGGGTCGCTCGTCACCGAGAGCACCCAGGCGGCGATCATGTCGGTGGCGCGGGTGGCCGTGAGCATCCAGCCGAAGATGGAGGCGGCCGCGACGATGAAGAGCACCGTCGAGGTGGTCTCGATCGTGTCCATCGACACCTTGACCAGCAGCTTCCACGTGAGCACGCGGTAGCGCACGAGGCCCAGGAAGAGCGCCCAGACGCACGCGGCGATGGCCCCCTCCGTCGCGGTGAAGACGCCGGCCGTCATGCCCCCGATGAGCAGCACCGGCGTCATGATCGGCAGCACGGCCTGGAAGCGGAAGAGCTCGTCCGCCGCGAGCAGCAGCGCGAGCGAGAAGAAGACCATCCATTGGGGGTCGGCGCCCAGCTCGATGCCGCCCCAGACCACGACCGGGAAGCCCGCGACGACCACCAGCTCGCCGACCGCCCGGCCGATGCGCCGCCAGTCGAACGGCACGTCCCGCCCCCAGCCGTTGCGATGGGCGAAGAAGGCCACGGTGCCCATCATGAGCAGAGCCATCACCGCGCCGGGAAAGATGCCCGCCAGGAAGAGCGCGCCCACCGACACGTTCGCGAACATCGCGTAGATCACGAACGGCAGCGACGGCGGGATGATCGGCCCCAGCGTGGCGGAGGCCGCCGTCACGCCCACCGCGAACTCGACGTCGTAGCCGTGGTCCTTCATCGCCTTGATCTCGATCGTGCCCAGGCCGGCGGCGTCGGCGATCGCCGTGCCCGACATGCCCGCGAAGATCACCGACCCGAGCACGTTCACGTGGCCCAGGCCGCCCTTGAGCCAGCCCACGAGCCCCAGCGCGAAGTTGTAGATGCGGTTGGTGATGCCCGCCGAGTTCATGAGGTTGCCGGCGAAGATGAAGAACGGCACGGCGAGGAGCGGGAAGGAATCGAGACCGCCGACCATGCGGTGGATCACCACGTAGTCGGGCGTGCTGCCGGAGACCATCACGTAGACGAGCGAGGCGCCCGCCATCGCGACGGCCACGGGAATGCCCGACCCCATCAGGGCGAGGAAGAGCAGCTTGAAGGACCCGGCGCCCATGCTAGTCCGCGAGCCCGGGATTCTCGAGCACCGAGGCCCCGCGCCGCCAGTTGCCCCGCAGCACGCCCGCCGCCCGCCAGGCCATGAGCGCGAAGCCGAACATCACGACGGCGTAGACGAGGCCCATGGGCAGGTCGACGACCGACATGCGCGAGCCGCCGATCTTGCCGATGAGCAGCCCCGTGAGCCAGATGCAGTAGGCGAAGAACGCGAGGCGCAGGACGTCGACCCCCGTCGCGAGCGCGCGGCCGGCCGCCCGCGGCAGGAATCGGTAGAGGAAGTCCACCTGGATGTGGTTGTTCTTCCTCACGCCGACCGCGGCCCCGGTGAACGCCACGCAGATGAGCAGGTAGCGCGCGATCTCCTCCGTCCACGAGGCCGAGTCGTTGAGCGCGTAGCGCGTGAAGAACTGGTAGAAGATGACGAGCGCGAGGACCCAGAAGAAGGCGAAGGAGAGCCAGTCCTCGAAACGATAGGCGGCGAGGTCCACGGGCTGGTCGTGGACCTCGAACTCCCCCTTCTCGTTGAAGACGTGCTCGTCTTCCTGAAGCGGCGCGGCCTCGCTCACGGCTTCCCCTCCGGTGCCGGCCCGCTTCGAACGGCGGGCTCGCCACGCAACGTTATCGGGACTTCTTCTTGCCCCAGCTGGCGCTGAATCGCTTCGCGGCGTGGTTCATGTGGCGGCGCATGGCCGCCCGCGCGGCCGCGCCGTCGCGCTTCTGTATCGCGGCCAGGATCTCGCGGTGCTCGCGGATCGCCACGTCCCACAGCCCGGGCGTGTCGAAATGGTGCTCCAGGCGCAGGAAGAGCGGCCCCATGCGCTGGTCCCACAGGGTCTGCACCGCGAGCGCGAGGGCGCTGTTGCCGCTCGCCTCCGCGAGGCGCAGGTGGAAGAGCCGGTCGTTCGCGAGCGGGTCGCCCGCCTCGCGCCCGGCTTCCATGCCCGCGAGCGCTTCCTCCAGCGACTTCATCTGCGCCCGCGTGGCGAGCTTCGCGGCCATCGCCGCGCATTCACCCTCGATGAGCGAGCGCGCCCGGATGAGCTCGAACGGGCCGGTGTCGGCGGAGAGCGGCGCGGCGCGCGCGGCGCTCCCGCGGCTCATCACGTAGACGCCCGACCCGACGCGCACTTCCACGTACCCTTCCACCTCCAGCGCGATGAGGGCCTCGCGCACCGAGGGCCGGCTCACGCCCAGCTGCTTCGCGAGGTCGCGCTCCGGGGGCAGCCGGCCGCCCTTCGCGTATTCCCCCTTCTCGATGAGGGCCGCGATCTGGTCGGCGATCTGCCGGTAGAGCCTTCGGTTCTCGACCGCCTGGAGGGGCATGTGGTAAAGTGGTCAGGCCAATTCGGGCGAGCTTTTCACAGGGGCCGACCCCTGTCAAGGCAAACCGGGGAGAAGCGCGATGGCCGACCGCCTGAAGGGAAAGACCGCCCTCGTCACCGCCGCCGCGCAGGGCATGGGCCGCGCCGCCGCCCTCGCCTTCGCCCGCGAAGGCGCCCGCGTGATCGCGACGGACATCGACGAGGCCGCGCTCGCCTCGCTCGCGGGCCCGGCCATCGCCGTCCGCCGGCTCGACATGCTCGATGACGCGCAGGTGCACGCGTTCGTGGAATCGACCGGCGCGGTCGACATCCTCTTCAACTGCGCGGGCTGGGTGCACCAGGGCTCGCTCCTCGACTGCGCGATCGACGACTGGGACCGCAGCTTCGACCTGAACGTGCGCAGCCAGTTCGTCATGTGCAAGGCCATGGTCCCGAAGATGATCGCGGCCGGCGGCGGCGTGATCCTCAACATGGCCTCCGTGCTCGGGGCCGGCAAGGCGGCGCCCAACCGCCTCGCCTACACCGCGAGCAAGGCCGCCGTCGCCGGCTTCACGCGCGCGCTCGCCATCGACCACGTGAAGCAGGGCATCCGCGTGAACTGCATCTGCCCCGGCACGGTCGACACGCCCTCGCTTGCCGAGCGCATCAAGGCCTTCGCCGACCCGGTGCAGGCGCGCAAGGACTTCATCGCGCGCCAGCCCATGGGGCGCCTCGCCACGGCCGGGGAGATGGCCGAGTCGTTCGTGTTCCTCGTGTCCGACGAGTCGTCGTTCATGACCGGCCAGGCCGTGTTCGTGGACGGCGGCATGAGCCTCTAGGGAGATCCGCCATGAAGCTGCTGCGCCACGGCCCGCGGGGCCGCGAGAAGCCCGGCCTTGCCGACGACGACGGGAACATCCGCGACCTTTCCGGCGTGATCGCGCAGGTCGACGACCGCACCCTGGCCCCGGCGAGCCTCGCGAGCCTGCGCAGGATCGACCCGCGCACCCTGCCCCTCGTGAAGGGCAAGCCGCGCCTGGGCGTGCCCTGGGCCGGCATCAGCAAGTTCGTGGCCGTGGGCCTCAACTACTCGGACCACGCGGCCGAGTCGAACATGCCCATCCCGAAGGAGCCGATCCTCTTCATGAAGGCCACCACGAGCCTCGCCGGCCCGAACGACGACGTGATCCGGCCGAAGGATTCCACCAAGCTCGACTGGGAGGTGGAGATCGGCATCGTGATCGGCACGAAGGCGCAGTACGTGCCCGAGGAGAAGGCCCTCGACCACGTCGCGGGCTACTGCGTGGTGAACGACGTCTCCGAGCGCGATTTCCAGCTCGAGCGCGGCAGCCAGTGGGACCGCGGCAAGGGCTGCGACACCTTCGGTCCCGTCGGCCCGTGGCTCGTCACCACCGACGAGATCCGCGATCCCCAGGCGCTCGACCTCTGGCTCGACGTGAACGGCGAGAAGCGCCAGCGCGGCAGCACGCGGACGATGATCTTCGGCTGCGCCCACCTCGTCTCGTACATCAGCCGCTTCATGACGCTGCTGCCCGGCGATCTCATCACCACCGGCACGCCGCCCGGCGTGGGCCTGGGGATGAAGCCCCCGAAGTACCTCGTTCCCGGCGACATCATGACGCTGGGCATCGCGGGCCTGGGAGCGCAGCGACAGCGCGTGGTGGCCTGGACCCCGGGCTCGGGCTGGCGGTGACCCGGCGCGTCCCGCACGGCGCCCTCGCCGGGTGGGCCGGCGCCTGCCTTCGCGCGGCGGGCGTGCCGGCGGATGATGCCGCGACCGTGTCCGAAGCGCTGGTGCAGACGAGCCTGTGGGGCATCGATTCGCACGGCATCCTGCGCCTCACCCACTACCTCACGCGGCTCTCGAACGGGTCCATCGTCGCCGAAGCGCGGCCGGTCGTGACGCGCACGGGTCCGGTGACGGCGCAGATGGACGGCCGCGACGGCCTGGGCATCGCCCACGCGATGCGCGCCATGGACGAGGCGATGGCGATGGCCCGCGAATCGGGCGTCGGCATCGTGGGCGTGGGCAACTCCTCCCACTGCGGCGCGATGGGCCTGTACACGCGGCGGGCGGCGCGCGAGGGCCTGGTCGGCATCGGCATGACGCACGCCTCGTCGATCGTCGTGCCCCACGGCGGGACCGAGCGGTACTTCGGCACCAACCCCCTGTCCTTCGCCTTCCCCCGCGGGGACGGCGAGCCGGTGTGCCTCGACATGGCGACGAGCCAGGTGGCGTGGAACAAGATCCTCAACGCGCGCATCGAGGGCCAGCCGCTCGAGCCGGGGCTCGCCGTCGACGCGCACGGTGAACCCACGACGGACCCGCAACGCGCCGAGGCCGCGATCCCGCTGGGCGGCCCCACCTACGGCTACAAGGGCTACGGCCTCGCCTTCGCGATCGAGCTGCTGTGCGGCCCGCTCAACGGCATGGCCTTCGGCCCGCGCGTGACGGGCATGTACGACGAGCTCGAGAAGCCCCGGCGCATCGGCCACTTCCTCATGGCCCTCGACCCGATGCGCTTCGCGGGCGGCGCGGCCATGGCGGCGACCGCGGACGAGATGGTGCGGGACCTCAAGACGCGAGGCGAGATCCTCTTCCCGGGCGAGCCCGAGCTGCGCCACGAGCGGGAGCGCCGGCGCGACGGCATCCCGGTCGAGCCGGTCGCCTGCGCGGACATGGTGGCCTGGTCCGCGCGCCTGGGCGTCAGCGTGCCGCCGGCGCTCGCAGCCAGCGGCTGACCCGCGCCTGCAGGTCCGCCACCGGCTCGCGCGCATCCACGCGCAGGACGCCGGGCTCCGCGAGGGGCGGCTCGAGCGCCGCGAACTGGCTGTCGACGAGGCTCGGCGAGAAGAAATGTGTCGATTCCCGGGCGGCCACGCGCGCTCGGGCGTCGTCGAGGGTGAGGTCGAGGAACACGAAGCGAAGCCCCGGCGAGGCGGCCCGCAGGCGGTCGCGGTACGCGCGCTTGAGCGCGGAACAGGCGAGCACCACGGGGCCCGGATGCGACGCCAGCTCGCCCGCGAGCGCGTCGAGCCAGCCGCGGCGATCCTCGTCGCCCAAGGGGATGCCGCGGCGCATCTTTTCGCGGTTGGCCTCGGGATGGTACGAGTCGCCTTCGACGAGCATGGCGCTCTCGGCCTCGGTCAGCGCCTGCGCGAGGCTCGACTTGCCGCTGCCGGCAACGCCCATGATCACCACGGCGCCCTGCATGGCGGTCGCCCCGGCGCTACCAGCGCGCGCCGAACGCGCGGCGCAATTCCTCGATGGCCGGCTCCTCCAGCGCGCTCGCCTCGCGTCCCGACAGGAGCCAGAGCTTCGCGGTCTCCTCCAGTTCCTCGAGCACCGCCATCGCGGCCGCGGGCGAATCGTGCCAGGCGGTGGGGCCGAGGCGCTCCAGCATCACGGCGCGAATGGGCGTGCCCTTCGCCGCGAAGCGGCCGATGGCTTCCGTGACGAGATCGCCGGCCGCCGCGTCGCCCGGACGGCGGTAGGCGATGAGCGGCACGTGCCCCACCTTCATCACGTAGTACGGCGTGAGAGGCGGCACGATGTCGTCGGCGTGCCACACGCCGGCGAGCGTGAGCGCCACGAGGTGGGTCGAATGGGTGTGGACCACGCAGCGCGCCTCGCCGTCGGCCGCGTAGATGCGCCGGTGAAGCGCGATCGTCTTGCTCGGCCGGTCGCCCGACACGGGCGCGCCGCCGGCATCCACCTTCGACAAGCGGGCCGGGTCGAGGAAGCCGAGGCAGGCGTCCGTGGGCGTGATGAGGAAGCCGTCCTCGAGTCGCGCGCTGACGTTGCCCGCCGTCGCATGGACGTAGCCGCGCTCGAAGAGGCTTCGGCCGACGCGGCAGATCTCGTCGCGAAGCGCCGCTTCCGTCATGCCGCCGCGTCCCCGAGGACCGCGAAGGCCCGGCGGAAGAAATCGGCCGCGCCGAAATTGCCGGACTTGAGCGCGAGATGCACGACGCCGCCCGCCACCGGCGAGACGGCCGCGCACCACGGGACGCCCGGGTCGATCTGCGCCCCGATGCGAAGCCGTTCCACGCCGAGCGCCTGCACGACGGCGCCCGAGGTCTCGCCGCCCGCCACGACGAGCTGGCGCACGCCCTGGCGCACGAGCCCCTGCGCGATCCGCGCGAGGGCCGCCTCGACCATCGCCCCGGCCTTGTCCACGCCCACGCGCTGCTGCACGGCGCGAACGGCCTCCGGATCCGCGGTCGAGTGGACGAGCACCGGGCCGCGCGCGAGCTCGCCTTGCGCCCACGCGAGCGCGCGCGACACCTCGTCGCCATCACCCGCAAGGCGGTCCGGATCCAGCGCGTACGCCGCGCCGCCCGAGGCCACGAAGGCCGCCACCTGCCCCCGCGTCGCGACGGAGCAGCTTCCCGACACGATGGCCCGGTGGCCGGTCGCCGGCGGCAACAGCCACGGCAGCGAGGATGCCAGAATGAGATGGTCGAGACCTTCCAGGCCCTCGTTGACATGCTTCTCGACCCAGCTGAACTCGCCGTCGCCCAACATCTTCCGGTTGCCGTCTTCCAGAATCCGGAAATTGCGCGAGTCGATCATGATGAGCCTGCTGCGCCCGAGGTCCCACCGAAAACTGAACCGTAGGCCCTTCTCGCCGTCGACCTCCGTCGGCTCCCACAGCCCGCCGGCCTCGAGCCG
>CAZPLW010000085.1:0-16446 GCA_964587315.1 uncultured Lysobacter sp.
GGCCGCCACGCTCGGCTCCGAGACCACCGCCGCCATCACCGGGCAGGTGGGCGTGGTGCGCCGCGACCCGTTCGCGATGATCGCCTTCTGCGGCTACAACATGAGCGACTACTTCGCCCACTGGATCACGATGGGCCGCAAGGTGGCGCTCCCGCCGAAGATCTACCTCGTGAACTGGTTCCGCAAGGGCGCCGACGGCAAGTTCATCTGGCCGGGCTACGGCGAGAACATGCGCGTGCTCAAGTGGGTGGTCGAGCGCGTCGAGGGCATCGCCGACGCCGAGCGCACCGAGGTGGGCTACGTGCCGAAGCACAAGGACCTGGACTGGACCGGCCTCGAAGGATTCGCGGCCGAGAAGTACCTGTCCATCTCGGCCATCGAGAAGGACATGTGGAAGCAGGAGATGCCGCTGCACCGCGAGTTCTTCGACAAGCTGGGCACGCGCCTGCCGGGCGCGATGAAGCAGCGGTTCGAGACGCTCGCGCAGAAGCTGGGGTAGTTCGCCCGCGCACGGCCGCAGGCGGGCGTCCACGCGCCCGGCCGACAGCCAGGGCCTCCTTCCGGGAGGCCCTTTTCTTTGGTGGCCACGATGCCTCGTGCCCGGGAGGGCTCGACCGCGAGAGGTCCCTGCTGTTCGCTACCGCACCGACAGCCCGGCACCCCGGGCATCCAATGAAGTACCCGGTCGGCACGGACGGGCAATCATGGGAGTGCCTCGGCGATGACATCCCTCGTGGACAGCGTGGCCTATCGGGACGGCAAGCGCCTCGGCGACATCTCGCTCGACGACGTCAGCGAGCTCATCGCGCAGCCCGGCACCTTCGTGTGGCTGGGACTGCACGAGCCGGACGAAGCGCAGCTGCGCAAGATCCAGGAGGAGTTCGCCCTGCACGACCTGGCGATCGAGGATGCCCACCACGCGCACCAGCGGCCCAAGATCGAGTCCTACGGCGATTCGCTCTTCATCGTGCTGAAGACGGCCCAGCTGGAAGCGGGCCAGGTCGTCTACGGAGAAACCCATCTCTTCGTCGGAAAGAACTTCCTGGTGTCGGTGCGCCATGGCGCCTCGTCCAGTTACGCCCAGATCCTGAAGCGTTGCGAAGACCGCACGAAGGGCCTTCCCATGGGCCCGGGGTTCGCCCTCTACGCGGTCCTGGACTTCGTCGCCGACAACTACCAGCCCATCGTGGCGCAGTTCGAGAAGGACTTCGACGCCATCGAGACCGACATCTTCAAGGACCAGTTCGACCGTCTCGTGATCGAGCGGCTCTATTCCCTGAAGCGCCATCTCCTCGAGTTGCGCAATGCCGCCCTGCCCCTGGCGGAGATCAGTTCCGAACTGATGCGGCTGCACGAGGACCTCATCCCCAAGGGACTGCGGGCCTACTTCCGGGACGTCCAGGACCACGTCTCGCGCCTGGTGGGGCTCATCGACGGCATGCGCGACATGCTGACCACGGCCATGCAGGTGAACCTCGCCCTGGTGGCCAACAACCAGAACGAGGTGGTCAAGCGCCTGGCCGGCTGGGGCGCGATCCTGGCCATCCCGACCGTCATCTTCAGCCTTTATGGCATGAACTTCGAATGGATGCCGGAGCTGAAGTGGCAGGGCGGCTATCCCATGGCCGTGGCCGTGACCGCGCTGGGCTGCGTCCTCGTCTACCGGCGCCTGCGCCGGGCCGCGTGGGTCTAGCCCTCGCGCTCGCGCGGGCCGCGCGGATGCGACGCCCCCCGTGACCACGCGCAGTTCGACGGGGTCGAGACTGGCGATCTACGGCGCGATCGCGGCCAACATCGCCATCGCGGCGACCAAGCTGGTCGTCGCCGGCATCACCGGCAGTTCCGCCATGCTCTCCGAGGGCGTCCACTCGTCGGTCGATACCTTCAACGGGGTGCTCCTGCTCGTGGGCATCCGCTTGAGCCAGCGGCCCGCCACGCCCGAGCACCCTTTCGGGCACGGCAAGGAGCTGTACTTCTGGAGCCTGATCGTCGCGGTGCTGATCTTCGGGCTGGGCGGCGGCATCTCCTTCTACGAGGGGGTGCAGCACGTCCTGCATCCGCAACCGCTGCATGATCCATTCTGGAACTACGTGGTGCTGGGCGTGGCGGCACTTTTCGAAGGCATCAGCTTCGCGATCGCGCTGCGGCAGTTCCGCAAGCAGGCCGGCGCCGCGCCGTTCTGGCAGGCCATCCACCGCAGCAAGGATCCGACCACGTACACCGTGCTCGCCGAGGATTCGGCTGCGCTGGCAGGCCTCGCGATCGCCGCGACCGGCATCTGGCTGAGCCATCGATTCGACATGCCGGCGCTCGATGGCGCCGCCTCGATGCTCATCGGCGTGCTGCTGGCGGTCGTGGCCACTTTCCTCACCTGGCAATCGCGCGACCTGCTCATCGGCGAGGGCATTCGCCCGGAAACCGCGCGCGCCATCCGCGGCATCGCGCTGGCGGCGCCGCGGGTGCGCGACGTGGGGCGCGTCCTGTCGATGTACATGGGGCCCGACGACGTGCTCGTGACGATGGATCTCGACTTCGACGCGGGCACCGACGCCGCCGCCGCCGCGCTGGCGATCGCCGAGGTGGAGCGCCAGGTGCGGGACCGGTTCCCCATGATCAAGCGGTTATTCATCGAATCGGGTTCCGTGCCAGCGGCGCAGCGCTGGTCCCGGCCGGACGCGATCCGGCCGCCGGGCGACCCCGCCGTCACGCCCGTGTCGTCCTAGCGTCGCCCCGTCCGGCCTGTCGGGAAATCGGTAACATCGAGGCTTGCCCCTTTCCGGAAGACGACGATGTCGCTCTACGAAACCGACAATTCCATCCCCGCCTCGGTCATCCTCGCCCCCGGCATCGCCGTGGGCCTCGCGGGGGGCGGCTGGCTCGTCGGCCAGGGCCTCACGCGCTTCAAGGGCGACGCCCGCGCCGTCACGGTGAAGGGCCTCGTCGAACGCGAGGTGAAGAGCGACCAGGCCGTGTGGACCCTCAACCTGCGCCGCGCGAGCGACACCCTGGCCGACGCCCAGCAGAAGATAGCCTCGGACCGCGACGCCGTGCTCGCCTTCCTCAGGAAGCAGGGCTTCGCCGATGCCGAGATCGAGCGCCAGCCCACCAAGACGCTCGACAAGCTCGCGCGCGACTTCAACCAGAACCAGGGCGAGCGCCTGCGCTACATCGTGACCTCGGCCGTCGAGGTGACGAGCGCCAAGGTGGACGCCGTGCGCGCGGCCACGGGCGCGACGGAGGAACTGCTCAAGGCCGGCGTGATCCTGGACAGCGAGAACCAGACCGGCCGCGCCAACCCTCGCTATGTCGTCACCAAGTTCAACGACCTGCGCCCCGAGCTCCTCGCCGCGGCCACGAAGAACGCGCGCTCCATCGCCGAGCAGTTCGCGGCCGATTCGGGCGCCAAGGTGGGCGGCATCCGCTCCGCCAACCAGGGCACCATCCAGATCTTCGGCACCGACGGCAACGACGAGTCGGCGCCCTTCTCGCCCACGAGCACGCCGGCCAAGAAGATCCGCGTGGTGAGCACCTTCGAGTTCGAGCTGAAATGAACCTCGCGGGCCTCGAGACGCCGCGCCTGGTGCTGGACGCGGCGAAGATGGACGCCAACGTCGCGCGGCTCAAGGCGCGCATGGCCGCGCTCGGCGTGCGCCTGCGTCCCCACGTGAAGACCTGCAAGAGCATCGAGGCCGCGCGCGGCCTCATGGAAACGCCGCAGGGGCCCATCACCGTCTCCACGCTCAAGGAGGCGGAGCAGTTCTTCGCCCACGGCGTGACGGACATCTTCTACGCGGTGGGCATCGCGCCGGGAAAGCTCGACCACGTCATCGCGCTGCGCAGCAAGGGCTGTGACCTGAAGGTCGTCGTGGACAGCGTCGAGGCGGCCGAGGCGGTCGCCGCCAAGGGCGCCGGCATCCCCACCCTCATCGAGATCGATTGCGACGGGCACCGCGCGGGCGTGAAGCCGGGCGCCCCCGTGCTGGTCGACATCGCGCGGGCCCTCGCGAAGGGCGCCGAGCCGCTCGGCGTGATGACGCACGCGGGCGATTCCTACAGCTGCCGCGGCGCGGACGCGATCCGCGCGATGGCCGAACAGGAACGCCGCGCGGTGGTCGACAGCGCCGCCGTGCTGCGCGCCGCGGGCTTCGCGGCGCCCGTCGTGAGCGTGGGCTCGACGCCCACGGCGATGTTCGCGCAGGACCTCGCGGGCGTGACCGAAGTGCGCGCCGGCGTCTTCGTCTTCATGGACCTCGTGATGGCGGGCCTGGGCGTGTGAGCCGTGGACGACATCGCGCTCTCGGTCCTTGCCACCGTCATCGGGCACCAGCGCGAAAAGGGCTGGATCATCACCGACGGCGGCTGGATGGCGATGTCGCGCGACCGCGGCACCGCGAAGCAGCCGGTGGACCAGGGCTACGGCCTCGTGTGCGACGAGAGCGGACGCCCGCTGGACGACCTCATCGTGTCCGACGCGAACCAGGAGCACGGCATCGTCTCGCGACGCGGCGGCGGCGCCCTCGATGTGGCGAAGTATCCCGTGGGGACGCGCTTTCGCGTCCTGCCCAACCACGCCTGTGCCACGGGCGCCCAGTTCGACGCCTACCAGGTGGTCCGCGCAGGCTCCGAAATCCTCGAACAATGGCCGCGCTTCGGCGGCTGGTGAACCGAAAGAGACCGATGAGCGAGATCAAGACCGTCCTGGCCGAGGGCCTGCCCGTGCCGCCCGGCCACTATTCCCACGCCACCATCCACCACGGCGTCGCCTACATCGCGGGCCTCCTGCCCCAGGTGCCCGGGCAGCCCCACGCGACGCCGGGAACGGTCGAGGAACAGGTGCGCCAGGTGCTCGCGAACCTCGACCTCGTGCTCGCGTCCGCGGGCTCCGGCCGCTCCCGCGTGCTGCGCGTCACGGCCTACATCTCCGACATCTCGCACTGGCCGACGGTCAACCGCGTCTACGCCGAATTCTTCGGCAGCCACAAGCCCGCGCGCTGCGTGGTGCCGGTGAGCGAGCTGCACTTCGGCTACGCGATCGAGATCGAGACCACCGCGGCGTGCGACTGACATGAACCACCGCATCGACGAGCTGGTGGCGCGGCACGCGGACGGGATGGTCGCGACGCTGCTCGAATCCGTCCGCATCCCCTCCGTGAGCCTCACGGGCGAGGGCATCGCCGAGGCCGTCGCGTTCCTGCGCGCGAAGCTCCTCGGCTGGGGCTTCGAGGTGGAGGTGCACGAGACCGACAGCCAGCCCATCGTCTACGCCGAGATCGGCCCGAAGGATGCGGCCTTCACGTGGCTCACCTACGGCCACTACGACGTCTACCCGGCCGACGCGAAGCAGGAAGGCTGGCGGACGAGCCCCTTCGAGCCCGTGATCGACGGCGACCGCATCTGGGGGCGAGGCGCGGGCGACAACAAGGGGCAGCACCTCGCGCTCCTGCACGCCATCGCGCTGCATCGCGAGCTGCACGGCAAGCTGCCCATCCGCATCAAGGTGATCCTCGAGGGCGACGAGGAGACGGGCAGCCGGCCGCTCCCGGCGTTCGTCACGAAGCACAAGGACCGGCTCACGGCCGACCTCGTGGTGTACTCGGACGGCCCGATGTACCCGAACGACCAGCCCGCCCTGCTCATGGGCGTGCGCGGCAACCTGGGCGTCGAGTTCCACGCGACGGGCGCGAAGCGGAACCTGCACTCGGGCGCCTACGGTGGCGTCGCCCCCAACCCCACGCTGGATCTCATCCACCTGCTCGCGGAGATGGTGGACCGCGACGGGAAGTTGCTCGTGCCGGGCGCGGGGTACGCGGACGTGACGATCACGCCATCGGAAGCGGCGGCCGTGAAGCGAATCCCGCTGGACCTCACCGGTGTCGAGGCGAGCATCGGCGTGAAGCCCACGGTGACGGACGCGGCGACGTTCCACGAACGCCTGATGCTGCGGCCCGCCTTCAACGTGTCGGGTTTCGCCTCGGGCTACACCGGCCCCGGGCAGAAGACGATCATCTTCAAGGAGGCGCTCGCGAAGGCGGACATCCGACTCGTGGGCGGCCAGGACCCGGCCGTCGTCATCGCCGCCATCCGCCGGTTCGCCGCGGAGCGCGGCTACACGGGCATCGAGATCCGCGAGCTGAAGGGCACGCCCCCCTCGCGCACCTCGCTGGACGACCCCTTCGTGCCGATGGTGAGGCAGGCGGTCGCCGACGGCTTCGGGCGCGAGCCGCTGGTGGTGCCCTCGCTGGGCGGCACCACGCCCGACTTCGTCTTCACGAAACTGCTCGGGCTCCCCTCCATCGTGGTGCCCCTCGCGCCGTACGACGAGAACAACCATGCGCCCAACGAGTCCACCAAGGTCTCGATCTACCTGGCCGGCATCCGCTCGGGCATGCACCTCATCGACGCGATGGCCGCGCGTGCGTAGCGCCGCCCTCCTCGCCGCCGCCCTCGCCACGCCCGCGTTCGCCCAGGCACCCCCCGCCGAGTCGTTCTGCACGAAGCAGGAGGACATCGTGTTCGCCTGCCGCGCGGGCGGCAAGCTCGTGTCCGTCTGCGCCTCGAAGGACGCCTCGCCGGTGAAGGGCACGTTGCAGTACCGCGTCGGCAAGCCCGACGGGAAATCGCCGCTCGAGCTGGTGCTGCCCGAAGCGCCGACGCTGCCGGCGAAGGCCGCGACCGGCGAGAGCGTTCCCTTCGCGGGCGGCGGCGGCGCGTGGATGCGCTTCCGCAAGGGCGACTACGCCTACGTCGCCTACTCGGGCATCGGCAAGTGGGGGCCGAAGGGCGAGACGGCCACCAAGGCCGGCGTCGTCGTCGAGCGCGGCGGCAAGGCGATCGCGAACCTGCGCTGCGCGGGAAGGGATGCGGCCGGCGAGATGGGCCCGGAGTGGTTCGCGAAGGCCGGCATCGCGACCGCCCGCGACGAGGATTTCCTCTTCCCCGACTGACAGCCCCGGGGAAAGGCTACTTGCGCTTGGCGAGCGCCGCCTTCGCCTCGTCGATGAGCCACTTGGGCGCGCTCACCTGCGGCCTCGCGCGCGAGTAGACGATGGCGATCGGATCGCCGACCTCGAACTCGTCGAAGCGGCCCTCGGTGACCTGCGAGCGGAAGCGGTGCTCGCGCCCGCTGGCGTCCTTGTAGGCGTAGCGCAGGTGCTTCGCCTTGCGCGTGCCCGCCCCACCGCCGAAGGCGAGCTTCTCCTCCACCACGCCCGTGGTCTCGACGCCGTCCTGGACGAGGCGCCGGAAGTCGCCGGCCCGCCGCACGAGGACGACCGCGGCGATCGCCACGAGCGCCACGAACGCGAGGAGGAAGTAGAGCACCGGTCCCACGCATTCTCCCGGCTTCAGGCCGCCGCGGCGCTCACGACGCGGTTGCGACCGGCGTGCTTGGCCTCGTAGAGTCGGCGGTCGGCGACGCCGAAGAGCGTGTCCCACTTCTCGCCGTCCTGCGGAAAGCGCGCCACGCCGCCGCTCACCGTCACCGCCAGCGCGTGCCCCTCGTGCAGCAGGGGCGTCGCCTCGATGGCGTGGCGCAGGCGGTCCGCCGCGAGGTGCGCGCCGCCGGGCAGCGGGTCGGCCATGAGCACCACGAACTCCTCGCCGCCGATGCGGCCGAGCACGTCGCCGCCGCGCTTGCCGGCCGCCAGGATGCGGCCCACGTGCGCGAGGAGCGCGTCGCCGACCAGGTGGCCGTGCGTGTCGTTGGTGTTCTTGAAGTGATCGAGATCGAACACGGCGAGGGCGAGTCCGCCCCCCTGCCGCTTCATGCGGGCCACCTCGTCGGCGAAGCGGTCGACGATGGCGCGGCGGTTGGCGAGCCCGGTGAGCGCGTCGGTGTAGGCCATGTGCAGCATCCCGGCGCGCGTGATGCTCACTTCCATCCAGAAGACCCCGAAGGTGGCGGCGACGCCCACCAGGATCTGCGCGATGGCGAAGATGGCGATCGCGATGTCCATGCGCTGCCGGTCGATGGGCTCGGCGAAGAGCGCGGGCATCGAGGCGATCCGGGCCCACCAGATGGCCACGGCCGCGAGCAGCACCCCGCCCACCACGCGCGCGGCGCGCCCGGCGTCGTCGTGCGGGGCCCTGAGGAGCGCGAGGCCCGCGTGCATGAAGAGCACCGTCGCAACGACGGTGGGCACGACCACGTTGAACCCGTGGCTCGGAGGAGACATCGCGAAGTTCCCGTACGCGAGCGCGGCCGCCGCGATGCCCAGGCCGACGAGCGCGGAGGTGAGGTCGAGACCGCGCTTCGTGTAGCGCAGGGCGCCCAGCGTCGTCACGATGGCCGAGCTCCCGATGAGCAGGTTGCCGGCGAACAGGGCGACGGGCTTCGTCGGGATGCCCGCGAGGCTCAAGGCGAGGCCGATCGCGTACACGAGCAACCCCCAGCCCCAGTGGCGGATCCCCCGCGCGTCGGCCTCGCCCCGCGCCGCGCCCAGGCACAGCAGCCCGAGCGCCACGTGCACGCACAGCAGCGCGATGGTGAGGAACTCCGCGCGCGGCATGGCGGCTACTGCGCGGCGACGACCAGGATCTCGATCCGGTAGGCCGGGTTCGCGAGCGACGCCTGGATGGTGGCGCGCGCGGGCGTGTGGCCGGGAACGACCCAGCGCTCCCACACGGCGTTCATGGCGGCGAAATCGGCCATGTCGGGCAGGAAGATCTGCGCCGAGAGGACCTTCGTCTTGTCGCTGCCGGCCTCGCCCAGCAGGCGGTCGATCGAGGCGAGCACCTGCTCGGTCTGGCCGATGATGTCGAGGGTCATGTCGGAGGCGACCTGTCCGGCGAGGTACACCGTGCCGTCGTGCACGACCATTTCGGAAAGGCGCTTGCCCACGTGGTGGCGGGTGAGGCTCATGGCTTGCTCCGGGAGGGGTTGTCGAAAGCGGTCATTCGTCGAAGTTTCGCACGCGCGCGAGGTAGCCGGCGCGGGTGAGGGCCTCGACGATCTCGGCCACGTGCTCGTGGCTGCGGGTCTTGAGGACGAGGTCCACCTCGGCATCCTGCACGGCGAGGTGGGTGAAGGCGCGCTGGTGGTGCACCTCCTCGATGTTGGCGTTCTGCTCGGCCAGGAGCGCCGTGACGCGGGCCAGGGAGCCCGGGAGATCGCGCACCTGCACGCGCACGCGCGCCAGGCGCCCGCCGCGCACCATGCCGCGCTCGATGATCTCCGCGAGCACGAGCGGGTCGATGTTGCCGCCGCAGAGCACCAGGCCCACCTCGCGGCCCCGGTAGCGGCCCGGCTCCTTGAGGAGCGCGGCGAGCGAGGCGGCGCCCGCGCCTTCCACCACCGTCTTCTCGATCTCGAGCAGCATCACGATGGCCTGCTCGATGTCGCCCTCGTCGACCAGCACGATGTCGGCGACGAGCTTCTCGACGATGGCCTGCGTGAGGCGCCCCGGCTCCTTCACCGCGATGCCTTCGGCGATGGTCGAGGGCCCGAAGGTGGCGTGCGTGCCGCGCACCGCGTGGTACATCGAGGGGAAGCGCTCCGTCTCGACGCCGATGATCTCGATGCCGGGCTTGAGGGCCTTGGCCGCGATGGCCATGCCGCTCACGAGGCCCCCGCCGCCGATGGCGACGACCAGCGTGTCGAGCTGCGGATGCGCGGCCAGCATCTCGAGGGCGATGGTGCCCTGGCCGGCGATGATCTTCTCGTCGTCATAGGGATGCACGAGCGTGAGGGAGCGCGAGCGGGCGAGGCCGACCGCGTGGGCCTTCGCCTCGTCGAAGTTCTCGCCCTGCAGGATCACCTCGGCGCCATGCTTGCGCGTGTGCTCCACCTTCACGAACGGCGTGTGGCGCGGCATCACGATGACCGCGGGAATGCCGAGCCGGGCCGCGTGGTACGCGACGCCCTGCGCGTGGTTGCCGGCCGAGCAGGCGATCACGCCCTGGCGCGCGGCCGCGGCGTCGAGGGACAAGAGCTTCACGAGCGCCCCGCGTTCCTTGAACGACGCCGTGAACTGGTGGTTCTCGAACTTGAGCCAGACCTGCGCGCCGGTGATCTCGGAGAGCGTCTTCGAATGCAGGCAGGGCGTGTCGACGATCCGCCCGCGCAGCACTCCCGCGGCGGCACGGATGTCTTCGAGCGTGGGGGTCATCCCGGCATTGTCCCGTAATTCGGTCGGCCGAACCAATCCGGGTCGTGCGCATCGGGAGCCCGAAACGGACAGGGGGAGAAGCGGCGCGTTCCCCGCTTCTCCCCCTGACCGCCGTCTCCTCCCCGGAGTTGGCGCGGAATATAGGGAAATGCCCTAGACTTGTCAACGCATGAAGTCCCGCCGTCACGCCGATCTCGCCGCCCTCGTCCGCACCGCGTGCACCCACGCATCGCAGCTCGGCCGCGAGGTGCCGCTCGTCGCCTTCGACGTGCAGGACCACACCCTGGGCTGGCTGCGCCCGTCCTTCGCGAACGCCCTGAAGCGCTGGCCCCACTGGTTCGCCTTCGGCCCGGAGAGCGTGCGCTTCACGGGCACGCCCGACACCATCGAGGGCCGCACGGCGGCGCTCGCCGAGGTGACGCGCGCCCTCGCCGCCGAGGGCATCATCCGCGGCTGGCGCGACGAGACGGTGAGCGTCTCGCACCACTACGCCGCGCCCGAGATGCTGCGCATCGAGCGCGCCGCGACGCGCGCCTTCGGGATGCTGGCCTACGGCGCGCACCTCACCGGCTTCACGCGGCGCCGCGGCGAGATGCACCTGTGGATCGCGCGCCGCTCCGCCTCGAAAAGCGTGGACCCGGACCGCCTGGACAACCTCGTGGGCGGGCGCATCGCGTCGGGATTCACGGTCGAGGAGACGATCCGCAAGGAGGCGTGGGAGGAGGCCGGCCTGCCGCCCGCGATGCTCGTGGGCGTGCCGTGCGCGGGCGCCCTGCGCGTCGAGTACTCGGTGCCCGAGGGCCTGCACCGCGAGATCCTCTTCGTGCACGACCTCTGGCTGCCGGAGGACTTCACGCCACGCAACACCGACGGCGAGGTCTCGGCGCACTACTGCCTTTCGGTCCCCGAGACGATCGAGGCGCTGCTCGCCGGGGAATTCACGCCGGACGCGGGCACCGTCACCGTGGACGCGCTGCTTCGCCAGGGCATCATCGCGCCGGAGGACCCGCAGTACCTCGACCTCGTGCGGCTCACCCGGCCGTGAGCGCGGGGCCGGCCCGGTGAGCTGGCTCGCGCTCGCGCTCGTCGTCGCGGCGGCCTTCATCCATGCGAGCTGGAACTACCTGCTCAAGCGCAGCGGCGGCGGCGCGGGCCTCATCGCGCTCGCCTCGCTCATCTCGCTCGCCCTGTATTTTCCGCTCGCCGCCGGCGTCGCCTGGCACGAGGGCTGGACGCCCGAGCCCGTCCACTTCGCGATCATGTTCACGAGCGGCATGGTGCACACGGTGTACTTCCTCATGCTCGACCGGGCCTACCGCGCCGGTGGCGACCTGTCCATCGTCTATCCCCTCGCGCGCGCGACCGGGCCGCTGCTCACCATCGCCTTCGCCATCGCCTTCCTGGGCGAGCGCCCGGGGCCGACCGCCATCGGGGGCGCCGTGCTCATCGGCGTGTCGGCGCTGCTGCTGGCGGGCAACCCGTTCGCCCAGGCGAGGAGCCACGTGCGCGAGGCCGTGGGCTTCGCGCTCCTCACGGGCTTCACGATCGCGGTGTACACGCTCCTCGACAAGCGCTCGGTCGCCACCCTGCTCATCCCGCCGCTCGTCTACGACTGGGGCACGAACGCCTTCCGCTGCCTCGTCATCGGCCCCTGGGCGGCGCACCGCGCACCCGGCGGCATCACCGCGGCCTGGCGGGAGCGGCGCCGCACCGTGATCGCGATCGCCGTGCTCTCGCCGCTTTCGTACATCCTCGTGCTCACCGCCATGGTCTTCACCCCCGTGAGCCTCGTGGCGCCCGCGCGGGAGCTCTCGATCCTCTTCGCGGCCCTCATGGGCGCCCATTTCCTGCGCGAGGGGGATGTCACCCGCCGGCTCGTGGCGGCGGCCGGGATGGTGCTCGGGATCGCCGGACTCGCCATGGGCTGAGGCGGCCCGGCCTCCGGTATCATGGCTTCGCGCCCTTCCCGGCGCGCTCCCTCCGACACGACGCCATGTCCGTCCCGGCTCCTTCGACTGCCTGGCCTGCCCTCGCCGCGCACCGCGACGACCTCGCGGCGACGCGCATCGAGGCGCTTTTCGACGATCCCGGTCGGGGCGCGGCCCTCACCTTCCCCTTCGCCGGGCTGGCGGTGGATTTCTCCAAGCAGCGGGTGACGGCCGCCACCCTCGAGCGCCTGGTCGCCCTCGCGCGCGAACGGGACGTGCCGGCCGCCATCGAGCGCCTCTTCACCGGCGCCGTCGTGAACCCGACCGAGGACCGTCCCGCCCTGCACACGGCCGTCCGCGGCGACGAGCACGTGTTGGTGGACGGCGTGGACATCCTGCCGGACGTGCAGCGCGGCCGCGAGCGCCTGCGCACCTTCGCCGCCGCCGTCCGCGAAGGTCGCTGGAAGGGCGCCACCGGACTGCCCGTGCGCGCCGTGCTGTCCCTGGGCATCGGCGGCTCGTCCCTGGGCCCGCGGCTCGTGCTGGAAGCCCTGGAGGACATCGCCGACGGGCCCGAGGTGCGCTTCGCCGAGAACCTGGATCCCGTCGCGCTGGACCGCGCCCTGGCGGGCCTGGACCCGGCCACGACGCTGGTGGTGGTCGCCTCCAAGACCTTCACGACCCAGGAGACGATGACCAACGCGGCCGCGGCCAAGCGCTGGCTGGAAGCCGCCCTGGGCGAGGGCGCCGTCGCCCGGCACATCGTGGCGGCCACCTCCAAGACGGACGAGGCCATGCGCTTCGGGCTGCCCGAGTGCAACGTCTTTCCCTTCGGCGAGTGGATCGGCGGGCGCTTCTCCGTCTGGTCGAGCGTGGGGTTGCCGCTCGCCATCGCCTTCGGGATGGCCGCGTTCGAGCGCTTCCTCGCCGGCGCGCACGCCGCGGACCTCGAGTTCCGCTCGGCCCCGGCGGAGCGCAACGTGCCGCTGCTCGCCGCGCTCGTGGGGCTGTGGAACCGCAATTTCCTCGGCCTGGGCTCGCTCGCCGTGCTGCCCTACGCCGACCGGCTCGCGAACCTGCCCGCGTACCTGCAGCAACTCGAGATGGAGTCCAACGGCAAGTCGGTGAAGGCCGACGGCGCCCCGGTCGGCGTGGCGACCAGCCCGGCGATCTTCGGGCAGCCCGGCACGCCCGGCCAGCACGCGTTCCACCAGTGGCTGCACCAGGGAACGGACGCCGCGGCCTGCGACTTCATCGTCGTGGCCAGCCCGATGGGCAGCCGCGCCGACGCGCACGAGGCGCTGCTCGCCCACGCGCTCGCCCAGAGCGAGGCGCTCATGGCGGGCCGGCACACGGGCGACGCCCACCGCGACTGTCCCGGCGACCGGCCCAGCACCACGATCGTCCTGCCGCGCCTGGACCCGGCGTCGATGGGCGCCCTCCTCGCGCTGTACGAGCACAAGGTCTACGCGCAGGCGGTGATCTGGGGCATCAACTGCTTCGACCAGTTCGGCGTCGAGCTCGGCAAGGCCATCGCCGGACGCATCCTGCCCGCCGTGCGCGGCCAGGGCGACGGCGGCCTGCATCCCGCGACGCGCCACCTCGTGGGCGTCCTTCACAAGCTCGCCCGGAACGGCTAGCCTTCGCCCCCCCGCCCATGGCCTCCGAGGACTTCCAGCGCATCGTCGAGTCGCTCCGCATCGCGGTGGCCATCGCGGACATCGAGGGCGTCGTCGCGTTCGCGAACCCGGCCTTCGAGCAGTTCACGGAACTGCCCGGCAAGCCCGCGCCCGGCTCTTCCCTGCCCTCCCTCTTCCACCGCGACGACGCGAAGCGCGTGCAGCAGAACGTCGTGCGCATCGCGCAGGGCAAGACCGCCTCCGCCCTCATCGACGTGCGCACCGCGGCGGGCAACGCCTGGGTCCAGCTCGCGCTGCAGCCGGCGCTCGACGCGCGCGACAAGCCCGCGGGCATCGTGGCCACGCTGCACGACATCGCCACCCAGCGCGAGACCGAATCGGCCCTCAACCTCTCGGCCGCACGCCTGCTCGCGCTCACCGAGGCCTCGCCCAACGCGACGCTCATCGAGAACAGCGCGGGCGAGGTGGAACTGGTGAACGAAGCCTTCTGCCGGCTGCTCGGAATCGACAGTGCGCCGCAGTCGCTGCTCGGCATCCCCGCGCTGGAACTGGTGGGGCGATCCGCGCACGTCGATCGCGGGGCCCTCTCGGCCGCGGGCGGCCACCCCGACCGGCCCGCGAGCATCCCGCTCGAGCGCGAGGGCGCGCCCTCCGCCGTGCTCGAGCGCCAGCCCGTGCTGGTGGACGAGGTGCCCGCGGGCGCGCTCTGGTCCTCGCACACCACGGCACCGGCGGCCGAGCCGGACCGGGGCGCCTCGGAGCTCGCGCTCATCGAGCGCATCGGCGCGGAACTGTCGGTGGCGCTCGAGGGGCTCGCGGCCATCTCCATCCGCGCGCAGCAGATGGAATTCGACCCGGCGCTCGTCGAGCACTTCCAGCAGATCCGCAGCTCCACCGAGGCGGCGCTGCATGCGATCGGCGACCTCGTGGACTTCTCCAAGGTCGAGGGCGGCATCGAGCTGCACCACTCGCCCTTCATGCTGCGCACGGCCGTGGCGGACCTCGTCGCGCGCGTGGTGCACCTGGCCGAGGAGAGCGGCTCGCGCCTGCGCGTGAAGGTGGAGCAGGACGTGCCCGACGCCCTCGTGGGCGACGAGGAGCGCCTGCAGCTGGTGCTCAGGAACCTCCTCGACAACGCCTTCCAGCTCGCCCCCGGGTCCGAGATCACGCTGCAGATCGCCCCCGAGTACACGACCGACGGCGGCATCCAGCTCTCGTTCGCCGTGTGGATCGCCTCGCCGGCGGGCGACAAGAACTCGGCGGCCCGCGCGCCGATCGCGGCCGAAGCCGGCATGGGCGTCGCCGTCGCGCGCTTCATGGTGGGCGCGATGGGTGGCCGCCTCGTGATCGGCCAGCGCCCGGGCACGGAGGCGCTCTACGGCTTCACGATCGAGTTTCCCGTCCGCCCACCGCCGCCGCCGCCGCGACGCGCCACGTACGTGTCCCTCGTGGGACTGCCCGCGCTCGTCGTGTGCGAGGACCCGGCGCAGCGCCACGAGCTCACGAACCTGCTGCGCGGCTGGCGCATGACGCCCATGGAAGCCGACAACGCCTCCATGGCGCTCAAGTTCCTCGAGCGCCTGGACGACGAGGGCAGCCCCGTGCCGCTCGTGATCGTCTCGAACCGACTGCCGGTGCAGGACGGGTTCCTCCTCGCCTTCCGCGTGCGCAACCACCCGCGGCTCTCCCAGGCGCTGGTGATGATGCTCGCCACGCACGGCCGGCCGGGCGACGCCATCGCCTGCCGCGAGAACGGCATCTCCGCGTACCTGCGCTATCCGGCCGCGGCCCAGCAGCTCTACGAGGCCGTCGTCGCCGTGACGGGCGCCTCGCTCGACGCCGACGAGACGCCGACGCTCGTCACGCGCCACTCCCTGCGCGAGCAGAGGAAGGGCGCGACGATCCTGCTGGTGGACGCGCACCGCGACAGCCACATGCTCGCGGCGCACATCCTGAGGAAGCGCGACTGCAGCCTGTCGGTGGCGCAGGACCTGCCCGAGGCCCTCGCCGCGCTGGTGCAGGACGTCTACGACCTCGTGCTGGTCGACACCTCGCTCAAGGGCCTCGACGGGCCGGGGGCCGCGACGGCGCTGCGCAGCCACGTGACGAAGGACCCGGAGAACACCAAGATCTACGCCACCAGCATGGATCACTCGCCGGGCTTCCGCGAGAAGAAGGTCCGCGAGGGCTTCGACGGCACCCTCGCCAAGCCCTTCAAGCGCGACGACTTCCTCGCGGTGCTGAAGGCGATCGGGCGGCTGGTCGAAGGTTGATTTCCAGCCGACCCCGCGCAAGCGGGAAATTGTGTTGCGTCGCAGAATGCATCGAGGGGCGGGAATCGTCTCCGAATTTCAGGGCGGCGCAATCACGGACTCTTGCGGGATGGGTGCCCCGGTTTTTGGGGCCCGTCAACACACGACTGACCCCAAAAACCGACCCATCCAATGATCGACCCCGCACACCCCCCGGGGCCGATCCTGCGACGTCCGCGCCGCCATGAATTTCGACGGCGTGCCCTTGCCCTCGATGCGGCCGTGCCCATGGATGCGTCGGCTCGAACCGGAGCCACGGCAGAAGCGGCGCTGCATCCTACTGCGACGATTGGCCGATGGCGGGTGACTCGTCAACTTTCCATGGCGGCGCGGCCGTCGCAGGATGGCGGCCGCAGCGCCGCCATCGTTGGACGGGTCGGAATTTCGGGCCTGCCGTGGGTTGGCTGGCCCGAAATTCCGGGGCACCCGTCCCGCAAGAGGCCGATGAAGCGCCGCCCTG
>CAZPLW010000086.1:0-16333 GCA_964587315.1 uncultured Lysobacter sp.
CGCCGGCGTCCAAAAGCCGGCCGGGCGGCCCAACGCTGGGCGGGGCTTGCCCGGAAGGCGGGCGAGAGGCGGTTTGCCTGAGGCGGGGCGCCCGAAACGAAAGCCACGGAGAAGAATTCCATGACGCACCCCTACGAGAAGGGCCTCGATCGCAACGAGGCCAACTACACCGCCCTCACGCCGGTGTCCTTCCTGGCGAAGGCCGCCTACGTGTATCCCGACTCCGTCGCGGTGATCCACGGGAGCCTTCGCCGCCCTTGGAAGGACGTCTACTCGCGTTGCCGCCGCCTCGCCTCGGCCCTGGCCGGGCGCGGCGTGGCGCGCGGGGACACGGTCGCCGCGATGCTGCCCAACGTGCCGGCCATGGTGGAACTGCACTTCGGCCCGGCCATGATCGGGGCGGTCGTGAACACCCTCAACACGCGCCTGGACGCGGAGGCCATCGCCTTCATGCTCGACCACGGCGAGGCGAAGGTGCTCTTCACCGACCGCGAATTCAGCGGCACGGTCGAGAAGGCCCTGGCCCTCTGCAAGGCGCGGCCGCTGGTGATCGACGTGGACGACGCGATGCACGAGGGCGGGAAGTTCCTGGGCGAGAAGGAGTACGAGGACTTCCTGGGCGAGGGAAACGAGCAGTTCGAATGGACCTTCCCCCCGGACGAGTGGGACGCCATCGCCCTCAACTACACCTCGGGCACGACGGGAAACCCCAAGGGCGTGGTCTACCACTACCGCGGCGCGTACCTCAACGCCATCAACAACATCCTCGACTGGTCGATGCCCAAGCACGCCACCTACCTGTGGACGCTGCCGATGTTCCACTGCAACGGCTGGTGCTTCAACTGGACCATGGCCGCCGCGGCCGGGACCAGCGTGTGCCTGCGCAAGGTGGACCCGAAGCTCATCCTCGACCTCATCCGCGAGCACAAGGTCACCCACTACTGCGGCGCGCCCATCGTGCACTCGATGCTCATGAACGCCCCGGCCGAGTGGAAGGCGGGCATCGGGCACGAGGTGCACTGCCTGGTCGCCGCCGCCCCGCCGCCGGCCGCCGTGATCGACGGCATGGGGCGCATGGGCTTCGACATCACCCACGTCTACGGCCTCACGGAGACCTACGGGCCCGCCGCGGTCTGCGCCAAGCACGACGCGTGGAAATCGCTCGCGATCGAGGAGCAGGTGAAGCTGAACGGCCGCCAGGGCGTGGCGTACCTGCTGGAGGAGGGCATGACGGTCATGAACCCGGACACGATGGAGCCCGTCCCGTGGGACAACGAGACCATGGGCGAGATCATGTTCCGGGGCAACATCACCATGAAGGGCTACCTCAAGAACCCGAAGGCGACGGCCGAGGCGTTCCGCGGCGGCTGGTTCCATTCCGGCGACCTCGCGGTGATGCAGCCCGACGGCTACATCAAGATCAAGGACCGGTCCAAGGACGTGATCATCTCCGGGGGCGAGAACATCTCGTCGCAGGAGGTGGAGGACGTGCTCTACGGGCACCCGGCGGTGATGCTCGCGGCCGTGGTGGCGCAGCCGGACGAGAAGTGGGGCGAGACGCCGTGCGCGTTCGTCGAGCTGAAGGACGGCGCCAGCGTCACCGAGGCGGAGCTCATCGAGTACTGCCGGTCGCGGATGGCGCGGTTCAAGATCCCGAAAAGCGTGGTCTTCGGGCCGCTGCCCAAGACGTCGACGGGGAAGATCCAGAAGTTCCTGCTGCGCGACCGGGCGCGGAGCAAGAGCTCGTTCGAGTGATGCGGGGGAAAGGCGTTGGAACCGCAGATGAACGCAGATGAACGCGGATGGGTTTCGTGAAGCGGACTACTGGAATCCTCGAACCAATTCGTTGACGCTATCAGTCACGACGTCGCAAACATACCTGACAATCATCTGCGTTCATCTGCGTTCATCTGCGGTTCCAAAGCCTCGCCTCCAAAGGATCCCCCATGCGTGAAGGCTCCGTCCTCTGCCTCGACCCCCACGGCTTCCACCGCCTGCGCTGGACGGAATGGGGCGACCCGGAGAACCCGCGCGTCCTCGTCTGCGCCCACGGCCTCACCCGCTGCGCGCGCGATTTCGACTACCTCGCCGAGCGCATGAGCGACGAATACCGGGTCGTGTGCCCCGATGCGCCCGGCCGCGGCATGAGCGACTGGCTCGCGGACAAGAACGACTACGGCTACCCCGTCTACTGCGCCGACGCCGCGGCGATGCTGGCGGCACTGGGCGCGGAGCGCGTCGACTGGGTGGGCACCTCGATGGGCGGCATCCTCGGCATGCTCCTCGCCGCGTGGCCGCGAACGCCGGTGGCCAAGCTCGTGCTGAACGACGTCGGCTCCGTGGTCCCCAAGGCCTCGCTCGAGCGGATCGCGCAGTACGTGGGCCTCAACCCGGCCTTCGATTCGCTGGAGCAGCTCGAGGCGGTCATGAAGTCGGTGAGCCCCTTCGGCGAACTCACGGCCGCGCAATGGCGCCACCTCGCGGTGCACGTGGCGCGGCAGGGCGACGACGGCAAGTGGCGCTTCCACTACGATCCGGGCGTCGCGGCGCCGTTCAAGGGCGCGGCGCACGCCGATGTCGACCTCTCCGCCTTCTGGATGGCCGTGCGCTCGCCCGTGCTCATCCTGCGCGGCGATTCGTCGGACCTCCTCACGCCCGGCATCCTCGCCCGCATGCTCGAGCGCCCGGGCACGCAGGCGGTCGAGGTGCCGCGCACGGGCCACGCCCCCATGCTGATGGACGACTTCCAGGTGGGCGCGATCCGGGACTTCCTGCTCGCGTGAGCGCGGCGCCGCTCGACTGCGCCATCGTCGGCGCGGGGCACAACGGCCTCGCCTGCGCGTGCTACCTGGCGGGCGCGGGCCTGGAGGTCGGCGTCTTCGAGCGTCGCGACGTCGTGGGCGGCGCGGCGGTCACCGAGGCCTTCCATCCCGGCTTCCGCAACTCGGCCGCGAGCTACACGGTGAGCCTGCTCAACCCGAAGGTGATCCGAGACCTGCGCCTCACCGAGCACGGCCTGCGCGTCGTCGAGCGGCCGTTCTCGAACTTCCTGCCCACCGCGGACGGCCGGTACCTGAAGATGGGCGGCGGGCTCGAGGCCTCGCAGCGGGAGGTGGCGAAGTTCAGCGCGCGCGACGCCGGTCGCCTGCCTGCCTACTACGATCGCCTCGAGCGCGTGGCCGACGTGCTGCGCGGACTGCTGCTCGAGACGCCGCCCAACGCGGGCGGGGGTATGGGCGAGATCCTGCGCGCGTGGAAGGCCGGGCGCGGCGTGGCCCGGTTGCCGCTGGAAGCGCAGCGCGACGTGCTCGAACTCTTCACGATGTCCGCGGGCGACTGGCTGGAGCGCTGGTTCGAGTCGGATCCGGTCCGCGCCTGCTTCGGCTTCGACAGCGTCGTGGGCAACTTCGCGAGCCCGTATTCCCCGGGCACGGCGTACGTGCTGCTGCACCACGTCTTCGGCGAGGTGAACGGGAAGAAAGGCTCCTGGGGCCACGCGATCGGCGGCATGGGCGCGATCACGCAGGCGCTCGCAAGGGAGGCCGAGGCGCGCGGAGTGCGCATCCATGTGGGCAACGGCGTCGCGCGGATCCTCTCGAAGGACGGGCAGGCGACGGGCCTCGTGCTGGACGACGGCACGGAAATCCCCGCGCGCTGCGTGGCGGGCAACGCCAATCCGCGCGTGCTGGCCCGGCTGGCGGGCGGGGAGGGGTGGCCCGAGGCCATCCGCGATTTCGCCTGCGAGTCGGCGACCTTCCGCATGAACGTCGCGCTCTCGGAGCTGCCGGATTTCACCTGCCTGCCGGGCAGGGCGCAGGCGCCCCACCACGGCTCGGGCATCATCCTGGCGCCCACGCTGGACTACATGGACCGCGCGCAGGCGAGCGCGCGCGAGCGCGGCTGGTCCGACGAACCCGTCGTCGAGATCCTCATCCCCAGCACGGTGGACGATTCGCTCGCGCCGAAGGGCATGCACGTGGCGAGCCTCTTCTGCCAGCACTTCCGGTACCGCCTGCCCGACGGGCGATCCTGGGAGCGCGAACGCGAGGCTGCCGCCGACGCGATCCTCGCCCTGGTCGACCGGCACGCGCCGAACTTCTCCGCGAGCGTCCTCGCCCGGCGCATCCTCTCGCCCGCGGATCTCGAGCGCGAGTTCGGCCTCGAGGGCGGCGACATCTTCCACGGCAAGCTCACCCTCAACCAGCTCTTCAGCGCGCGGCCGGCGCTGGGGCACGGGGACTACCGGATGCCGCTCTCGGGCTTGTACCTGTGCGGGGCGGGCGCGCACCCGGGCGGTGGCGTGACGGGCGTGCCGGGGCACAATGCCGCCCGGGAAATCCTGCGCGATCGTCGCAGGGGATTCCGCTGGGCGCCGCGCGGGTGAGCTACCAGCGCGGGGGGCGCTTCTCGAGGAAGGCGGCGATGCCCTCGGCCGCGAACGGGTCGGCGAAATTGCCCGCGATGGTGCGCGAGGCGTCCGCGTAGGCGTCCGCGAGCCCCGCCTCGAGCTGGCGGTAGAAAAGGGCCTTGCCCAGCGCGAGCGTGGCGCGGGGCTTCGCGATGAGCTGGTTCGCCAGGTCGCGCACCGTCTCGGCCAGCCGGTCCGAAGGGCACACGCGGTTCAGAAGGCCCCAGTCGAGCGCCGTCTCCGCGTCGATGAACTCCCCCGTGAACAGCATCTCCGCGGCCCGCTTGCGGGGGAGATTGCGCGAAAGCGGCACGGCGGGCGTCGAGCAGAAGAGGCCGAGGCTCACGCCGGAGGCGGCGAACCGCGCGTCGACGCTCGCCACGGCGAGGTCGCACTGGGCGACGAGCTGGCATCCGGCGGCCGTCGCGAGCCCCTGCACCTGGGCGATGACGGGCTGCGGCAGCGCGACCAGCTGGCGCATGAACGCCGAGCACCGGGCGAAGAGCTCCTCGACCTGCCCCTGCGAGCCGAGCGCGCGCATCTCCTTCAGGTCGTGGCCGGCGCAGAAGGCGGGCCCCGAGGCCGCGATCACCACCACGCGGACGGATTCGTCCCGCGCGATCGCCTCGAGCGCGGCGTGCAGGCGTTCCAGGAGGGCGGCCGAGAGCGCGTTGTACTGGCGCGGGCGATTGAGCGTGAGGGTCGCGACGCCGCCCGCCCGGCTTTCGAGGAGGACATCGGGGGAGGGGGGCGGCAGATCCATGGGGGCCGGTCCTTGACGCTGCGTTTCGGCTGCAATGGCTGAATTATCACATTGTTTTTTCATGAAAAGTCGCCAATCCCTCAAGCAAAATGTCGTTTGCATCGCGTAAGTGATTGACTTACCATCGATTGGTTGGGATCCGGACGACTGTCCCGCGGCATGCCGGGCAGGATTTCCCGGGCAGCCGGCGGACCCCCATCCCCCCGTAAGAGAAGGCGAGCATTCCATGAACTTCCGCGCACGCCCGTGGCTCACCGTCGCCGGCCTGTTCGTCGCCGCCGGCTTCAGCCTCACCGCCGCGGCAGGTCCGGCCACGCTCGACAAGGCGAGGCGCCTGCTCAACGAGAACGACCCCAGGAAGGCGTACATGGAACTCATCGGGCTGCAGGACAAGCTCGCCGGGAACCTCGAGTACGACTACCTGCTGGGCGTCGCCTCGCTGGACAGCGGCAAGATCGACGACGCCATCATCGCGTTCGAGCGGGTGCTCGCGGTGAACCCCAATCACGCCGGCGCGCAGATGGACCTCGCCCGCGCCTACTTCGCGGCGGGCTCCTTCGACCTGGCCGAGGCGTCCTTCCGCTCGCTCGCCGCGAGCAACCCGCCGCCGGCGGCGCAGCAGACGATCGCGCGCTACCTCGAGGCCATCAACGCGCGCAAGAAGCAGACGACCGCCGGCTGGATCGGCTATGGCGAGCTGGGCCTGGGATACGACTCCAACATCACGGGCGTGCCGTCGGACTTCGGCGCCGCGGCCCAGCAGTCCTTCGGCATCGTGGGCATCGAGGCCACCGGCAATTCCGTGAAGCGCAAGGCGGGCTTCGGCAACGCCGCCGGCGCGCTCGAGTATTCGGTGCCCCTCTCGCGCGGCTGGAGCGTGTTCGCCGGCGCCGAGGGCAAGGCGCGCGGCTACGAGGGCGAGTCCAAGTACAACTCCCTGTCGGCCGAAGGCCGCGCCGGCGGCGCCCTGAACGACGGGCCGACCCAGTGGCGCGCGATGGTGACCTACCAGTACTTCAACCAGGACGGCGAGGCGCCCGGCGACCCGGCGCCCACCAACGACCGGCGCATCGCGACGGGCCAGCTCGACTGGAAGTACAGCATCGACCCGCGCACGCAGGTGGGCCTCACCGGCCAGTACGGCCAGATCCGCTTCCCGACCAACCCGGTCGAGGACTTCAACCAGTACTACCTGCAGGCCACCTGGCTGCGCTCCTTCGACGCGAAGGGCCAGCCGCTGCTCTACCTGTCCGCCTTCGGCAGCGACGACCGCGCGGTGAACAAGCTGCCCGACGGCGAGACCGACAAGAGCAAGAACCTCGCGGGGCTGCGCAGCTACGCGCAGTACTCCCTCAGCCCGGCGCTCAGCCTCTTCAACGGCCTGGGCTTCGTGCTCCGCCGCGACAAGGACGCCTTCGCGCGCGCGACCACGGTCGAGATCGGCAAGGACAAGTTCGCCGAGTTCATGCTCGGGGTGAACTGGCAGTTCCAGAAGACCTGCGCGGTGCGGACGCAGTACGTCTACACGCGCAACAACTCGAACATCGCGATCTACGATTTCGACCGCAGCGAGGTCTCCACGGCCGTCCGCTGCGACGTCAACTAAGGGGAAGGCCATGTTCCAGCGCACGAAGCTCTCGCACCTCCTCCTCGTCGCCGGCGCGGTGTCGGCGGGCCCGGTGCTCGCCGCGAGCGGCACCTTCACCTTCGTCACGGGCGACGTGAACGTGCAGCGCGCCAACGGGCAGCGGGTTCCCGTGGCTCGCGGCGCCGCCGTCAATCCCGGCGACGCGATCGTGACCGGCCAGGCGGGCATGGCGCAGATCACCATGGTCGACCAGGCCAAGATCTCGCTCAGGCCCAACTCGCAGTTCCAGATCGAGCGCTACGCCGAGACGGCCGACTCGACGGCGGGCGCCGTGCTGAACCTCGTGCGCGGCACGTTGCGCACCTTCACCGGCCTGCTGTCCGCGAACGCGCGCGACCGCTTCGTCATGAAGACCAAGGTCGCGACGGTGGGCATCCGCGGCTCGGGCAACGTGCTCTTCGCGGGCGAGGCCACGGACTGCGATCCGGAGAAGGTCGTGCAGGCCGGCGGCAGCTGCGACATCACGGTGAACCACACGATCGAGGGCAGCCACTCGGTGGCCTTCGGCGACGGCGGCGCGGGAATGCCGGCGCAGCAGGGCGGGGCGCAGACGCTCATCACCGGCCCGGGCCAGACGGTGCTCGTCACCGCCCGCGGCGACGTGAAGTACATCCCGACCCCGCGCTTCATGGCGGACCTGGCGGTCAATCCGACCGGGGCGGCCAAGGACGCGACGGTCCCGGCGGCGAGCGCCGAGTCGCGCAACTTCGGCCCGAGCGACGCCAACGCGCCCTCGATGAAGCAGGCCACGGACTACGGCACGCCCGTCGGCAACAACGGCCTGGGCTTCAGCCTGACCGACGCCTCGGGCAACCTGCCCGGCGGCGATCCGCTCGGCCTCATCGACTCGGTGATCGTCGGGGTCGGCACGCTCTTCGGGCAGTCGCTTCCCGAGGAGACGCAACGCGAGGGCGCGGCCCTGCGCGGCTATTCCTCGTACGACGGCACGCTCTCGACGCTCAACCCGGCCATCACGGGCGGCACCGTGCGGGACGTGCAGACGGTGACGACGGCGAACGGCCTCACGATCACGGCCGGCCGCTACGAGAACGCGACCTTCGGCCTGCTCGGCCCCGGCAGCGGCAGCCCCGTGGCGGGGAGCGTGCACTGGATCTACGCGGGTTCGGGCTTCCCGACCTACCTCGCGGACGTGCTCACGGGCACCGCCACCTACACGCGCGTCGTCAACACGTCGCCGACCAACCAGTTCAACACGGCCGGCACGCTCGCCACCGCGACGCTCGACGTGAACTTCACCAACCGGACGCTGAACGCCAATCTCGGCCTGTCGATCCCGTCGGCGGGCACGAACGCGGGCGGCACCTGGACTGTGTCGGCGCAGGACGTGCCTTTCGCGTTCAACACGTTCTACGCGACGACCAACGACCGGCTGCGCATCACCAACGGCTCGGGCGCCTCCTCGCAGGGCAATTCCAACCTGTACGGCGGCTTGGAGGGCAGCTTCGTGGGCTCCGGCCTCTCCGGCGCGATCCTCGGCTACAACCTGGTCGACCAGACCTCGTCCAACCCGAACAACTTCAACAACGTCTCGGGCGTCGTCGGCTTCCAGGGGCCGCTCCAGAATGCGGCGTCGCCCTACCGCGACGGCATCATCTCGGACCCGGCCAACGCGCTCGCGGGAGAACTCGTGCGCAACTACGCGATCACGAACCGCGGCGACGAGGTCACGGCGGACGCGCAGGGCCGGCCGACGGGATGGACGGCGCCCTACGGCGGCTTCCCCGGCGGGCACAACGCGTACTCGCGCGGCACGGCGGGCGTGGCGCAGTCCGGCAGCGACCCGGAGACCGGCCTCACGTGGGGCCGCTGGTCCGGCGGCGTCGCGCTGGTGAACGCGGGCGGGCAGCAGCAATCGCTCTCGCTCGACGGACGCAGCCTGCACTACATCTTCTCGGGGGTCCAGAACGGCCCGGTGGCGCTTCCGCTCACCGGCCAGGCCAGCTACGACCTGATCGGCTCGACCAGCCCGACCGACAACTTCGGCAACGTCGGCACCCTCAACTCGGCGACGCTCGCGGCCAACTTCACGAACCGGACCGTGGACACCAACGTGAACCTCACGATCGCCGGCCAGACGATCAACGGCGCGGCGAACGGGGTGCCCATCTACCGCGAGCAGTACTTCACGGCGTTCCGCGGCAACACGGCGGGCCTGCCGGTTCCGCAGCAGCTGGTCATCACCTGCAACCCGGCATGCCCGCAGGCGGGCGGTTCCCTGAGCGGCTTCTTCGCGGGCCGCGGCGCCGAGGGCGCCGGCATGATGTACAACCTGAACGGCGCCTCGGGCGCGGCGGCCTTCCGCCGCAACGGGGGCTAGCGGGGCGGCGCCTCCCAGGCGCCCGTCCCGAGACGCGTACCCCCCCCCTCGATTCCGGCGCGAAAGCCGGCAACGCCCGAAGGCGCAACTGGCACCAGCGAGACGATCATGAACAGCAGTTACAAGCCCCACCTCACGGCCGTCGCGACGGCACTCTCGATGGTCTTCGCGGGCGACGCCGCGGCGCAGGTCCCGCCGACGTGCGCCGTCGTCATCGGGGGGCCCAGCATCTGCACCGTGACCAGCACGGCCGACGCGGGCGTCGGAACCCTGCGTGACGCGCTCACGACGGTCACCAACGATTTCTGCGGTTGCGCGGGCTCGCCCTATTCGGTGAGGTTCGCGTTCGCGGGCGTCGCCACGATCGCGCCTGCCACGCCGCTCACGGTGGGGAATTGCCCGGTCTCCATCGACGGCTATGACCAGAGTGCCGCGACCGCCAACGGCGCGACGCCCAACACCCTCGCGGACGTTCGGACCGGCACCAATGCCTCCCCTCGTGTCGTCATCAACGGAGCGGTGGTTTCAGGTCCCGTGCTGTCCTTCGGGACGGGTACGGCGGGATCGGTCCTGAAGGGACTCGTCTTCCAGAACTACGGCACGACCGCCGTGCAGGTGCAGTCCGCCAACGTCTCCATCCTGGGCAACCATTTCGGCACCGATCCGGGCGCCACGGCGTGCGCCGGCGCGGGCAATGGCGTCGGGCTGGAACTCACCTTCGGCGCGACGGGGCACCAGGTGGGCGGCCTGAACGCCGCGGACCGCAACGTCTTCGGATGCAGCACCGATACGGGCATCGACGTCTTCGCGACCACAGGCAGCATCCGCGGCAACCTGATCGGCACCGGCGCCGCGAACGCGGCGCTGCCGAACGGGGTTGGCGTGTTCCTCGAGGCCGGCTTCGGGTCGAACAACGCCATCGGTCAGCCGGCCATCGGAGCGGGCAATCTCATTGCGCGCAATTCGGGCGCGGGCGTGGTGGTCGCAGGCAACCGCAACGCCGTCAGCATCCAGGGCAACGACATCTTCCTGAACGGCGGAATCGGCATCGATCTAGGATTCGACGGTCCCACGGCGAACAACGCCTCGACCTTCCCCAATTCCAGCCTGGCCAACGGCGGCATGAATACGCCCCGCATCGATTTCGTGCGCTACAACACGGCCAACACGACGATCGACTGGTCGTTCAACGGGTTCGCCAACACGACGGTCTTCGTCGGTTTCCACTCGAACCCGGCGGGCCTGGGCATCGACGAGGGCGCGCGCTGGTTCGGCGTCGACTCCGCGTTCACCAGCGGTACCGGCGCCGCCACCGGGTCGGCGACTTTCGCCGGCATCCAGCCGAGCCCGACGGCCACGGCGACCACGACCAGCAGCGGCACTTCGGAGTTCTCCCCGGCCGCCGCGCTCGACGTGAACCCGAAGTTCCTGACGTTCACGGGATCGGTGGGCTCGACCTCGGCGCCGCAGGTGGTGACCTACACCAACCTCGGAAGCGCCAGCATCCTCGTTGGCCCCCCGACCACGACGGGGGACTTCGCGGCCACCAGCACGTGCGACGGGACCACGCCGGTCGCGCCGAACGGCACGTGCACGGCCAGCGTGACTTTCTCGCCGCTTGCGCTCGGGGCGGCGACGAACGCGCTCGACATGCCCACGACCGGCACGGGCGGCGGCCGCGGCATCGAGCTGAGCGGCAACGCGGTGGCGACGCCCGTGCTCTCACCCAGCCTGCCGGGGCCGATCGATTTCGGCTCTCAGCGGGTGGGCACGGCCTCGCCGTCGACCGTGGTCACGTTCGCGAATTCCGGCAATGGCGACCTCTTGGTCTCCGGTGTCGCGCTCTCCGGAGCCGCGGCCTCCAGCTTCGCGGTCCTCGCCGACACCTGCACGGGCTTCACCTTGAACGCCACCACGCCCTCGTGCACCGTCACGCTCGGCATGCAGCCGGCCGTGGCCGGTCCGCTGGCCGCCAGTCTCGTGGTCTCGTCGAATGCGACCAATCCGACGGTTTCGATCGGGCTCACGGGCGTCGGCATTGCACCGGTCCTCGCGTCCAACCCCGCGGGTTCGATCAATTTCGGCACCATCCAGATCGGCTCGGCCTCGGCGCCCGTGTCGGTGAACTTCACGAACAGCGGCAACGGCTCTCTCACGGTCGGCAGCGCCACGCTCACCGGCGCGGCGGCCTCGAGCTTCCAGGTCGTTTCCGATGGCTGTGCGGGCCAGACGCTCACGGCCACGCCGGCCACGAGTTGCGCCATCGCGCTCGCCATGCAACCGCAGGCGGCAGGCGCACTGGCGGCGACCCTGCAGGTGTCGTCCGACGCGACCAACCCGAACCTCGCCGTGTCGCTCGCCGGCACCGGATCGACCGCCCCGGTGGTCGCGCCGAACCTCGGGGCCACGCCGCCCGGCCCCGTCGATTTCGGATCGCGCCGCATCGGCACCCAATCGCCGCCCGCGGTATTCACGTTGTCGCCGTCCGGCCCGGGCCCGGTGGCCATCTCGAGCGTCGCGCCGCGCGGAACGGGCTTCTCGGTGGTATCCGACACTTGCACGGGCGCGACCATCGCCCAGGGCGCGACGGTGGGCTCCTGCTCGTTCTCGGTGATCTTCGCGCCGGGCTTCGAGGGACAGTACCGGACCGCCATCCAGGTCCTGTCCAACTCGAACAACCCGCAGTTGCTCATCGAAGTGACCGGCACGGGCACGCCGTTGCCGGTCGGCCGGCTGGCCGCCTCGCCGGGCAGCGTGCCGTTCGGGACGCAGGCGGTCGGCGTCACGACCAACCCGCAGACGGTACAGGTCACCAATGTCGGGACGCTTCCCGTCACCGTGGGTAACGTGCGCGCGACGGGGGACTTCGCCCAGACCAACGACTGCCGCCTCCTCGATTCCGCCCAATCGTGCCGCGCGCTCGTCACCTTCACGCCGACGACGCCAGGCGAGAGGATGGGGAACCTCATCGTGGAAAGCGACGCGGCCAATCCGCAACTCGTGGTCTCGCTGCAGGGAACGGCGTCGGCCGCGCCCGTGCCGGTCGTCGAGCTCAACCCGGGGGCCGTAGCCTTCGGCACCGCGCTCATGGGCTCGGGCGGCGGCGGCACGCTCGTCACGCTGCGCAATTCGGGCGGAGCGAGCCTCGAACTCGGCCGGATCTACACGGTCGGCGACTTCCGGGTCACCCACAATTGCCCGACCAGCGTTCCGCCCGGCGCCAGCTGCCAGGTGACGGTGGCCTTCTCGCCGAGCATCACCGGATCGCGCACGGGCAAGCTGGTGGTCGAGAGCAATGCCTCGGGCGGGAACAAGGAAGCATCACTGTCTGGCACCGGCTGCCGCAACTTCGGAATGGGCACCTCGCGACTCGCGCAGCCGATCTGCAGGTAGGGCCGGGCTGGAATGCCGGGGGACATCCGGCTCGGGAAATGTGATGCGTTTCACAACCGGCGCGTGGGCCGGGCATCACAATGGATGATGGCGTACCCGGCCAAGGAGAACCAGCCATGAATCGTCATTCCCGAATCCGTCGCACGGCGCTCGCGGGAGCCCTCGCGCTCGCCTTCGCGAGCGAAGCCCCGGCCACCCTGATCACCGTGACGAGCAACGCGGATTCCGGCGCCGGCACGCTGCGCGCGGCGCTCCAGTTCGTGCAGACCGAATCGGCGTGCGGGTGCATCGGCAACCCCTACACGATCAATTTCGCCTTTTCGGGCCTCACGACGATCCCGGTCAACACGACGCTGCCGAGCTCCACCTGCCAGACCTACGTCGACGGGTACGACCAGACGCCGGTGCCGGCGACCGGGGCGACGTTCAATTCCATCGCCGACATTCGCAGTGGTACCAACGCGCAGCTGAAGATCGTGCTGGACGGCTCCGTCATGACCGGCGGTTCGGGGCTCGTCATCGGCGGCGCCAATTCCGTCGTGCAGGGCCTCGTGTTCCGCAACTTCCCGCAGACCGCGCTCGCCATCCAGGCGCCCTCGGCCTTCGTCGCCGGCAATTTCTTCGGCACGAACGAGACCGCGTCGGCCTGCGCGGCGAGCGCGAACATGATCGGCGTGACGGTCGGCTTCGGCGGCACCGGCACGCTGGTCGGCGGCAACAGCGGCAATCCGGCCGACCGGAACGTCTTCGGCTGCATGTCGAGGGGCATCGACGTGCAGGCGAGCGACGCCGGGATCTTCAACAACCTCATCGGAAGCGCGAGCGCGGGCGGCACCGCGCTCCCGAACGGCATCGGCGTGGCGGTCCTCACCAGCGGCTTCGGGCCCGGGATCGACATCGGCCTCGGCTCGGCGGGGCTGGGCAACCTGATCGCCCGTAACACCGGCGCGGGCGTGGCCATCGGCTCGAACCGCAACAGCGTCTTCATCCAGGGCAACGACATCTTCCTGAACGGCGGCCTGGGCATCGACCTGGGCAACAACGGCCCCACCCCCAACGTCGCCAGCCCCACCCCCAACCCCGGGGCACCGAACGGCGGCCAGAATTTCCCGCTGGTCACTTTCGTCCGCTACGACGCGTCGAGCACGACCATCTCCACCTCGCTGAACGGGTTCGCCAACGATATCGCCCAAGTCGATTACTACGCGAACCCGCCGGGCCTGGGGCTCGACGAGGGCGCCCGGTTCATCGGGACCGCCGGAGCGACCACCGACCCGTCCGGGAACCTGTCGATCTCGCCGGTGTTTGCGGGCACGTTCCCGAGCATCACCGCGACGGCCACCAGCTCCCTTTCGGGGACGGGGACGTCGGAGTTCTCGCCGCCCGCCTCGCTCGACGTGAACCCGAAGTTCCTCACGTTCAACGGCGTCCTGGGCTCGACGACGGCGCCGCAGACGGTCACCTTCACCAACATCGGCACGACCCCGATCACGATCGGCCCGCCCATCACCCTGGGCGACTTCGCGGCCACGGCGTCCGGCTGCGATGGCACCACGTCCATTCCGCCCAACGGCACCTGCACGGCGAGCGTGACGTACACGCCGCTTTTCGTCGGGGGCAGCTTCGACTACCTCGACATGCCCACGAGCGGCGCGGGCGGCGGCCGCGGCATCGCGCTCAACGGCACGGCGGTGCCCAACCCGGTCCTGGCCGTCACGCCGCCGGGCCCGGTCAGCTTCGGTTCGCAGCTCGTCGGCGCGACGTCCTCGCCGGTCACGTTCACGGTCTCCAATTCGGGCAACGACGTCTTCGACGTGGTGAGCGTCACTGCCGCCGGCCCGTCGGCGTCGAGCTTCAGTATCGTGGGCAACACCTGCGCCAATGCGACGGTGGGCGTTCCCGCCACCGCGCCCATCCAGCCGCCGCCTTCCGGTCCCCCGATGGCCGCGGCCGGAGCGCCGGTCCTCACCTGCGACATCGCGGTCGTGATGACGCCGCAGGCCGTGGGCGCGCTCGCGGCGACGCTGGACATCCAGTCGACGGCGACCAATCCGATCGTCCAGGTCGCCCTGAACGGCACGGGGACGAGCACGGTCACGCCGACCGGCACGGTCGTGCCGAGCAACCCGGGCCCGATCGACTTCGGCCCGCGTCGCGTGGGCACCCAGTCGCCCTCCCAGGCGATCACGTTCACCAATTCGGGCTCGGGACCGTTCATCGTCTCGAGCGCCACCATCCGCGGCACGGGCTTCGTGAAGACGGCGGACACCTGCACGGGCGTCCCGGTCGGGGTCAGCGCGCCGTCCTGCGCCATCACGCTCGTCTTCTCCCCCGGATTCGAAGGCACGTACCGGACGAGCCTGCAGATCCTCTCGGACGCGAGCAACCCGCAGGTGCTCATCGACCTCGTGGGCACCGGAACGGCGCCGCCCGCGGGCACGCTGACGGCCTCGCCCGGCGGAGTGTCCTTCGGGACCCAGGCCGTGGGCGTGGCGACCAATCCGCAGACGGTGCAGATCACCAACGGCGGGACGCTGCCCGTCCAGGTGAGCGCGGTCCTCATCACGGGCGACTTCGCGCAGACGAACGACTGCCGCGCGCTCGACCCGGGCCAGAGCTGCCGGGCCTTCGTCACCTTCAAGCCGACGGCCGAGGGCGACCGCACGGGCAATCTCGTCGTGGAAAGCGACGCGTCCAACCGCCAGCTGGTGGTCTCGCTCTCGGGCTCCGGCTCGCCGGCGCCGATCCCGGTCGTCGAGCTGAATCCGGGCGCGGTGTCCTTCGGGACGACGCTCATGGGCTCGGGCGGCGGCGGCACGCTCATCACCCTGCGCAATGCCGGCGGGGCGAGCCTCGAACTCGGCCGCATCTATTCCCTCGGCGACTTCCGCATCACCCACAACTGCCTGCCGAGCGTGCCGCCCGGGGGCAGCTGCGGCGTGACGGTGAGCTTCGCGCCGAGCATCACCGGGCCGCGCACGGGCAAGCTGGTCGTCGAGAGCAACGCGCCGGCCGGCAACAAGGAGGCCTCGCTTTCGGGCACCGGCTGCCGCAATTTCGGGCTGGGCACCTCGCGCCTCGCGCAGCCGATCTGCAAGTAGGCCGGGCAGGGCTCGCGCAAAGGGTCCGTCCCCCTCGGGGGCGGGCCCTTTTTTCGCCCCGGTGCGCCTTGCGACGGGTTCGCCCCGTGAGTTAGCATCCGGGGGTTGTTTCAGCAGGGGCCAGAGAGTCCCGGATCGAATCCCGCCCACTCGCCCATGACCGACGACACCATTCTCGAAACCCGGGGCCTCACCAAGGAATTCAAGGGTTTCGTCGCGGTCGATCGCGTGAACCTCAAGATCCGGCGCGGCACCATCCACGCCCTCATCGGCCCCAACGGCGCCGGCAAGACGACGACCTTCAACCTGCTCACGAAGTTCCTGCCGGTCACCTCGGGCACGATCCTCTTCAACGGCCACGACATCACGCGCGAGAACGCCGCGGACGTCGCGCGCCGCGGCATCATCCGCTCCTTCCAGATCTCGGCCGTGTTCCCGAACCTCACGGTGCTCGAGAACGTGCGGGTCGCCCTCCAGCGCACGCTCGGCACGAGCTTCCATTTCTGGCGCAGCGCCTCGAGCCTGGACACGCTCAACGATCGCGCCCTCGCCATCCTGGACCGCGTGGACCTGCGCCGCTTCGCCCAGACGAACGCGGGCGAGCTCGCCTACGGGCGCAAGCGCACCCTGGAGATCGCCACCACGCTCGCGATGGAGCCCGAGCTCATGCTGCTCGACGAGC
>CAZPLW010000087.1:0-16324 GCA_964587315.1 uncultured Lysobacter sp.
TCGCCACGATGGAGAAGAAAGGCATGCCCACGGGCCTCTTCGTGCTGCACCCCTTCACGAAGGAGAAGGTCGAGGTCTGGGTGGGCAACTACGTGCTCATGGGCTACGGCGAGGGCGCGGTGATGGCCGTGCCGGGCCACGACGAGCGCGACTTCGCCTTCGCGAAGAAGTACGGCCTCGCCATCAAGCCCGTCATCGACGTGAACGGCCAGGCCTACTCCACCGACGCGTGGCAGCCCTGGTACGAGGAGCCCGGCGTCTGCGTGAACTCCGGCAAGTACGACGGGCTCGCGCAGCAGGCCGCCATCGACGCGGTGGCCGCCGACCTCTCGTCGATGGGCCTGGGCGAGAAGCGCAAGCAGTTTCGCCTCCGCGACTGGGGCGTCTCGCGCCAGCGCTACTGGGGCACGCCCATCCCGATGATCCTGTGCCCGGCGTGCGGCGACGTGCCCGTGCCCGACGACCAGCTTCCCGTCGTGCTGCCCGAGGACCTCGTCCCGGACGGCAGCGGCAGCCCGCTCGCGAAGAGCCCGGCGTTCTACGAGTGCAAGTGCCCGGCGTGCGGCGGCGACGCCCGCCGCGAGACGGACACGCTGGACACCTTCGTCGACTCGTCCTGGTACTTCTTCCGCTACACCTGCCCGGGCGCGGCGACCATGGTCGACTCGCGCGCCGACTACTGGATGCCGATGGACCAGTACATCGGCGGCATCGAGCACGCGATCCTGCACCTGCTCTACGCGCGCTTCTGGACGAAGGTGATGCGCGACATGGGCCTCGTGAAGGTCGACGAACCCTTCAAGAACCTGCTCACGCAGGGCATGGTGCTCAACCACATCTTCAGCCGGCGCACGGCCAAGGGCGGCATCGAGTACTTCGCGCCCGAGGAGATCGAGCCCGCGGTGGACGTCGAAGGCAGGGTGACCGGCGCGCTGCTCAAGTCCGACGGCTCCGCGGTCGAGTACAACGGCATCGGCACGATGTCCAAGTCCAAGCGCAACGGCGTCGACCCGCAGGACCTCATCGACCGCTTCGGCGCCGACACCGCGCGGCTCTACGTGATGTTCGCGAGCCCGCCCACGGACACGATCCTGTGGTCCGACACTTCCGTCGAGGGCTCCTTCCGGTTCCTGAAGCGGCTGTGGAAGCTCGTGCACGACCACCTCGCGGCCGGCGGCCCGGTGGCCTCGCGCGCCCCGGGCGAACTCGCCAAGCCCCTCAAGGACCTGCGCTTCAAGCTGCACAGGACGATCGACAAGGTGGGCGACGACTACGGCCGGCGCCTGCAGTTCAACACGGCCATCGCCGCGGTGATGGAGCTGCTCAACGCGCTGACGGAGACGAACGACACCTCGGCGGCCGGCCGCGCCGTCGCGCAGGAGGTGCTCGAGGGCGCCGTGCTGCTGCTCTCGCCCGTCGTGCCGCACATCTGCACGGCGCTGTGGGCCGAGCTGCGCCCGGGCGCCGCGCTCATCGCGCAGCCGTGGCCCGAAGTCGACAAGTCCGCCCTCGTGCAGGACACGGTGGCGCTCGTGCTGCAGGTGAACGGCAAGCTGCGCGGCCAGCTCGAGGTGGCGTCCACGGCGACCCGGGAAGAGATCGAAAGGCTCGCCCTCGCGAGCGAGGCGGCCGTGAAGTTCATGGAAGGCAGGCCCGCGAAGAAGGTCGTCGTGGTGCCCGGCCGGCTGGTGAACATCGTTGCCTAGGCTCGCGGCCCTCGCCCTCGTCCTCGCGCTCGCCGGCTGCGGCTTCCAGCTGCGCGGCGAGGCGCCGATGGGCATCAAGTCGATCCACGTCTCCACCGTGGGCGCTTCCCCCGTGGCGACCGAGGTCCGGCGCCGCCTCGCGGGCGGCCCCACGAAGCTCGCGACCTCCGCCAAGGACGCCGAGGCGCACCTGCGCATCAACTCGGAGACGCCCGAGAAGTCGATCCTCACCCTCACGGGCGCGGGCCGCGTGTACGAGCACCAGTTGCGCCTGCGCGTCGACTACCAGGTGAGCGACGCCGCCGGCAAGCCGCTCGTGGAGCAGACGGTGCTCGAGGTGCGGCGCAATCTCACCTACTCCGAGACGGCGCCGCTCGCGAAGGAAGCGGAAGAGGCGCAGCTCTACATCGACATGCGCCAGGACGCGGCCGCCATCATCCTGCGGCGCATCGCCGTCGCCGCCGGCGGGGGGCCCGCGCGATGAAGATCGCCACGCGCCAGCTCGCGCAACACCTCAAGAAGGGCCTCGCGCCCCTTTACTGCGTGCACGGGGCCGAGGCGCTCCTCGCCCTCGAGGCCGCGGACGCCATCCGCGCCGCCGCGCGCGCCTCGGGCTGCGACGAGCGCGAGGTGTTCACCGCGGAGCCCGGCGCGGACTGGTCGAAGCTGGGCGCCTCCGCCGCCAACCTCTCGCTCTTCTCCACGCGGCGCCTGCTCGAGGTCCGCGTCCCCTCGGGAAAGCCCGGCACGGAAGGCGGCAAGGCCCTCGAGGCCCTGTGCGCGCGCCTGCCGGAGGACACGGTCGTGCTGGTGACGCTGCCCGAGCTCGAATGGCAGCAGCTCAAGACGGCGTGGTTCGGCGCGCTCGAGAACGCGGGCGTCCTGGTCGAGGCCCGCGCCATCTCCCGCGAGGAGCTGCCGCAATGGCTCGCGGAACGCTTCGCGGCCCAGGGCCAGCAGGCGCGGCTCGAGACGCTCGAGTGGATGGCGGACCGCGTCGAGGGCAACCTGCTCGCGGCGAAGCAGGAAGTCGAGAAGCTCTCGCTCCTGCTGCCCCGCGGCGAGATCGCGCTCGCGGACCTGCGCGAGACCGTGACGGACGTCTCCCGCTTCGAGCGCGAGGCGCTCATCGAGGCCATCCATGCCGGCGACGTGGGGCGCATCGCACGCGCCGTCGATTCCCTCGAGGCCGAGGGCGAGCCCGCGCCGCTGCTGATGTGGGCGCTCGCCGAGGAGATGCGCCTGCTCATGCAGCTCACGGCCGGCGAACGCCCGCGCCGCTTCCTCGACCCCGCGCGGCTCGAGGAGGCCCGCCGCACGGCGCGCCGGCACGACGACCTCTCCTTCGGCCGGCTCGTCCTGCGCGCCCACCGCATCGACCGGCTGGTGAAGGGCGTCGAGACGGGCGACGCGTGGGAGGAGATCCTCGAGTTCTCGCTCGCGCTCGCCGGCAAGCCCGCCCTGCGCGCGGCCGCCTGAACCTCCCGCCTTCCGCTACGATGGACCGCATGAACGACCCGAACGCCACCCTCGACGCCCACGCCCTCGTGGACCTGCTGGGCGCCAACGCGCGCACGGCTTCCGCCGAGCTGCGCCGCGCGAGCACCGCGGCCAGGAACCTCGCCCTCGAGACCGCCGCCGAGACGCTCGTCGACCGCGAGAAGACGATCCTCGCCGCCAACGCGAAGGACGTGAAGGGGGCCCGCGCCGACGGCGGCGACGACGCCTTCATCGACCGCCTCAAGCTCACCGCGAAGGGCGTGGAGGAGATGGCGGCGGGCCTTCGCCAGATCGCGCGCCTGCCGGACCCGGTGGGCGAGGTGACGGACCTGCGCTTCCGTCCCTCCGGCATCCAGGTGGGCCGCATGCGCGTGCCGCTGGGCGTGGTCGGCATCATCTACGAGTCGCGCCCGGACGTGACGGCCGACGCGGGCGGGCTGTGCCTGAAGAGCGGCAACGCCGCCATCCTTCGCGGCGGCAGCGAGGCCCTCAATTCCAACCAGGCCATCGCCGCGTGCCTCGCCGCCGGCCTGAAGGTCGCGGGCCTGCCCGACGCCGCCATCCAGCTCGTCGCGACGACCGACCGCGCCGTGGTGGGCGAGCTGCTCGCGGCCGAGAAATACCTCGACGTGATCATCCCGCGCGGCGGGAAGGGCCTCGTGGAGCGCATCTCGAAGGAGGCGCGCGTTCCGGTGATCCGGCACCTGGACGGCGTCTGCCACGTGTACGTGGACGACGGCGCGGACCCCGCCATGGCCCTCGCCATCGTCGAGAACGCGAAGACCCAGCGCTACGGCACCTGCAACACGATGGAGACGCTGCTGGTCGCCGAGGGCGCGGCCGCCGCGACCCTGCCCTCGCTCGGGCGCATGTTCGCCGAGAAGGGCGTCGAGGTCCGCGCGTGCGAGGCCTCGCGCCGCGTGCTGGAGGCCGCCGGCTTCCGCGCCGTGCAGCCCGCCACCGAGGAGGACTGGTACGCGGAGTACCTCGCGCCCATCGTCGCCATCCGCGTCGTGGCCGGGATCGACGAGGCCATGGCCCACATCGCGAAGTACGGCTCGCAGCACACCGACGCCATCGTGACGCCGGATTTCGCCCGCGCGCAGCGCTTCCTTCGCGAGGTGGATTCGGCTTCCGTCATGGTGAACGCTTCGACGCGCTTCGCCGACGGCTTCGAGTTCGGCCTGGGCGCCGAGATCGGCATCTCCACCAACAAGCTCCATGCCCGGGGCCCCGTCGGCCTCGAGGGGCTCACGTCGCAGAAGTGGATCGTGCTGGGCGACGGGCACGTGCGCGGCTGACGGCCACTTGGCTTCCGCACTCGGCCTTTTCGGCGGCGCCTTCGACCCGGTCCACTTCGGCCACTTGCGGCTCGCCGCGGAGCTGCGCGAGGCCTTCCAGCTCGAGCGCGTCGCGTTCCTGCCCACCGGGCGGCCCTGGCAGCGCGGCGGCAACACGCACGCGAGCGGCGAGCATCGCGCGGCCATGCTGCGCCTCGCCACCGCCGGCGACGAGGGCTTCGTCGTCGACGAGCGGGAACTTCGCCGCGAAGGCGACACCTACACCATCGACACCCTCGCCGAGGCGCGCCGCGAGGCCGGGCCCGACACCCCGCTCGTGTTCCTCATCGGCAGCGACGCCTTCGCGAAGATCGAGACGTGGCACCGCTGGGAATCGGTCTTCGACTACGCCCACTTCGCCGTCGCGGTGCGCGGGGACGACGCCGACTGGCAGGCCCGGGGGCCGGGCGCCATCCCGAAGTCGCTCTGGCCGCGCGTGAGCGTGAACCGCCGGGACCTGCTTTCGGTCCCGGCCGGGCGCATCATGACCTTCTCGATGACGCCGCTCGCCATCAGCTCCACCGCCATCCGCGACCTCGTCGCGGGCGGCTCGACGATCCGCTACCTCACGCCCGACCCCGTGGTCGGGTACATCCGCCAACACTCGCTCTACGGAAGCCCCGCGTGACCCGACAACTCACTACGCTCGCCCGCAAGAAACTGGTCGTCTCCGCCCTCGAGGACATCAAGGCCCGCGACATCGTCGCGATCGACGTGCGCAAAATCACCTCCATGTTCGACTGGATCGTGATCGCGAGCGCCGACTCGGCCCGCCAGACGAAGGCCCTGGCCCGCCACGTGCACGACACGCTGCGCGAGGCCGGCATCACCATCGTCGGCACCGAGGGCGAGGCGAGCGCCGAATGGGTGCTCGTCGACACCGGCGACATCGTCGCGCACATCATGCAGCCCGCCGTGCGCGCGTACTACAACCTCGAGGAGCTCTGGGGGGAGGGCAAGTTCGACCGCCCCGCGAACCCCACCGCGCCGCTCGAGCGCGCAGCCCGCCCCGTGGGGGACGAGACCGACCTGCCGCTCGCCCCGCCCGCCCGGGCGAAGCGCGCCCCGGCGAAGAAGGCCGCGCCGCCCCGGCGCAAGACGACCGCCCGGCCCCCCACGACCGCGGCGGCCAAGCCACGCCGGCGCCGGCCGGCCTGATGCGCGTCACGGTGCTTTCCGTCGGCCACAAGATGCCCGCGTGGATCGCGCAGGGCTGGGCCGAGTACGGCAAGCGCCTGCCGCCGGAGATCAAGCTGGAGCTGGTGGAGCTCAAGCCCGAGGAACGCAACGCCGGCAGGACGGTCGAGAAGGCGAAGGCGCTCGAGGGCGAGCGGCTCCTCGCGGCCGTGCCCGCCGGGGGAACGCTCCTCGCCCTGGACGAGCGGGGCCGCGCCGTCACCACGCAGGGCCTCGCGGTGATGCTGGCCAACTGGATGCGCGACGGCACGCACCCGGTCTTCGCCATCGGCGGGGCCGACGGGCATCCGGACGCCGTGCGGGACAAGGCCGCGAAGATCCTCTCGCTCTCCCCGCTCACCCTGCCGCACGGCCTGGTGCGCGTGCTGCTCGCCGAGCAGCTCTACCGCGCCTGCACGATCCTCTCGAACCACCCGTACCACCGCGAATGAGCGCGCCGATCTACCTCGCCTCCCGGAGCCCCCGCCGGCGCGAGCTCCTCGCGCAGATCGGCGTGCGCCACGAGCCGCTGCTCTTTCGGGAAGGAACGCGGGCGGATGCGGAAGTGCACGAGGACCCCCGCCCGGGCGAGCACCCCGACGACTACGTGCGCCGCGTCACGCGGCTCAAGGCCGACAGCGCCTGGGAGCGCGTGCTGCTTCGCCGCGGCCTCATGCGCAAGCCCGTGCTCGCGGCCGACACCACCGTCGCCCTCGCCACCGAGATCCTGGGCAAGCCCGCCGACGCCGGCGACGCCGCGCGCATCCTGCGCCTGCTCTCCGGCACGCGCCACCGCGTGGTCACGGCCGTGGCCATCCGCTACGACGACCGGCTTTCGATGCAGGTGAGCGAGTCGTTCGTCACCTTCGTCCCCCTGGACGAGGCCCGGATCCAGGCCTACATCGCCACCGGGGAGCCCTTCGACAAGGCGGGGGCGTACGGGATCCAGGGCCGGGCGGGGGCTTTCGTCTCGCGCCTGGAGGGCAGCTACACCGGGGTCATGGGGCTGCCGCTCTTCGAGACCTGCGAGCTATTGCGTGAATTCGGGGTGACAGTCCCGTAGACTGGACCCCAAAGGCTTTGGAACCGCAGATGAACGCAGATGAACGCAGATGATCTTCTTGTGAGGGAGGCCTCGGGCTAGGTTTCACGCCAGCAAGTCGGATCGGGATGGCTCAAGTCGTCACGGGCCATCTGCGTTCATCTGCGTTCATCTGCGGTTCCACGGCCTTTTCCAGAGATCGTGAGAACCGGATGAACGAGCAGATCCTCATCAACGTCACCCCGCAGGAGACGCGGGTCGCGATCACGGAGCAGGGCTCGGTGCAGGAGCTGCACGTCGAGCGCGACTCCTCGCGCGGCATCGTCGGCAACATCTACCTGGGCCGCGTGTGCCGCGTCCTGCCGGGCATGCAGTCGGCCTTCGTCGAGATCGGCCTCACCCGCGCCGCCTTCCTGCACGTGGCCGACATCTGGATGGCGAAGAACGGCGACGGGCAGCTGAAGCCCATCGAGCGCATCCTCTCCGAGGGCCAGACGCTCCTGGTCCAGGCGGTGAAGGACCCCATCGGCTCCAAGGGCGCGCGCCTGTCGACGCAGGTCTCCATCGCCGGCCGGCTGCTCGTCTACCTGCCGCAGGACCCGCACATCGGCATCTCGCAGCGGATCGAGGACGTCGCCGAGCGCGAGAACCTGCGCGAGAAGGTGCACTCGCTCATCCCCGAGGGCGAGTCCGGCGGCTTCATCGTGCGCACCGTGGCGGAGACGGCGACCGACGCGGAGCTGAAGAGCGACATCGACTACCTCGTCACGCTCTGGAAGCAGATCCAGCTGGCCGCCTCCACGGCCGCGCCGCAGGCCGTGCTCTACCAGGACCTGGGCCTCGCCACGCGCGTGCTGCGGGACCTCGTGAACGCCACCACCGAGCGCGTCATCGTCGACTCGCGCGAGACGTTCGCGAAGCTCAAGGCCTTCGCGGAGAAGTACACCCAGGCCGCCCTGCCCATCCTCGAGCACTACACCGGCGAGCGCCCGCTCTTCGACCTCTTCGCGGTCGAGGAGGAGATCGAGCGCGCCCTCGCCCGCCGCGTGGACCTGAAGAGCGGCGGCTACCTCATCATCGACCAGACCGAGGCGCTCACGACGGTGGACGTGAACACCGGCGGCTTCGTGTCCGGGCGGTCCTTCGACGACACGATCTTCAAGACGAACCTCGAGGCCTCCCAGGCCATCGCGCGCCAGCTGCGGCTGCGCAACCTCGGCGGCATCATCATCGTCGACTTCATCGACATGGACACGGCCGAGCACCGCGACGCCGTGCTGGCCGAGTTCCGCAAGGCCCTCGCGCGCGACCGCACCCGCGTCACGGTGAACGGCTTCTCGCAGCTGGGCCTGGTGGAGATGACGCGAAAGCGCACGCGCGAATCGCTCGCGCACGTGCTGTGCGAGCCCTGCCCGGTGTGCGCGGGCCGCGGCGAGCTCAAGACCGCGCAGACGATCTGCTACGAGATCCTGCGCGAGATCCTGCGGGCGGAGCGCCAGTTCGGCGCGAAGGAATACCGCATCCTCGCCTCGCAGAAGGTGATCGACCTCTTCCTCGACGAGGAGGCGGGCGCGCTCACGATGCTGGGGGATTTCATCTCGAAGCCCATCTCCATGCAGGTGGAGACGGCCTACAACCAGGAACAGTACGACGTGATCCTGGTCTAGGGTTTCTGCGTCACGCCCTGCAACAGCCGCTTGGCCTCCTGCAGCTTCTGGATGGAGGCGTCCAGGCGCTGCGTGCGCGTGGGTTCGGGCGGCTTCTCGGCCGGCGCGGACTCGGCCTGCAGGCGCTGCGTGCGTTCCGGGTGGAACGGTTGCGTGGTCGTGGGATCGATGCGTTGCGTGCGCTCGGGCGAGGCGGCCGGCTCGATGCGCTGCGTGCGCTCGGAGGGCGGCGTCTCGTCCTTGCGCGAGCCGTCCGGGTTGTATTTCGACGGGTTGAACGCCGGGATCTGCACCGTCCGGTCGCCGTCGGCGGCGCGGGAATCGATCGTCGGCGGGTCGGCGGGGTGCTCGACCGGCTCGGCGCGCGCGAGCGTGCGCTGGTTGACGGTGGTCACCGGGTCCTGGTCGCGGCCCGCGAGCGCCCCCTCGGCGACGACCCGCGCGGGGACGGGCTCGGCGGGCGGCGCAGGCGCCATGGCCGCGGGCGAGAGCACCGAGGCGAGGCCGGCCATGAGGTCGTCCGACGAGATGAGCGGCGAGGCCGCCGGGCGGGCGGCGGGATTCGCGCTGGCGAGCACGGGCGCGGCGCGCGCCGGCTCCGGCTCGGCCTTCACCGGCGCGACCTGCTTGAAGACCTCCTGGGCCTGCGCCGCGCGGCGGCTGATCGTCATCGGCACGTCGAACGCGGCGAGCCGCGTGGTCTCCATAAGCTCCGGGGGCGTGCGCGGCGCGGCGGCGGCCGGCGCGATCTCGGGCGGCGGCGGCGCCTCCCCGGTCGCGATCGCCTCCTCGCGCGAGACGCGCTGAAGCAGCCCGTCGATCATCGCGCGCTGGCGGGCGAGCTCCTCGCCCTCCTGCTTGAGCGCGGCCAGCTGGTCGTGGATGCCCGTGGACTTCTCGTTGATCTTGGAGAGGTTGTCCAGGCGCCCCTGCAGCTGCGCCTTGTGGTCCCTCATCTGCGTCTCGAGCGGCATCGTCACCGCCTGGCACCACCGCTCGGACTGCTGGCGCGCGTCGACGAATAGCCCGCGCGCCTGGGCGACGAGCGAGCCGTGGAACTTGCGCACCATCGGGCCCTTGTAGTGGGCCACGTTGACGGGGTCGCGCGAGAAGGCGTCGGTCTCGTGCACCAGCAGCTGCAGGCGCACGTTGTGCGTCTCGAAATCGAGCGCCGGCAGCTTCATCTTCTGGAAGCCGAACTTCTCGGTGAACGTGTTGTAGACGCCCTGCATGAGCTTCTTGATGTCCTCGCTCGCCGCGAAGACGTGGGCGAAGTCGGCGCTCATGAGCTTCGAGAGCTCGCGCATGGCTCGCTGCAGCCCGACCGTCGTCCAGGAATCCTCCATGGCCTGCGCGCTCGAGGCGAGCATCTGGTCGAGCTTCGCCGCGTTCAGCATGTCCATGAGGGCGCCGCGCTTGGCGTTGAAGGTCGACTGGTTCACCTTGTACTCGGCCAGCGCGGCGTTGTAGGCGTTCTTCTCCGCGGTGATCTTGGTCCAGAGCTTCTGCACCACGTCGCGGCTCTTGCCGACCAGGCCCTGCAGCTCCGCCATCCCGGCGGCGTTGGCCTGCTGCTTGTGCGCGACGCTGGCCCGCGAGGCGAGCATCATCGCGCCGATCTCGTTCATCACGGCCTTGCACAGGATCTGCCGGCGCATGGGCACGATCTCGCGCGCGAGGAAGCCCTCGAGGGCCTCGATGCCGCTCTTGCGGATGAGGCCGGCGTCCCCGCGCACCTTGCCCAGGAGGGCCTTCTGCGCCGAGAGCGGGAAGATGCGCGTGGTCTCGAGCGAGAGGGCCTTGCCCGTCGTCTCGACCATGCGCAGGACGGCGCGGTCGATCTCCTCGGGCGTCTTCAGCTCGTCCCACATGAGGTCGATCTTGTTGAGCACCGCGATCTTCTGCGGCAGGCCCGGCTTCACGTAGCGGTCCCAGATCTCCAGGTCGCTCTTGGTGACGCCGGTGTCGATCGAGAGCAGGAAGAGGATCGCGTGCGCCGAGGGCACCGTGGAGACGGTGAGCTCCGGCTCCATGCCCAGGGCGTTGAGGCCCGGCGTGTCGAGGATGGACAGGCCGTTCGTGAGGAGCGGGTGGGGGTAGTTGATCATGGCGTAGCGCCACGCCGGCACCTCGACCAGCTCCTCCTCGCCCGGCACGTCGCCCTGCTCGTTCACCATCGGCGCGAGGCCCAGCATGCGCGCCTCGAGGGCGTACACGCGCTTGGTGTCGGCGAGCGCGGACAGGGCCTTCTTCATGTCCGCCGCGCTCGAGGTGTTCAGGCGGATCTTGCTCCACTCGACCGGGTTGTTCTTCAGCTGCGAGATCGACTCGTCGCGGTAGCGCGTCTCGACCGACAGCAGCTTCAGGTACGGCTCCTCGTTCGGGTCGTGGAAGATCTCCGTGGGGCACATCGTGGTGCGGCCCACGTCGGAGGGCAGGAGCCGCTCCTGGAACGGGGAGAAGAAGACCGCGTTGATGAGCTCGCTCTTTCCGCGCGAGAACCCCGCGAGGAAGGCGCGCATGAGGCGACCCTTGTTGAGGTTCTCGAGGAGGTCGTAGAACCGGATCGACTGCTGCACGTCCAGCTGGCCGTTCGACTCGAGCCAGTCGTGGTACGCGGTGACCGACCGCGTGAGGTCCTCGCGCCAGCGGTTGTAGCGGGCGATTTCGCCTTCGAAGGCGGCTGGATTGGGAACGGGTCCGGCCATGGAGGGCCCAGTGTAACCGAGAAGCCGCGCGGAGCCTCGCGCGGCCGGTCACGGGCCCCCCTGGGCCGGGGGAGGCGGGAACGCTCAGGCGGCGCGGCGGAAATCCGGGTCGTTGGCCGGGGAGCGGGACGGGCCGCGGGCGAAGCTCGCCGGCAGCACGCTCTCGGCGCGCGGGCCGAAGGCCGGGCGGCGGGAGTCGAGGCCCGGCAGCAGCAGGGTGCCGTGCTCGCCGTCGAGGGCGAGGTAGACGTTCAGCGCGACGAGCATCAACACGGGCGAGGCGAAGGCGACGAGCGGGGCGACGGTTTCGAGGGCGTACATGGCTTGGCTCCTGGTTTGCGGATTCGGGTTCGATCGGGCGGGTTCGGGCCCGCGTTGGAACGAACTCTAGGCAGGGTCCCGGACCGGCGCGAGGGCGATGCGACGAATCGGCGAAAGTCAGGGACGAAACGCTTTCGGGCCGGGGTTTTCGGCGCGCGCGGCCGGCGGCGTTGCCGGTGCGATCACCAGTTCGGCCAGGATCCGGCCGTCCCGGGTGGCGAACCGGACCCGCCCCACCCCGCGCCCCGCCAGCCAGGCGGCGGCCGAGAAGATCGCCAGGACCGGCAAGGCCACGGCGAGGAGCGTATAGACGAAGGGTGACAGGTCCATGACCGGGGGCAGGCTAGGCGGCCAGGCGCTCGTGCTCGTCGTTGGCGGCGACGGCCGGGCGGCGCTCGCCCAGGGGGTTCGCGGCGAGCCAGCGTTCGGCGGCGGCGACGGCATCCGGGCGGAAGGCGTGGCGCGCGCCATCCGGGTGTCCCGAGGCGAGTTCCGTGGCGAGGAAGAGGGGAACGAACACGAGGGCGAAGAGGACGGCGAGCGCGATCAGTTCCATGGTGCGTATTTCCTTTCGGGGCTTCCTTGTCGCCCCCCGGCAGGACCCTGCCGGGGCGGCGGCGCGTCGTCGACGCGTTGGAACCCACTCTACGGATCGCGCGCTCGCGGGTCGGTGGAGGATTGCGGCGGCTACGGCTGAAATAATCGACGCCCGGATGTGCCCCAGCGCACACCGGGCGGGGGGAATGCGGCGGAGCTAGGGCAGGGCGAAGCGGGCGATGAGGGCCGCCGCCTGCTGCTCGAGCCAGGTCACCGGCAGCATCAGCACGAGCTGGCAGGCGATGAGCACCAGCACCGGCGTGATGTCGACGCCGCCGATGGGCGGGATGGCCTTCTGGAACGGCTTGAGGAAGGGCCGGGTGAGCGCGTCGAAGAACGGCGCCACCGGGTGGTACGGGTTGACCCACGAGAGCAGGGCCTGGAGGAAGACCGCGCCCATGATGATGTAGACCGTGAGCCGCACCAGCTTCACGAGCGCGAGGGAGAGCAGGACCGAGAGCACCGGCCCGCTCGCGAGGTCGACGCCCTTGATGAGCGAGAGGATCGCGAGCAGCACGAACTCCGCCAGCCACGCCACGGCGAGCGAGGCGAGGTCCAGCTTGAAGAAGCCCGGCACCAGGCGGCGCAGCGGCTTCACCGCGAAATCCGTGAGCGCCATGGTGAATTGCGCGAGGGGGTTGCGGGCCGGGGCCCGGAGCGCCTGCATCCAGAAGCGGGTGAGCGCCGCCAGGATGAAGACGTCGAACACCGTCTCGACGAGGAAGGCGAGGGCCAGTTCGAGCATCGCTAGCTTCTCCCGAACTCGTCGCCCAGCTCGCGCGAGCGCGCGGCCGCGGCCTTCACGGCCTCGACGATGCGCGCCTTGACCGCGCCCGATTCCAGGGTGGCCAGGGCGCGCTCCGTCGTGCCGCCCTTCGAGGTGACCTGCGCGCGAAGCACCGCCGGGTCCTCCGCGCGCTCGCGCGCGAGCTTCGCGGCGCCGGCGAAGGTGCCCAGGGCGAGGTCGCGCGCCGCCTCGGGCGCGAGGCCCAGTTCGCGGGCGGCCTGCTCCACGGCCTCCAGGAAATAGAAGACGTAGGCCGGGCCGCTGCCCGACACCGCGGTGACGGCGTCCAGGTCCTCCTCGCGCGGCAGCCAGACGACCTCGCCCACGGCGGCCATCAGCCGGGACGCGCTTTCGCGCCCGCCCGCGTCCACGGCGGGCGGCGCGTAGAGACCCGTGACGCCGGCGTGCACCAGGGCGGGCGTGTTGGGCATGGCCCTCACGAGCGCCGCGTGCCCGCCCAGCCAGCGCGACAGGTCCGCCAGGCGGATGCCGGCGGCGATGCTCACCACCACCGTCGAGGCCGACAGGGGCAGGAGGGGCTTCACGGCCTCCCTCATCTGCTGGGGCTTCACGGCGAGGACGATCACGTCCGCCGGGCCGCCGCCCGCGGCCGTCTCGCGCACCGCCACGCCGAAGCGCGCCGCGAGCGATTCGCGCGCCGCCGCGCCGGGCTCCACCACCGCGATGTCCGCCGCCGCGAAGCCGCGCGAGACCAGGCCGCCGATGATGGCCGCGCCCATGTTGCCGCCGCCGACGAAGAGGATCCTCACGGCGCCACCGCTTCGGGCTTCGCGACCCGCTCGCCGAAGATCGCGGTGCCGATCCGCAGCATCGTGGCGCCCTCGGCGAGCGCGGCGGGGAAATCGTGCGACATGCCCATGGAGAGCGTATCGACCTCGAGGCCCGCCGCCTTGAGCGCCTCGAACTCGCGGCGCAGCACCGCGAACTCCGCGCGCTGCGCCGCTTCGTCCGCCGAGGGGCTCGCCATGCCCATGAGGCCGCGAAGCTCGAGGCCCGGCAGGCCGGCCACGCGGCGCGCGAGCGCGAGCGCCTCTCCCGGGGCGACGCCGCTCTTGGTGGCCTCCTGGCTGATGTTCACCTGCACGCACACCTGCAGCGGGGGAAGCTCCGCCGGGCGCGCGCGCGCGAGCAGGTCCGCGATGCGCTCGCGGTCGACGCCGTGCACCCAGTCGAAGTGGCGCGCGACCTCCTTCGCCTTGTTGCCCTGCAGGTGGCCGATGAAATGCCACACCGCGCCGCGGCCGGAGAGCTCGCCGATCTTCTCGAGCGCTTCCTGCACGTAGTTCTCGCCGAAATCGCGATGGCCGGCGGCGAGGGCGTCGGCCACGAGCGCGGCCGGGCGCGTCTTGGAGACCGCCACCAGCGTCACGGCGCGGCTATCCCCTTGTAACGCCTCGGAAATGCGTGTCTTTACGGCTTGCAGGTTATCGGCTATTGGAGACATAATCGACTCGACCTCGAGGTCCGATTCTACTCTGGCGAAGGCCATCCCTTCCGCCCGCCTCGCGCTGTTCGAGAGACCCCGTCCCCACCGAAAGAGAAAAAGATGGACATCGCCGAACTGCTCGCCTTCTCCGTGAAGAACAAGGCATCGGACCTGCACCTGTCCGCGGGCCTGCCGCCGATGATCCGCGTGCACGGCGACGTGCGCCGCATCAACGTGCCGCCGCTCGAGCACAAGGACGTGCACGGGATGGTGTACGACATCATGAGCGACTCCCAGCGCAAGGTGTACGAGGAGACGCTCGAGTGCGACTTCTCCTTCGAGATCCCGAACCTCGCGCGCTTCCGCGTGAACGCGTTCAACCAGCAGCGCGGCGCGGGCGCGGTGTTCCGGACGATTCCCTCCAAGGTGCTCACGCTCGAGGACCTGAACGCGCCCAAGATCTTCGCCGAGATCGCGAACCAGCCGCGCGGCCTGGTGCTCGTGACGGGACCGACGGGCTCGGGCAAGTCGACGACGCTCGCGGCGATGGTGAACCACGTGAACGAGGCCGAGTACGGCCACATCCTCACGGTGGAGGACCCGATCGAGTTCGTGCACGAATCGAAGAAGTGCCTGGTGAACCAGCGCGAGGTCGGCCCGCACACCCTGTCGTTCTCGAACGCGCTGCGCAGCGCCCTGCGCGAGGACCCGGACATCATCCTCGTGGGCGAGATGCGCGACCTGGAGACCATCCGCCTCGCGATGACGGCCGCCGAGACGGGCCACCTCGTGTTTGGCACGCTGCACACCTCCTCGGCCGCCAAGACCGTGGACCGCATCATCGACGTGTTCCCGGCGGCGGAGAAGGAGATGATCCGCGCGATGCTCTCGGAGTCGCTTCGCGCCGTGATCTCGCAGACCCTGTGCAAGACCAAGGACGGCTCCGGCCGGGTGGCGGCCCACGAGATCATGATCGGCACGCCCGCCATCCGGAACCTGATCCGGGAGGCCAAGGTCGCCCAGATGTACTCGGCCATCCAGACCGGCCAGGCGATCGGCATGCAGACGCTGGACCAGAACCTGCAGGACCTCGTGAAGAGGAACCTCGTCAGCATCCCCGAGGCGCGCACCAAGGCCGCCAACAAGGATGCGTTCGTCGGCTAAGCGAAAGGCCCCCTCCCGGGAGACACCATGGAACGCGAACAGTCACTCAAGTTCATGCACGACCTGCTGCGCGCCCTCATCGCGCGCAAGGGCTCGGACCTCTTCATCACCGCGGGCTTCCCGCCGGCCATCAAGGTCGACGGCAAGGTGGCCCCGGTGTCGCAGCAGAGCCTCTCGCCCATCCACTCGCAGGAGCTCGCCCGCTCGATCATGACGGACAAGCAGGCGGCCGAGTTCGAGGCCACCAACGAGTGCAACTTCGCCATCAGCCCCTCGGGCATCGGCCGCTTCCGCGTGAACGCGTTCGTCCAGCAGGGGCGCGTGGGCCTGGTGCTGCGCACGATCACGACGACGATCCCGAAGTTCGACGAGCTGGGCCTGCCGCAGGTGCTCAAGGACGTCGCGATGACCAAGCGGGGCCTGGTGATCTTCGTGGGCGGCACCGGCTCGGGCAAGTCGACCTCGCTCGCCTCGATGATCGGCCACCGCAACGAGAACAGCTACGGCCACATCATCACGATCGAGGATCCCGTCGAGTACGTCCACGAGCACAAGAACTGCATCATCACGCAGCGCGAGGTGGGCGTGGACACCGACAACTGGTTCGCGGCGCTGAAGAACACGCTGCGCCAGGCGCCGGACGTGATCCTCATCGGCGAGATCCGCGAGCGCGAGACGATGGAATACGGGATCGCCTTCGCCGAGACGGGCCACCTGTGCATGTCCACCCTGCACGCGAACTCGACCAACCAGGCCCTGGACCGCATCATCAACTTCTTCCCCGAGGAGCGGCGCGCGCAGCTGCTGATGGACCTGTCGCTCAACCTGAAGGCGATCATCTCCCAGCGCCTCATCCCGAAGAAGGGCAC
>CAZPLW010000088.1:0-16274 GCA_964587315.1 uncultured Lysobacter sp.
CTTCACCGCGCCCGGGTTCTTCAGCATGCCGGTGGCCACGTTGTTGGTGTCCACGCCGCTGCCGGGCTTGGCGCCCATCATCGCGGGCATGTCCTTGGCGCCGCGGCCGTCGAGCTTCTTGCCCTTGCCGCCCTTCTGGGCCTGCTCGTCGGCATACTTGTCGGGGCTCGGGAACTTGGCGACCGGTACGCTCGAGCTCTGCAGGACGCCGCCCTCGACGTCGATGGAGCCCAGGATCCCGTTGAGGGCGTGCACGGACATCGCGGCGTAGGTGCCGCGCGGGTTCATGGCGACGCCGGGACCCATCCACACGCACACCTTCGGGGCCGCCTTGCCCATGGCGCGGGCGACGCGGACGATCTGCGCGGCGGGAATGAGCGATTCCTTCTCGCCCCAGGCGGGCGTCGCGTCCTTGAGCTCGAGGTTCCACCACATCACGAGGCCGTACGTCTCCTTCTCGGCGAAGGCGGCCCCGTCGACCGGCTTGCCGGCCACGAAGTCGTTCTTCCCGTCCTTGAAGTCGCCGATGAACTCGCGGTTCCAGAGCCCTTCGGTGAGCAGCACGTGCGCGATGGCGGCGGCGAGCGCGCCGTCGGTGCCCGGCTTGACCGGCAGCCACTCGTGCGCCTTGGCGGCCACGTTGTTCAGGCGCGGGTCCACGGCGATCACCGTGCCGCGCTTCACGATCTCGGCGAAGCGGTGGATCGTGTTGGGCACCTCGCGGTTTGAAGCGAGCGGGTCGCAGCCCCACGCCACCAGGCAGTTCGTCTTCTCGAGGTCGTAGTCGCGGTAGCCGAAGAAGCCCTGCGTGAGTCCGGGGCCCATCTTCTCCGCCTCGGCGCAGATGGCGCTGTGCGAGAAGTAGTTGGGCGTGCCGAAGATCTTGGGCAGCGTGCCGTAGAGGAGGTCCGTGGAGGTGGCCGAGTAGCGGCCGCGCATGTAGACGAACTTGTCCGTCTCGTTGCTCCGGCGCAGCTCCATCATCTTCTCGGCGACGGTGTCGAGCGCCTCGTCCCAGCTGATCGGGACCCACTTCGGGTCGATGCCGCGGCCCTTGGCCGGGTTGGTGCGCTTCAGCGGCACCTTGATGCGGTCCGGGTCGTAGGTCTGCTGCGGGATCAGGTGCCCGCGCGGGCAGACGTAGCCGTGGTTGGTCTTGCTGTTCGGGTTGCCGCGGACGCGCACGACGCGGCCGTCCTCGACGAAGAGCTGGATGGCGCACCACTGCGTGCAGCCCTGGCAGGCCGAGGCGACCCACTCGCCCTTGGCGGGGCCGGCGGGCTTCGCCTTCCGGGTGGCAAGGGCGCTGGTGGCCGGCCTTTCGTCGAGCGTCGCACACCCTGCCGCGGCCCAGGCGGCCGTCACGGCCGACACCTTGATGAAGTCCCGTCTCGTCAGTTTCATCGCTTCCTGCCTCCCTGTTTGCCGCGTGCGGGGAACCTGCCGCCATTCGAGCAAGCGCCCCCGGGAAGGGGGCACTTCGATTCATGGTCATTTCAACAGTTCACGAACCCGAAAAATTGACTTGGGACAAGGGACTTGGATGAGGCAGGCGAATCATGGGAAGGCACCCGGGCGGGTCGCGTGACCCGCCGCGTTCCGGTGCGCGAGGCGGGCCATGGAATCCCTCGGAATCCTGCTGGAACGGCTCCTGGAGGCGGGGGCGGGAAACCTCGCGGCCTACCTGGCCGCGCATGTGCTGCTGTGCCTGCTGCCGGCCTTCTTCATCGCCGGTGCGATGGTGGCGCTCATCCCGCAGGGCGCCGTCACGCGCTTCCTCGGACGCAGCGCATCCCGGGCCGTTTCCTACCCTGCCGCCGCCGCCGCGGGTTCCCTGCTGGCCGTGTGCTCCTGCACCATCGTGCCGCTCTTCGCCGGCATCTACCGCAAGGGCGCGGGCCTCGGCCCGGCGATCACGTTCCTCTTCTTCGCCCCGGCCGCGAACATCCTCGCGCTGGTCTACACGGGCGGCGTGATCGGCGTGGACCTCGCGGGGGCGCGGTTCGTGCTGTCCCTCGCCTTCGGCATCGGCATCGGATTGATCATGGCCGCGGTGTTCCAGCGAGGCGAAGCCGAACGCGAACAGGCTTCGGATGCGATGTTCGCGAGCGAGGGCGCGACCGCGCCATCGCGCGCCGCGCTCCTCTTCCTGGGCCTGTGGGTGGCGCTGCTGCTGGCCGGCACCCTGAAGCTCGCCTTCCTCAGCGGCAACGCGTTCGACATCACGCTGCCGGCGAACGGCGCCACGGCCTGGCAGCAGACGCTCGATCGCCTCGTGCCCTCGGATGCGAGCCGCGGCACGGAGGGCCTCTCGGTGCAGGGGGTCGTCCTCATCGCGTTGCTTGCGGCGATCGGCGTCACCGCCTGGCGGGGGCTCGAGGCGATCCTGGACGGCTTCAACGCGTGGGCCCGCGCGAGCCTCGTCCTCATCGTCGCGACGCTCCTCTTCGCGTGCCTCACGGTTCGTGCCGTCCCCGAGGGATTCGCCATCGGGTTCACGGGCCGGTTCTTCGCCGTCGCGGCCTGCCTCGCGGGCATCGGGACGGTGGGCTCGCGCGTCCTTTCGCGCGAGGACCTGCAGGCGTGGCTCTGGGAGTCGTGGCGCTTCGTGAAGCAGATCTTCCCGCTGCTCGTCGCCGGCGTCTTCGTCGTCGGCATGCTGCGCGCCGTCATCCAGCCCGAGTGGATCCGGGCCGTGGCGGGAACGAACTCCCTCGCCGGCAACCTCGCCGGCGTCGCCTTCGGCGTCTTCATGTATTTCCCGACCCTGGTCGAGGTGCCCATCGCGCGGATGTTCCTGGACCTGGGCATGCATCGCGGGCCGCTCCTCGCCTACCTGATGGCGGACCCGGAGCTGAGCCTGCAGAGCATCCTCATCATCTCGACCATCATCGGCCGCCGGAAGACGGCGGCGTACGTGGGCCTCGTCGCGCTCTTCAGCACGGCCTCGGGGCTCGCCTACGGATCGTGGGTCGATGGCACGCCGCTCCTCGCGATCGCCGCCCTCCTCGTCGCGTTCATCGCCTCGATCGCCGCGCTGGTGAACCGCACCGGCGCCGGCCCGGCCACCCATCCGCAATCCACACCAGGAGACTGAACATGCTCACCCTCAAGGTATTCGGCCCCGGCTGCGCCAACTGCCGCAAGCTCGAGGAGATCGCGACCCGCGCGTTGGCGCAGGCGGGCATCGAGGGCCAGGTGCTCAAGGTGACCGACGCGACGGCCATCGTCGACGCCGGAGTCCTGAGGACGCCGGGCCTGTCGATCGACGGCAAGCTGGTGTCCACGGGACGCATTCCGGCGCCGGAATCCGTGCTGCAATGGATTCGCGAGGCGCGCGAGAGGGCGAACGCATGAAGCCGGATGACGCGATCCAGGAAGCCGTGAAGACCCGCTATGGCGAGGCGGCCCGGCAGGTGCGCACCGGCCGCAGCGGCTGCTGCGGTGGCGCAGCGGCCGACTCCGGTTGCTGCGATCCGATCACGGCCAACCTCTACGGCATCGAGGAGGCCCGGGCCGTGCCCGCCGACGCGCTCGAGGCGTCGCTCGGCTGCGGCAATCCCGCGGCCCTCGCGCAGCTCGCGCCGGGCGAGACGGTGCTCGACCTGGGCTCGGGCGGCGGAATCGACGTGCTGCTCTCCGCGCGGCGGGTGGGACCCACGGGCCGGGCGTTCGGCCTCGACATGACCGACGACATGCTCGCGCTCGCCGAGGACAACAAGCGCCGGAGCGGGCTCGCGAACGTGCACTTCCTCAAGGGCGAGATCGAGGACATCCCGCTTCCGGACCATTGCGTGGACGTCATCATCTCCAACTGCGTCATCAACCTCTCGGGCGACAAGGACAAGGTGTTTCGCGAGGCCTATCGGGTGCTCAAGCCCGGCGGTCGCTTCGCCGTCTCGGACGTCGTCGCGCGCGGCGAGATCCCCTCCGCGGTGCGTCGAAGCCTGGCGCTGTGGTCGGGCTGCATCGCCGGCGCCCTCTCCGACTCGGACTACCGGACCCGGCTCGCCCGCGCCGGATTCGTCGACATCACCCTCGAGGCGACCCGCGTCTACGGCGCGGAGGATGCGCGGGCCTTCCTCGACGTGGAGGGGCTGGACGTCGAGACCGTCGCGAAGGAAGTCGACGGGAAGTTCGCCAGCGCCTTCATTCGCGCCGTGAAACCGGCGGCCTGCTGCGCCCCCGCCTGCTGCGATCGGTGACCCGGGACTACCGCTTCCGGTAGCGCGCGCGAAAGGCGAGCGGCGAGAGCCCCTCGCGCCGCCGGAAGAACTTCACGAAGTTGGTGGCCTCGCTGAAGCCGACGTCGACGGCGATGGCGCCGACGGGCTGCGCGGTGTGCGCGAGCAGGCGTTTCGCCTCCAGCGCCACGCGCCGCTCGATCCACTCCTTGGCCGTCACGCCGCCCGCCCCGAGGCTCGCGCGCGTGAGCGTCCGCGGCGAGTAGCCCAGCGCCTTCGCGTAGTCGGCGACCGCGCGCGTCTGGCGGAATCGCCGCTCCACCTCGCGCGCGAAGCGCCGGTGGGTGCGCTGCGCCGTATCGGTGGCGGCCCGCGCGCCCCCGCCCGAGCACAGGCGCGCGAGCCGAAGGAGCAGCGACTGCAGGCCGTGCTGCAGGATTCGCCTCGCGACGGTCGTGCCGTCGTACGCGTCGTAGTCCTCGGCGAGCCCGCGGAAGGCCTCGGCGATGCGTCCGCCGGTGGATCCCAGGTCGATGCGCGCGGCCGGCACCGCGTCCTCCAGCAGCGATTCGAGCGACGGCGAGCCCGGCCCGGCCTGGGGTGGCAGGAAATCCGGCGTGAAGAGCACGAGCGCTCCCGCCAGCGACGGCGAGGGCAGGAAGCGTTGCACCTGCCCCGGGCGGACGTGCAGCACCGTGCCCTTCGCGCAGTCGTAGCGCCGGAAGTCGATGTCGTGGCCGCCGCGGCCGCCCGTCACGAGCAGCAGCATGTGGAAGTCGGGACGCTGCGGCAGCGCGAGATGCTCGGGCGGCGCGCGGCGGCGCAGCTCCGCCAGGCTGAACGTCTCGATGCCCAGCTCGGGATGAAGCGGGTTGCCGTAGGCGACGGGGTCGATGCCGGGACGGGAAGCGCGTTTCACGGGATTGTCCGATTCTGACCATCGATCGTACCACCGCGACCTGTCGCCTTCGGCGCGGCGGGCGGAGGATGTCCCCATCGCAACCCACCCCATCTGGAGACCTCCATGAAACGCTTCCTCGTCATCGGCGCCTCGGGCCTCGTCGGCTCCGCGCTCGCCAGCCACCTTCTCGCGGACGGCCACGCCGTGCGCGCGACCACCAGCCGCCCCGACGCCACCGGCACGCGCGACGGCATCGAATGGGTGCACGCGGACCTCGCCACGGGCGCCGGCATCGCGGCCGCCTTCGCCGGCATCGACCGCGCCTTCCTCCTCGCCCCGCCCGGGCACGCGGACCAGCACCGGCTCCTCTCCCCGCTCGTGGCCGAGGCGAAGCGCGCGAAGCTCGGGAAGGTCGTGCTCATGACCGCCATGGGCGCCGACGCCGCCGACACGCCGTTCCTGCGCGTGGAGAACGAGCTGAAGGCCTCCGGGCTCGCGTGGAACGTGATCCGGCCCAACTGGTTCATGCAGAACTTCCACACGTTCTGGCTGCACGGCATTCTCACGCAGGGAAAGATCCTGCTTCCGGCCGGCACCGCGAAGGTGAGCTTCGTCGACGCGCGCGACATCTCCGCCGTGGCCCATCGCCTGCTCGTCACCGACGACCGCGACGGACAGGCGTTCGATCTCACCGGCCCGGCCTCCCTCGATCACGCGCAGTCGGCCCGCCTCATCGCCGAAGCCTCGGGCCGGCCCGTGGCCTACGAGGACATCACGCCCGAAGCGATGCTCGCGGGCCTGAAGGGCGCCGGCGTGCCCGCGGACTACGCGGAATTTCTCGTGGCCATCCTCGGGTTCCTTCGCCTGGGCTACGCGGAGCGCACCACCGGCGCCGTGGCCGAGCTCCTCGGCCGGCCGCCCATCGCCTTCGCGCAGTACGCCCGCGAGCACCGCGCCCGCTGGGCCCCGTGAGCCGCGGGGGCGGCCCGCCGCCCCCCATTTGACAAATTATTCTGTCAATAGCATCCTGCGCGGCATGAGAGCCGTGCAGGTCATCGACCGCCCCCGCGAAGCCGCCCTCCTCGCCGCGCCCGTGCGCCAGCGGATCCTCGAGGCGCTGGCCGAGCCCGGCTCGGCCTCGGGCGTGGCGCGGCGGCTCGGCCTCACCCGGCAGGTGGCCACCTACCACTTCCGCCAGCTCGAGGACGCCGGCTTCCTCACGCTGGTGCGCGAGGAGGCGAAGCGCGGCTGCACGGAGCGCTTCTACCAGAGGAGCGCCGAGCACTTCGTCGTCTCCAACGGCGTCGTGGGCAAGTCCGGCCTCGACGCCCGCCGCCTCAAGGACCGGTTCTCGAGCACCTACCTCGCCGCCATGGCCTCGCAGGTGGCCGACGAGGTGGGCCGCGCGCAGAAGGACGCCGGCGCCGCGGGCCGCACGCTGCCCACCCTCGCGGCCAGCGTGGACATCCGCTTCCGCTCGCCGGCCGACCGCGCCGCCTTCGCCGACGAGCTCCTGGGCGCCATGGCCGCCCTCGCCGCGAAGTATCACGATGACGCCGCGCCCGACGGCCGCACTTACCGCGCGATCGTCGGCGCCTATCCCGCCCCCGCCCGCCGACCCTCCCGACCGAAGGAGCCGACATGACGAAGGACCGCAAGCCCGCCAAGCAAGCCACCTGGGACGTCCTCGTCGACGCGCCCGCCGAAGCCGTCTGGGAAGCCCTCACCACCGGCGAGGGACTGGCCAACTGGTTCCCGCCCGTCGCCTCCACCTCGGGGCAGGGCGTCGGCTCGAGCGTCACCTTCTCCTGGGGCGAGAACATGACCTGGACCTCCAACGTCTCCGTATGGGAACCCGGCAAGCACGTGCAGTGGATGGACGACGCCGCCCACATGGGCCCGGGCGCCACGCTCGTGGCCGACTGGACCATCGAGAGCGAGGGCGGCAAGACGCGCGTGCGGCTCGTGCAATCGGGCTTCGGCGACGACATCGCCTGGGACGGCTTCTTCGAAGGCACCGACATCGGGTGGCGCTACTTCCTGCTCAACCTCAGGCGCTACGTGGAGGACCACCGCGGCCGCCACCGCATGGTCGCGTGGAAGCGCATCTCGTGCGCCATCCCCCGCGAGGCGGCGTGGAAGCACCTCGCGCAGGCGCTCGCCGGCAGCGCGGGCGTGCGGGCCGGCGACACGGTCTCGCTCACGGTGGGCGGCGCGCCGGTGCCCGCCACGGTGGAGATGGTGGTGCCGCAGCGCGCCATGGCCTTCCGGATCGCCGGCCTCGCGCATTCGCTCCTTTTCGTCGAGCTGGAAGGCGGCGACCCCTTCGGCGTGGGCGTCTACCTCTCGATCTACGATCCGCAGGCCGCCGCTCGCGTCGAGCCCGCCTTCCGCGCGCAGCTCGAGTCCCTCTCGGCGGCGCTGGCGGGCGGCTAGGGTTTCGCACCCGCGGGCCCCGGTTCGCCCCGCCGGGGCCCGGTTTCGTCGCATGGCGGGGGAGGCGGCCCGCCCGGCTTGCTATCCTGCGGCCGTCCCCTCGAAAGCCGCTCCCGTGACCGCCTTCTTCTTCCTCTTCCGCAAGTTCCTCGCCTGGGCCTTCCTCGGGGCCGTGATGATGATCGTCTTCTCGGGGATCCTGCGCATTTCCCCCGGGCTCGTGGCCTCCGTGGTCGCCGTGCTCGTGACCTGGCAGACCATCCGGGCGTTCTCGCACCTGCACCGCGTGCGCCTGATCGCCGGGCGGCTGGACGGCGCCGTGCTCGCCAACCGCCAGCGCCGCCAGGTGGAGATCCCGTTCGAGGCCGGCGAGGCCTTCGACCTGGTGGAGGCCGCCATCCGCGAGCTGCCGCGCGTGGAGCGCGTCGAGCCCGCGCGCGACAGCCTGCAGGTGCGCGCCCTGGTCGGCCGGCCCGATCCGTACGCCGCCAGCCGCAAGGGCGTCGACCCGGTGACCGGCACCGCGAAGGGCAAGCGCCGCAACTTCATCCACGCGACCGTCACGCCCGGCACCGGCACCGGCAGCGTCACGCTCCTGTGCGAGCCCGAGGGCGGCGCGTGGCTCGACTGGTTCCGCGTGGACGACGGCACCAACCTCGAGAACGCCGAGGCCATCACGCGCGCCCTCACCCGCCGCGTGGCCGACCGGCGCCGCGGCGAGCAGGCGAGCGCCCAGGCCACGGCCACCGAGAAGGAACTCACGGTGGCGAAGCTCTCCCTGCTGCAGGCCCAGGTCGAGCCGCACTTCCTCTACAACACGCTCGCGAGCGCCCAGGTGCTCACGCGCAGCGACCCCCCGCGCGCCGACCGCATGCTGGGCCACCTCATCGCCTTCCTGCGCCACTCGCTGCCGCGCACCGAGGACGCGGTCTCCACGATCGGCGCCGAGATCGCCTGCGCGCGCGCCTACCTCGAGATCCTGCAGGTGCGCATGGGAGAGAGACTTCGCGTGCAGGTCGAGGTACCCTCGGGGCTCGATGCCGTTCCCCTGCCCGCGATGATGCTGCAGACCCTCGTCGAGAACGCGATCAAGCACGGCCTGGAGCCCCTGCCCGGCGGCGGCACCCTCTGGATCCTCGCGCGCGCCGAGGGCGATCGCGTGGCGGTCACCGTGGCCGACGACGGGCGCGGATTCTCGGAATCCGGCGGCGGCACCGGCATCGGCCTCGCCAACGTGCGCGAGCGCCTTCGTCTCGCCTACGGCGACTCGGCGGGCTTCTCCATCGCCGCCAACTTCCCCAAGGGCGTGGCCGCGACGATCACCGTGCCGCGCACGGGGCCCACCGGAGGGACGAATGCCTAGGGCCGTCATCGCCGAGGACGAGGCTCTGCTGCGCGAAGACCTCGTGCAGCAGCTCTCGGCCGCGTGGCCCGGGCTCGCCATCGCCGCCGCCTGCGAGGACGGCGGCTCGGCCCTGGAGGCCATCGCCGAGCACAGGCCCGATGTCGCCTTCCTCGACATCCGCATGCCGGGCCTGACCGGCCTCGAGGTGGCGGCCGCCGCGGCCGAGGCGAGCCCCGCCACGCAGGTCGTGTTCGTCACGGCCTACGACCAGTACGCGCTCGACGCCTTCGACCGCGGCGCCATCGATTACCTGCTGAAGCCCCTCGATCCCGGCCGCCCCGCCGCCCCGGTGAAGCGCGTGCAGTCGCGCCTGGCGAGCCGCCCGGCGGACCCGCAGGGGCTCGCGCGCATCCTCGACGAGCTGCGCGCGAAGCTGCCCGCCGCGACGCGCGCCCCGCCGCTCTCGTGGCTCACGGCCACGGTGGGCCGCGAGACGCGCCTCGTGCTGCTGGACGACGTCGTCTACTTCCAGGCCGACAACAAGTACACGGTGGTGGTCACGAAGGAGGGCGAGGCCGTGGTGCGAACGCCCATCCGCGAGCTGCTCGACGCGCTCGATCCCGCGACCTTCCGCCAGGTGCACCGCTCGACCATCGTGAACATGCGCATGGTCGCCTCCATCGTGCGGGACGACTCCGGCCGCGGCACGATGAAGCTGCGCGGCCGGAGCGAAACGCTGCCCGTGAGCCTCACCTACATGCCGCTCTTCAAGAGCCTCTAGGAGCCGACGACATGAGAATCCTCGCCCTCGTTGCCACCAGCGCCGCCCTCGCCACCTTCGCCCAGGCGCCCGATCCCGCGCCCGTCCTCGCCGCGCAGAAGGAGGCCATGCGGGCCTTCGCCTTCATGAACGGCGTGTGGCGCGGGCCGGCCTGGACGCTGCTGCCCGGCGGCGGCAAGCGCGAGATCACGCAGACCGAACGCGTGGGCCCCTTTCTCGACGGCACGCTGAAGATCGTGGAGGGACGCGGCTACCTGCCCGACGGCACGGTGGGCTTCAACGCGTTCGGCGTGATCTCGTACGACGTCGCGTCGAAGAAGTACACGATGCGCTCCTGGGCCCAGGGCCGCACCGGCGACTTTCCCATCACCCCGAAGCCCGACGGCTACGCCTGGGAGACGCCGGCCGGCCCGGGCGCGATCGTCCGCTACACCGCCACGGTCCGCGGCGACGCCTTCCGCGAGGTGGGCGACCGGATCGTCGAGGGCCGCGAGCCGGTGCGCATCTTCGAGATGGACCTGAAGCGCGTGGGCGACACGGCCTGGCCGGCGGGCGACCCCGTGCCGATGCGCTAGCGAAGCCGTATCCGGCGAAATTGACTTCCAGAGGATACGGCGTATCCTCTGATTTTGATATTTGCCGGATACGCCATGGCCCTCGCGCCCCTCTACCGCCGTCATTCCCCCGGGCTCGCCGCGATCCACGCGGATCTCGAGAATCACGCCGCCGCCCAGGACGAGGTGCTCACCGGGACCCCAGGCAGCGTGATCGTCCGTCGCAACGCGGCCGGGGCGACCTTCTATGTCCGCCAGCATTACGACGCCCTTCGCGCGAAGCGGGACCGCTACCTCGCCGGCCCGGCCGGAAGCCCCGAGGCGGACGCGATTGCCGAAAGGTGGCGAGAGCGGATCGCGGAGGCCAACGACGTGATCCGGTCGGCCAAGATGCTGCTGCGCGAGGGGTACCTCGGCCTCGAGCCCAAGCCTTTCGCCGCGATCGCGCCATTGGTGGACCATGGCCTGTTCCGGGCCGGCGCCGTGCTGGTCGGCAGCCACGCCTTCGGCGCCGTCGCCAACAAGCTCGGCATCCGCGTCTCGGCCTTCCCGACGGAGGATATCGACATTGCCCGCCCGCAGGCATTGAAGCTCGCGGCGAGCGCGCCGGGCGGGTTTCTCGGGCTGCTCAAGGAATCCGGAATCGCCTTCGTCGCGGTACCCGAGTTCGATCCGCGCACGCCTTCGACGAAGTTCAAGGAGGCCGGTCGCTCCCGGTTCCAGGTGGACCTGCTGGCTCCCGCGTCCGGCCGTGAGGTGACCCACCGCGAAGTGCCCGAACTGGATGCCCACGCGACGGCGCTTCCCCACCTGAGCTACCTGACCGCCCTCACCCAGCCAGGCATCGTGATCTGCCATCACGGCGTCGCGGCCGTCCGCCTTCCGATGCCTGAGCGTTATGCGGTCCACAAGCTGGTCGTGTCCGAACTTCGCACCGGTCGGTCGGCCAAGAGCGCGAAGGACCTGCGCCAGGCCGCCATCCTGCTCGCCGCGATGACCGAGCTGTTTCCCGGCAGCGTGCGCGAGGCCTGGGAGGCCCTTTCACCTGGCGCACGCCGCCTCGCGAAGGCCGGCCTGGCGAAGGCGCTGCCGATCCTCGGCGTCCATCCGAAGGCCCCGGAGGAACTCGCGGGTCTCGCCTGAGGCCGCACGCGGCCTCTTGCGTCAGAGCCCGAGCTGCGCGTCCGTGGCCGAGACGCCGTACTTGTCGCTCGGCGGCCAGGGTCGCGTTCGCCAATCCGGTTCGAACACGAAGGACGATTTCGCGCGGCCCGGCAGCAGCGCGCCGTTGCCCGCGCCCTTCGCGTAGTCGTAGTAGAACTTCACGATCTCCTCCTTCGTCACCTGCTGCGCCGCCGGGTGCGCGAGGCAGGCCTCCACCCAGCGCCGCACGCGCGCGAAGCGCGGCTCGTCGGGCAGCGCGAAGTCCTCGTAGTACTCGAGGAACCAGAAGCGCATGAAGAAGGGCGTGTAGGCCGCCTCCGCCCAGCCGAAGCGATCGAAGAGGAAGGTCCCGCCGGGCGAATGCTCGTCGAGGAAGGCGGACAACGCCGCGTACTGCTCGAGCATCCCCGCGCGCAGGGCGCCCCGCTTCGCCGGGTCCTGGTTCATCACGAACCCGTAGCCCTTCGCGACGAAATCCCCCTCCCGGCGCACCAGCATGCCCTCCACGGCGCGCTCGTACGGATCGCGGCGCGCCACCGCCGGCTCGGGCCAGAGGTCCTCGAGGTACTGCATGAGGACGAGGCTTTCCTTGAGGATCCTGCCGTCCGCCGTCTCCAGCACCGGCAACGCCGTCGTGCCGCGCGTCTTCGCGAGCAGCGCCGCCGGCCGCGGCTTCGTGATGTCCACCACCGCGAACCCGACCTCGGCCCGTCGGCCCTTGAGTTCGAGGAGGATCTCGAGCCGCTGGCAGAAGGGGCAGACCGGGATGTGGAAGACGGTGGGCAGGGGAGTCGGCACGGCGCGATGGTACCGCATGGGACCTTGGGCCCACGCCGACGCTCGCCCTTTGACCCCGGGCAGAGGACGGACGGATCGCCGCGGGATACTGGCCCGTGCACCGCCCGTCACAAGGGCGGGCTACTTTTCCGCCAACCCCCGGAGGGTCCGCCCGTGACAAAGCTCCTGCAGCTCCTCGTCTGGCCGGCCGTCGCCATCCTCGGTGCCTTCTCGTTCGCCGCGCTCGCGTTGAGCCGCGGGGAATCCGTGAACGCCATCTGGCTGGTGACCGCCGCGCTCAGCGTCTACCTCATCGCCTACCGCTTCTACAGCCGCTTCATCGCGGACAAGGTGCTGCAGCTCGACGATTCGCGCCTCACGCCGGCCATCCGCCACGCCGACGGCATGGACTACGTGCCCACGAACAAGTGGGTGCTCTACGGCCACCACTTCGCGGCCATCGCCGGCGCCGGCCCGCTCGTGGGCCCGGTGCTCGCGGCGCAGATGGGCTTCCTTCCCGGCACGATGTGGATCCTCGCGGGCGTGGTGCTCGCGGGCGCCGTGCAGGACTTCATCGTCCTCTTCATCTCGACGCGCCGCGACGGCAAGTCGCTCGGCGAGATGATCAAGATGGAGCTGGGCACCGTCCCCGGCGCCCTCGCGCTGGTCGGCGTGCTCGCGATCATGATCATCATCCTCGCGGTGCTCTCCCTCGTCGTGGTGAAGGCGCTCACGAGCAGCCCGTGGGGCGTGTTCACGATCGCCGCCACCATCCCGATCGCCCTGGTGATGGGCATCTACATGCGCGTCATCCGCCCCGGCCGGGTGGGAGAAGCGACCGCGATCGGCATCGTGCTGCTCATGGGCGCGCTCGTGTACGGCCAGGCGGTGGCCGAGGACCCGGTCTGGGGCCCGGTCTTCACGCTCACGGGACCGCAGCTCGCCTGGGCGATCATCGCCTACGGCGCCGTGGCCTCGAGCCTGCCCGTGTGGCTCATGCTCGCGCCGCGCGACTACCTCAGCACCTTCCTCAAGGTGGGCACCGTGGTCGGGCTGGCGATCGGCATCTTCATCGTCGCGCCCAAGCTCGCGATGCCCGCCACGACGCGCTTCCTCGACGGCACGGGGCCGGTGTTCTCCGGCAAGCTCTTCCCGTTCCTCTTCATCACGATCGCCTGCGGCGCGGTGTCCGGCTTCCACTCGCTCATCTCCTCGGGCACCACGCCCAAGATGGTCGAGAAGGAATCGCACATGCGCCTCATCGGCTTCGGCGGCATGCTCACCGAGTCCTTCGTCGCCATCATGGCGCTCACCGCCGCGTGCGTGCTGGACCCGGGCATCTACTTCGCCATGAACGCGCCGGCCGCCGTCATCGGCACCACCGCGGCCAACGCCGCGCAGGTGATCTCGGGCTGGGGCTTCACCATCACGCCCGAGATGATCACGCAGACCGCCAAGGACATCGGCGAGAAGTCCATCCTCTCGCGCGCGGGCGGCGCGCCCACCCTCGCGGTGGGCATGGCGCAGATCCTTGCGCAGGCCCTGGGCGGCAAGGCGATGGAGGCGTTCTGGTACCACTTCGCGATCCTGTTCGAGGCGCTCTTCATCCTCACCGCCGTCGACGCCGGCACGCGCGTGGGCCGCTTCATGATCCAGGACCTGCTCGGCCACGTGTACCGGCCGCTCGGCGACACCGCCAACCTCTCCGCCAACCTCGTCGGGACGGGGCTTTGCGTCACGCTCTGGGGCTACTTCCTCTACCAGGGCGTCGTGGACCCGCTGGGCGGCATCAACACCCTGTGGCAGCTCTTCGGCGTCGGCAACCAGATGCTCGCCGGGATCGCGCTGCTGCTGTGCACGAGCGTGCTGGTGAAGATGAAGCGCGAGCGCTACGTCTGGGTGACCCTCGTGCCCACGGCCTGGCTGCTCGTCACGACGCTCACCGCCGGCGTGCTCAAGATCTTCTCGGAAGACCCGCGCATCGGCTTCCTCGCGCTCGCCGACAAGTTCAGCAGCGCCGCGGCCCAGGGCAAGCTGCTCGCCCCGGCCAAGAGCCTCGAGGAGATGAAGCGCATCGCGTTCAACAACTACCTCGACGCGGCGGTGTGCGCCTTCTTCGTCGTGCTCGTGGTGGCGATGTGCTACTTCGCGATCGTGATCTGCCTGAAGGCGTACCGCCAGGCGAACCCGACCGCGATCGAGATCCCGCCGGCGCCGCTTGCTGCGGGAGCAGCCGATTGAGCGGCGACAAGCCCGCCGACGGCCTCGCGGCCCTCTTCGCCCGCGTGAAGGAGGCCGGCCAGGCCGCGGGCCGGGTCATGGGAATGCCCGACTACGAGCGCTACCTCGCGCACGTGGCCGAGCGCCACCCGGACCAGCCCGCGCTCACGCGCAAGCTCTTCGTCGAGCAGGCCATCGACCGGCGCTACGGGGGCCTCGGCCCCCGCTGCTGCTAGCGCGTCCCGGGACGAAGTGGCCCGGCCCTGAGCCAGCGCAAGAAACGCGCGCGGGGCGGGCCTAGCCTTGGAGATACCGACCCACTTTCCACGGGAGGTTCTCCATGGCACGCCCCGCTTTCCGCGCGTTCGCCGCCCTGTCGCTCGGCTTCGCCTGCGCCGCTCTTGCGACGCCCGACAAGCCCGGCTGCGCCGACCCCGCCCTCTTCCCCGTCCGCATGCCCGACTACTACATCGCCGACTGCAAGTCGGCGGAGTTCGAGGCCTGGGACTTCCGCCTGCCCAAGGGCCGGAAGAACCGGCAGGAGGGCAAGTACACCTTCGTCACCTACTCGCTCGAGCGCGGCCGGCCCGAGCCCGCCGCCGTCGCGATCCTGCGCAACTACGAGAACGCGCTCACGAAGATCGGCGGCACGGTCGCGGCGACCCTGGCCAACAACTGGGTGAACGGCAGCGTCGTGCTCGACGGCCGCGAGGTCTGGGCGGAAGTCGAGCGCGGCAACGGCAGGATCTGGATCCGCGTCATCGAGAAGGGGGCCATGAAGCAGCACGTCGTGGCCGACGCGGCCGCGATGTCGAACGACCTCCGGGCCACCGGCCACGTCGCGGTCTACGGCATCTTCTTCGACACCGGCAAGACGGTGGTGAAACCGGAGTCCAAGCCTTCGATCGACGAGGTGGCCAAGCTCCTCAAGGGCGACCCGAACCTGAAGCTCTGGGTGGTGGGACACACCGACTGGGTCGGCAAGGTGGACGACAACCTGCGCCTCGCGCAGGCCCGCGCGGAAGCGGTCGCGGCCGAGCTGGTGAACGCCTACGGCATCGCGGCCACGCGCCTCAAGGGTTACGGCGTGGGTCCGCTGGCGCCGGTGGCCGGCAACGGCGAGGAGGCCGGCCGCGCGAAGAACCGCCGCGTGGACCTCGTGAAGCAGCCCTGACGGGCTTCAGGCGGTGCGGATGACGGTGACGTACTCCGTGCCGCTTTCGGGGAACCACACCTCGCCCTTGCGGCCGAGGATCTGGCGGATGCGCGTGCCCTCGCGCGGGAGCGCGTGGCGCTCGAACTTCTCCGTGGCCGGATCGAAGGAGAAGATCGCGTTGGAGGTCCACTCCGTCATCCACACGATGTCGCGCTCGTCCACGTAGACCGCGTAGTTGTGCGGGCTCTCGACCGGCAGCTTCCACGTGCGCCAGCTCTTCGCGGCCGGGTCGTGCATCGAGAGGTTCCCGCTCACCCACTCGCTCACCCAGATGCGCCCGCGGCTGTCGCTCCACACGCGCCGCGCGCCGTTGTCCTTCGTGGGCGGCTCCACCACCGTCGAGGCGCCCGACTGGCGGTCGACGTGCGCGATGTAGGAGCCCGCGAGCGAGCAGTACCAGATCTCGCCCTTGGGCGTCGCGCAGATGCCGTAGGGGCCGCGGCCCTTGGGCGCGTCCCACACCTCCACCTTGCCGGTCTTCAGCCGCACCACGCCCGTCACGCCGCTCTGGCCCGTGAACCAGAGGTCGCCCTCGCCGTCGAAGGCGCAGGTGTTGAGGTTGGCGTAGGGCGTGCCCGCTGGCAGCGGATAGGCGCGCACCTCGCGCGCCGGCCAGCTCACACGCACGATGGCGTTGAGCCCGCCGTCGGTGAGCCAAGCGGCACCGTCCGGGCCGGCGATGACACCGTGCGGCGA
>CAZPLW010000089.1:0-16244 GCA_964587315.1 uncultured Lysobacter sp.
TCGAGGTCGACTTCCCCGGCGGGTGAAGGGGACGCACGCCTTGTGAAGGGGACGCGTCCCCTTTATCCCTTAGAATTCCCCTAGTCGACCACGCGCTGAGAAAAGGGAACCCCCCTTGGCCCGCATCCTCCTGCTCCTCGTCATCGGGTTCTTGATCTACGCCCTGTTCCGCGGCTTCTTCAAGTCGCAGCTCAAGGACAAGGACGAGTCGCCTTCAGCCCCGCACGCCGGCAAGGCCGACGACCTGGTCGCCTGCGCGATCTGCGGGGTGAACATGCCGCGCGGCGATTCGAAGGAAGAGGGCGGCCGCATCACCTGCCGCGACCCGAAGAGCTGCAAGCACGCCGGATGAGCAGCGCGGCCCCCGTCCCGTCGACCCTCGCCGACGAGAAGCCCGCCGAAGGGCGCGCCCTCTCGGCCGGCAGCGACGACGCGGGCTGGAAGTCGCTGAAGATCTTCGCGGTCTACCGCATCGCGCTCGCGCTCGTCCTCTCGGCGGCCTACCTCTTCGCCAACAACATCTTCCAGCTGGGCGCGCAGTGGCCGGAGCTCGCCGTCACCGCGCTGGCGGCCTACGCGTTCTTCTCCGCGCTGCTGCTCGTGCCGGCGATGATGCGCGAGCCCAGCGTGCCCATCCAGGTGACGGCGGCCGTCTTCCTCGACGTCGCGGCGATGGTGCTGCTCATGCACACGAGCGGGGGCGTGCGCTCGGGCCTGGGCGTGACGCTGCTCATCTCGCTCGCGGGCGCCGGCCTCATCACCCGCGGCCGCCTGGTGTTCTTCCACGCCGCCGTGGCCGCGCTCGCCATCCTCCTGGAGCAGTCCTTCCAGGTGTTCCGCTACGACGCCCCGCCCGCGGACTTCGTGCAGGCGGGCCTCACCAGCATGGCGCTCTTCGCGACGGCGGGCCTGGGCTGGACGCTCGCCCGCTACGCGCGCACGAGCGAGACGCTGGCCGAGCAGCGCACCATCGACCTGGCCAACCTCTCGCAGATCAACGAGCTGGTGATCCGCGACATGCAGGACGGCATGCTGGTGGTGGACCCGGAAGGCACCATCCGCCAGCACAACCCGCGCCTCGCGAACCTGCTGGGCCCCGTCCCGGCGGGACCGCGCCCGCTGCTCTCGGACTATTCGCCCGACATCGCGCGCCTGCTGGCGCAGTGGCGCCGCGGCCCCGAGACCACGTACCTGCAGTTCCAGGCCCCGCGCAGCAACGCGGAGCTCGCCGTGCACTTCATCGCCATCGGCTCGGGCGACCCGCCGCCCACGGTGGTGTTCGTCGAGGACGTGGGCCGCATGCGCGAGCAGGCCCGGCAGATGAAGCTGGTCGCCCTGGGCCGCCTCACCGCCTCCATCGCCCACGAGATCCGCAATCCCCTCTCGTCCATCAACCACGCCGCCGAGCTGCTCGAGGAGGGCGCGAGCGGGAACGCGGGCGACGAGCGGCTCACGCGCATCATCCGCGACAACGTCCACCGGCTCGACCGCATCGTCGAGGAGGTGCTCTACCTCAACCGCCGCGACCGCGCGGAGATGGAGTCCATCGAGCCGCGCGCGTGGGTGACGCAGTTCGCCGAGAGCTGGCGCACGGCGGAGAAGGTGCCGGCCGAGGTCCTCTCGACCGAGGTGCGCACCGTGCAGCACCTCGCCTTCGACCGGCAGCACCTCGACCAGGTCATGTGGAACCTCGTGCGCAACGCCTGGCGCCACGGCCGGCGCGGGCCCGGCTCGATCCGGATCACGATCCAGCCGGGCGTCGCGCTCGGCACGCTCGCCGTGGAAGTGGCGGACGACGGCCCGGGCGTCGCGACCCGGGACCTCGCGCACCTCTTCGAGCCGTTCTTCACCACCGAGGCCCAGGGCACGGGACTCGGCCTGTACATCGCGCGCGAGCTGGCCGAGGCCAACGGGGCGCGCCTGGAATACATCGAAGGCGGGCCGGGCGCCCGCTTCCGACTCACCGTGAAGGGAACCTAGATGGCGAACCGGGCAGTCCTGATCGTGGACGACGAAGCGGACATCCGCGAGCTCCTCGTGCTCACGCTCTCCCGCATGGGCGTGGACGCGGACACCGCCTCCACCGTGGCCGAGGCGAGGGCCGCGCTCGAGCAGCGCACCTACGACCTGGCGCTCACCGACATGCGCCTGCCGGACGGCGAGGGCCTCGACGTGCTGCGCCACATCGCCGAGCACTACGGCAACACGCCGGTCGCGGTGATCACGGCGTACGGCTCCACCGAGAACGCGGTGGCGGCGCTCAAGGCCGGCGCGTTCGACTACCTCTCCAAGCCCATCAAGCTCGACCAGCTGCGCCCGCTCGTGATGAGCGCGCTCAAGCTCCCGCGGTCCGTGCACCAGCGCCGCGCCTCCATCGGAGAGGGCGTGGCGCCGGGCCAGCCGCGACTCATCGGCGAGTCCGCGCCCATCCTGCGCGCGCGCGAGATGATCCAGCGCCTCGCGCGCTCGCAGGCGCCGGTTTACATCACGGGAGAGTCGGGCAGCGGCAAGGAAGTGGCCGCGCGACTCATCCATTCGGGTTCCGCGCGCGCCGCCGAGCCCTTCGTGGCGGTCAACTGCGGCGCCATCCCCGAGAACCTCATGGAGAGCGAGTTCTTCGGCTTCCGCAAGGGCGCGTTCACCGGCGCCGACAGCGACCGCATCGGCTTCCTGCAGGCGGCGCAGAAGGGCACGCTCTTCCTGGACGAGGTGGGCGACCTGCCGCTCGCGATGCAGGTGAAGCTGCTGCGCGTCATCCAGGAGAAGAAGGTGCGGCGCCTGGGCGACACGCAGGAGGACTCGATCGACGTGCGCATCATCTCCGCCACGCACCGCAGCCTCGCGCAGCAGGTGGACGCCGGCGAGTTCCGCCAGGACCTCTTCTACCGCCTGAACGTGATCGAGATGAAGATGCCCTCGCTGCGGGAGATCCCCGAGGACATCCCGCGAATGGTCGAGGAGATCATGGAGCGCCTCGCGCGCCAGTCCGGCCAGCCGCGGCCCACCTTCACCGAGGAGGCGATGCTCGCCCTGCGCCGCTACGACTTCCCGGGCAACGTGCGCGAGCTCGAGAACATCCTCGAGCGCGCCATGGCGCTGTGCACGGACAACGCGATCCGCGAGCACGACCTCTACCTCACGCAGGCGACGCTGCGCGAGAAGTCCGTGGCCGCCGACGGCGCCGTGGGCACGCGGGGGCTGCCGCTGCACGACTTCCTGGACCAGGTGGAGCGCGAGGCCATCATGAAGGCCCTGGAGGCCACGCGCTTCAACAAGACGGCCGCGGCGAAGCTGCTGGGCATCACCTTCCGCAGCCTTCGCTACCGGCTCGACCGGCTCGGCATCGACTGAGGCGCTCTTCGATGCCGATCCTCGACATCGACGTCGTGACGCGCCCGGAAGAACGCCTGCCCCCGACCCTGGCCGCCGACCTGGCCGACGCGCTGGGCGAGGTGTACGGCGCCGATCCCGGCCGCGTGTGGGTGCGCCTTCACGACCTGCCGGCCGAACGCTACGCGGAGAACGCCGCGCGCGGCGAGGCGGTCTTTCCGGTCTTCGTGACCGTGCGCGAGGCGGCGCCGCCCGAGGGGTCCCTGCTCGAATCGCGCATGGCCCGGCTCGCCGGTTGCGTCGCGCGGCTCACGTACCGTCCCGTGGAGAACGTGCACGTGACGATGGAGCCCGCGATGGGCGGGCGCATCGCCTTCGGTGGAAAGCTCGCGACATGAGCGTCCGCACTCGCCTGCTGGGGGCCGACGCCGCCACCGACCTGCTGCCCGGCCTCGCCGCGCTGCTGGCGGACGCGGTGAACGACGGCGCCTCGCTCGGCTTCTGGGCGCCCATCCGGCCTTCGCGCTCGCTCGCCTACTGGCACGAGGTCGTCGGCGAGGTGGATCGGGGCAGCGTGCTGCTCCTCGTGGCCGAGATCGACGATGAGATCGCGGGCAGCGTGCAGCTGGAGCTGTGCGGCAAGGACAACGGCGCGCATCGCGCGGAGGTGAGGAAGCTCATGGTCCTCACCGCGCGCCGCCGCGCCGGCGTGGGCCGCGCCCTCATGGAAGCGGCCGAAGCCGAGGCGAGGTCCCGCAACCGCACGCTCCTCGTGCTCGACACGCGCACGGGCGATGACGCCGAGCACTTCTACCGGTCGCTGGGCTACACGCCGGCGGGCACGATTCCGGGCTTCACGCGCCACCCGGACGGCTCCCTGGGCGGGTCGACCTACTACTACCGCCACCTCGCATGATCGAGCTGCCGGGGGATTCGCCCGCCGTCCCGCGCTTTCTCGTGGACATCGGGGGCGTCGCCGGCGGCGCGCGCTTCGTGCCCTCGCCCCACCACGACGAGCGGCCGGCCGACGCGACGATCGACCTGCTCGTGATCCACAACATCTCGCTGCCGCCGGGCGAGTACGGCGGGCAGGAGGTGGAGGAGTTCTTCCTGGGCCGCCTCAACCCCGCCGCGCACCCGTTCTTCGCCGGCATCGCGGCGATGCGCGTCTCGGCGCACTTCTTCGTGCGCCGCGATGGCGAGGTGGTGCAGTTCGTGCCGTGCGAGCTGCGCGCGTGGCACGCCGGTGTGTCGAGGTGGCAGGGGCGCGAGAAGTGCAACGACTTCTCCATCGGCATCGAGGTGGAGGGCACGGACTACGGTCCCTACGACGATGCGCAGTACGAGGCGCTCTCGGATCTCACCCTCGCGATCTTCGAGCGCTACGGCCCGCTCGCGCTCGCCGGCCACTCGGACATCGCCCCGGACCGCAAGACGGACCCCGGCCCGCACTTCGACTGGGACCGCTACCGCGCCTCGCTCGGTTCCCGCTGAGCCCGTACGCCTGGGCCATACGTCCGGTGGTGCCGACAGGACGGGTTCGATAGAATCGCGTTTCCCTCGGACTCGCCGGACGCCGCCAGAGCAGACACAGGCCGAGCCGCCCCCCCGTCCACCCCTCCGATCCTGCGGAGCCGTCCATGCGAAACCTCGCCCGCCACGCCGCCTTCCTTCCGGTCGCGCTCAGCGCCGCCCTGCTCCTTTCCGCCTGCGGCGAGAAGGCCCCGCCGCCCAAGGCCGGCCCGCCCGAAGTGGGCGTGATCACGGTCGAGGCGAAGGACGTGACGCTCATCGCCGAGCAGGTGGGCCAGTCGGCGGGCTTCCGCGAGACGGAGGTGCGTTCGCGCGTCTCGGGCATCCTGCAGAAGCGCCTGTACAACGAAGGCCAGGCGGTGAAGGAAGGCCAGCCCCTCTTCCAGATCGACCCGGAGCCCTTCAAGGCCTCCCTCGACCAGGCCAAGGGCGCGCTGCGCCAGCAGGAGGCGGCGTTCGACCGCGCCAAGGCCGACCGCGAGCGCATCGAGCCGCTCTTCAAGGAGAACGCCGTCAGCCGCAAGGACTACGACGACGCGCGCTCCGGCTACGACTCGGCCGCGGCTGCCGTCGATTCCGCGCGCGCCAAGGTGAAGGAGGCCGAGCTCAACCTCGGCTACACCGTCGTCACGGCGCCCATCTCCGGCGTCGCGAGCAAGGAAACGCGCAGCGAGGGCAGCCTCGTCACTGCGACCGGCGACGGGGGCCTGCTCACCACGATCGCGCAGCTCGACCCGATGTACGTGAACTTCTCCATCTCGGAAGGCGAGAAGCTCAACTACGACACGATGATCAAGGAAGGACGCGTCGTGGCGCCCAAGGACTACCGCATGGAGGCCTACGCCAAGCTGGCCGACGGCCGCACGTTCGGGCAGAAGGGCCACCTCGACTTCGCCGACAGCAAGGTCGACCCGAAGACGGGCACCATCCGGGCGCGCGCGGAATTCCCGAATCCCAAGGCGGAGCTGCTGCCCGGGCAGTTCGTGCGCGTGGGCCTCAACATCGGCACCTTCAAGAACGCCCTCGTGGTGCCCGAGCGCGCGATCACGCAGCAGCAGGCCACGCGCCTGGTGCTCGTGGTGAACGAGAAGAACGTCGTGGAGCCCCGCCCCGTGCAGCTCGGCCGCCGGGTGGACGAGGGCATCATCATCACCGCGGGCGTGAAGCCGGGCGACCGCGTGGTGGTCGACGGGCTCTTCAAGGCGCGGCCCGGAAGCGTGGTGAACCCCGTGGCCGCGAAGGCCGGGCCCGCGCCCGGTACCGTGCCGGGGGGTGCGCCGCCCGCCGCCGCCAAGGGCCCCGCCGATGCGAAGGCCCCCGCCGACGCGAAGAAGAAGTAGGGCGCCCACTCCATGTTCTCCAAGTTCTTCATCGAGCGCCCGATCTTCGCGAGCGTCATCTCGATCGTCATCCTGCTCGCCGGCGCCGCGTCGATCCGCGTCCTGCCCATCGAGCAGTACCCGAACCTGCTGCCGGCCGTCGTCTCGGTGCAGGCGCGCTACCCCGGCGCCTCGCCCGACGTGATCTCCCAGACCGTCGCCGCGCCCATCGAGCAGCAGGTGAACGGCGTCGAGAACATGATCTACGTGCAGTCGGCGGCCTCGTCCGACGGCCTGATGAACCTCAACGTCTACTTCGCCATCGGCACGGACCCGGACCAGGCCACGATCAACGTGAACAACCGGGTGCAGGCGGCGCTGCCCGTCCTGCCGGAGGAAGTGAAGCGCCAGGGCGTCACGGTGAAGAAGAAGTCCACCTCGATCCTCGTCTTCGCCGCGCTCACCTCCACGAACCCGGCGCACGACCCGGTGTTCATGTCCAACTACGTGGACCTGAACATCCTCGACGAGCTGAAGCGCGTGCCCGGCGTGGGCGAGGCGATGATCTTCGGCGCCAAGGACTACGCGATGCGCGTGTGGCTCAGGCCCGACCGCGTCGCGCAACTCGGCCTCACCCCCAGCGACGTGGTGAGCGCCATCCGCGAGCAGAACGCGCAGTTCGCCGCCGGCCAGATCGGCGCCGAGCCCCTCACGCACCCGGTGGACTTCACCTACACGGTGACCACCAAGGGCCGCCTGGAGGAGCCCGAGGAATTCGGCGAGATCATCATCAAGGCGAATCCCGACGGCTCGCGCATCCGCGTGAAGGACGTGGCGCGCGTGGAGATCGCCGCGCGCGACTACACGAGCGACCCGCGCGTGAACGGCCGGCCGGCGACGCTCATCGGCATCTACCAGCAGCCCGGCGCCAACGCGCTGGCGGTGGCCGACGCCGTGCGCGCCACGCTCGAGCGCGTGAAGGGTAACTTCCCCGAGGGCATGTCCTACGCGATCCCGTACGACACGACCAAGTTCGTGCGCATCTCGATCGAGGAGGTGGTGCACACCCTGGTCGAGGCGATCCTCCTCGTGTTCCTGGTGGTGTACCTCTTCCTGCAGAACTTCCGCGCGACCCTCATCCCCTCGCTCGCGGTGCCGGTGTCCCTCGTGGGCACCTTCGCCGGCATGTACATGCTGGGCTTCTCCATCAACCTGCTCACGCTCTTCGGCATGGTGCTCGCCATCGGCATCGTCGTGGACGACGCGATCGTGGTGCTGGAGAACGTCGAGCGCCTCATGAGCGAGGAGAAGCTGGGCCCGAAGGAGGCCTCGATCAAGGCGATGGAGGAAGTCTCCGGCCCGGTGGTCGCCATCGTGCTCGTGCTGTGCGCGGTGTTCGTGCCGGTGGCCTTCATGGGCGGCTTCACCGGCCAGATGTACAAGCAGTTCGCCGTCACGATCGCGATCTCGGTGACCATCTCGGGCATCGTGGCGCTCACGCTCACGCCCGCCCTGTGCGCGCTCATCCTGAAGCCCGGGCACCACGAGCCCAACGCCTTCTTCCGCGCCTTCAACCGGGGATTCGACAAGCTCACCAACGGCTTCACGGCGGGCGTCACCTTCCTCATCAAGCGGGCGCTGGTCGCCTTCGCGATCTTCGCGGCGCTCATGCTCGCGATGGCCGGCCTGTTCCGCATCGTCCCGGGCGGGCTGGTGCCGGACGAGGACCAGGGCTACATCATGGCCATCGCCGTCATGCCGGACGCCGCTTCCTTCAGCCGGGCCAACGCGACGCTGCTGGCCACGGAGGCGGTGCTCGGGAAGTTCCCGGAGAACGAGTACGTCATCGCGATCCCGGGCTTCGACCTGCTCTCGGGCACGTTCCGCTCGAACGCCGGCTCCATCTTCAACACCTTCAAGGACTGGAACGAGCGCAAGGGCGAGGGGCAGGACAGCTTCGCGCTCGCCAAGCGCGCCCTGGGCGCCAACCTCGCGGTGAAGGAAGGCGTGATCGCGGCCTTCAACCCGCCGCCGATCACGGGCCTTTCCACCACGGGGGGAGTCGAGGCCTACCTGCAAAGCCGCAGTGGCGCCGGCTCGCAGGCGCTGGGCATGCAGGTGGCCGCCGTGATCGAGGCCGCCAAGGGCCGGCTGGAATTCGCTTCCGTGCAGACCACCTTCAAGCCGACGGTGCCGCAGATCTACCTCGAGGTGGACCGCGCCAAGGCGAAGGCCATCGGCGTGCCCATCAACAGCGTGTTCGACGCGCTGCAGTCCACCTTCGGCTCGCTCTACGTGAACGACTTCAACAAGTTCGGCCGCACGTACAAGGTGCAGATCCAGAGCGAGGCCGACTTCCGCTCGCACCCGGAGGACATCAAGAACGTGTTCGTGCGCTCGCAGGCCGGCGACATGATCCCGCTCAACGTGCTGGTGAACGCCACGCCGACCACGGGCCCGGAGCTGGTCGAGCGCTTCAACGTCTTCCCCGCGGCCAAGCTCCTCGCCAACCCCGCACCGGGCGTCTCCTCGGGCCAGGTGATCAAGGCGCTGGAGGAAGTGGTGGCCGAGGCGACGACCCCCGACTACGCGATCGCGTGGACGGGCAGCGCGTTCCAGGAGAAGGCGGCCGGCGGCACCGCGGCCATGGCCTTCGGCTTCGGCATCCTGATGGTGTTCCTCATCCTCGCCGCGCAGTACGAGCGCTGGACGCTGCCCTTCGCCGTGATCACGGCGGTGCCGTTCGCGCTCTTCGGCGCCATCCTCGCCGTGTGGGTCGTGGGGCTCACCAACAACGTGTACTTCCAGGTGGGCCTCGTCACCCTCATCGGCCTCGCGGCGAAGAACGCGATCCTCATCGTGGAATTCGCGGTGCTCAAGATGGAGGAGGGCCTCCCGCCGGGCGAGGCGGCCATCGAGTCGGCGCGGCAGCGCTTCCGCCCGATCGTCATGACTTCGCTCGCGTTCATCCTGGGTTGCGTGCCGCTGGTGCTCTCCCACGGCGCCGGTTCCGCCAGCCGCCATGCGCTGGGCTGGCCGGTGATCGGCGGCATGCTCGCGGCCACCTTCATCGCCATCTTCTTCGTGCCGCTCTTTTTCAAGCTCATTATTGGCAAAGGCGACAAGAAGCCCGCGAAGGCGGAGGTGCCCCATGCGTAAGGCCCTCGCGCCCCGCGCCGCCGCGCCGCTCGCCGCGCTCGTGCTCGCGGCCTGCACGCCGAACTACACCCTGCCGCCCATGGCCACGCCCGACACGGTGCGGCCGGGCGAGCAGGTCGTCATCGCGAAGGACTGGTGGAAGTCGTTCGGCGACCCGGTCCTCGAGCGGCTCATCGACGACGCGTTCGCCGCGAGCCCCACGCTCGAGCAGGCGGTGGCGCGCGTGAACGCCGCGGAGGCGAGGCTGGGCATCTCGCGCTCGCAGCAGCTGCCGATGGTGGACGCCAACCTCGCCGGCTCGAAGCAGCAGCTCTCCACGGAGACCAATCCGCAGGGGCCGTCCGGCTCCTTCACGGTGTACCAGGGCAACCTCTCCGCGTTCTGGGAGATCGACCTCTGGGGCCGCGTGAGGAACGAGGTGGCCGCCTCGCGCGCCGATCTCATTTCCGCCGAGAGCGGCCGGGAAGCGGTGCGCCTGTCGCTTGCCGCCCGCGTCGCCCAGACCTACTTCCAGCTTCGCGCCCTCGACGCCCAGCTCGAGACGACGCGCCTCACGGTCGACTCGCGCGTGAACTCCTACCGGCTGCGCGAGAAGCGCTTCGTCGGCGGCATGACCTCCGAGCTGGACCTGCGCCAGGCCGAATCCGAACTCGAGAGCGCCCGCGCGCAATTGCCGGACATCCTCGCGGCCATCAGCACCACGGAGGGCGCGCTCGCCGAACTGGTCGGCACGAGCCCCCACGACCTCTTCGCCAACGGCGCGCCGCGCGGCAAGTCGATCGAGGCGATCCCGGTGCCGCCCGAGGTGCCCGAGGCGCTGCCGTCGGATCTTCTCAACCGGCGTCCCGACATACGCGAAGCGGAGGAGGGCCTTCGCGCGACGCAGGCCCGCGTGGCCTCGGCCCAGGCGGCGTGGTTCCCGACGATCGGCCTCACGGGCGCCTACGGCGGCGAGAGCCTCGCGTTCGGCGACCTCTTCAAGGGGCCGGCGCGGGCGTGGTCCTTCGCCGGCTCGCTCACGATGCCGCTCTTCAACTCGGGCCTCACGGCGGCACAGGTGGACCTCGCCTCCGCGAACGAGCGCAACGCCGCGGCCAACTACCGCGCCGTCGTCATCCGGGCGTTCTCCGACGTGCGCATCGCCATCGTCGCCAAGCAGCAGGCGCTCTACCGCGCCAGCGCGCGCGAGCAGACGGTGTCGGCCCTGCGGCGCCAGGTGCGCCTCGCGACGCTGCGCTACGACAACGGCTACTCGAACTACCTCGAGGTGCTCGATGCCGAGCGCGCGCTCTTCTCCGCCGAGCTCGCCCTGGCCGACGCGCGCCGGCTGCACCTGTCGGCGGCCGTGGACCTGTATCGCGCATTGGGAGGTGGCTGGACGGCGCCGGCGCGTTAAACTGGTTCCATGGACTTCAAGCCGTCGGCGAAGGCTGCCGGGTACCACGCCCGCCTCGAGGAATTCATGCGCGAGGTCGTCATGCCCGCGGAGGCGGCCTACCGCGACGAACTGGCGGGCGGCGCGGACTGTCTGAGGTGGCGCCAACCCCGGGTCATGGAGTCCCTCAAGGAGCACGCGCAGCGCGAGGGCCTGTGGAACCTGTTCCTGCCGCACCATCCGGCCGGCGCGGGCCTCACGAACCTCGAGTACGCGCCCCTCGCGGAGCTGACGGGCCACTCGCTCATCGCGCCCGAGGTCTTCAACTGCAACGCGCCCGACACCGGCAACATGGAGGTGCTGGCGATGTACGGCTCCGAGGCGCAGAAGGCGCAGTGGCTCGAGCCCCTCCTCGCCGGCAGGATCCGCAGCGCCTTCTGCATGACGGAGCCGGAGGTCGCCTCGAGCGACGCCACCAACATGCGCGCCACGGCCACGGTCGAGCACGACACGGTGCTGCTCAACGGCCGCAAGTGGTGGAGCTCCGGCGCGGGGCATCCCCACTGCCGCATCGCCATCTTCATGGGGCTCACGGACCCCGCGGCGCCGAAGCACGCGCAGCACTCGATGGTGCTCGTGCCCTTCAACGCGGCCGGCGTGAGGATCGAGCGCATGGTCCCGGCCTTCGGCGTGTACGACGAGCCCTTCGGCCACGGCGAGGTGAGCTTCACCGACGTGCGCGTGCCCCTGTCGAGCGTCATCGCCGGGCCCGGGCGCGGTTTCGAGATCGCGCAGGGGCGCCTGGGCCCCGGCCGCATCCACCACTGCATGCGCGTGATCGGCGCGGCGGAGCGGGCGCTGGAGCTGCTGTGCGCGCGCGCCGAGAGCCGCGTCGCCTTCGGCAAGCCCCTCGCGCAGCTGGGCCACAACGCGGACGTCATCGCCGACGCGCGCATGGCCATCGAGCAGGCGCGCCTCCTCACCCTGAAAGCGGCGTGGATGATGGACACCGTGGGCGCCAAGGGTGCGATGAGCGAGATCTCGCAGATCAAGGTGGTCGCGCCGAACATGGCGCAGAAGGTGATCGACGCGGCCATCCAGGTGCACGGGGGCGCGGGCGTCTCCGACGACTTCCCGCTCGCGGCGCTCATGGGCTACGCGCGCATCCTGCGCATCGCCGACGGCCCCGACGAGGTGCACCGCGCGCTCATCGCGAAGCTGGAGTTGCGCCGGCAGCGCGCGCGCCGCGAGGGCGCCACGAAGCCGTGACCGCGCCGCTCGACGCGTCGCGTCCCGTGCGCGCGGGGGAGGAGCTCGATGCCGCGGCCCTCGACGCCTTCCTGAAGGCGCGCATCCCCGGCCTCGAGGGAGCGCCGGCCATCTCGCAGTTTCCCGGCGGCGCCTCGAACCTCACCTACCTCGTCGCCTACGCGAACCGCGACCTCGTCCTGCGCCGCCCCCCGTTCGGCCACAAGGCGAAGAGCGCCCACGACATGCGGCGCGAGGCGAAGGTGCTGCAGGCGATCCGGCCGCACTACCCGGCCGCGCCCGAGGTGCTCGCGGTGGGCGACGATCCCGCGGTGATGGGCTGCGACTTCTTCGTGATGGCGCGCATCGCGGGCGTGATCCCGCGGCGCAACCTGCCGAAGGAGCTGGGCCTGGACGCGCCGCGGACGCGAGCGCTGTGCCTCGCCGTCATCGACAAGCTCATCGAACTGCACGCCATCGACCCCGTGGCCGCGGGACTGGCGGACCTGGGCAAGGGCGAGGGCTACGTCGAGCGGCAGGTGACGGGCTGGTCGCGGCGCTTCCGCGATTCGCGCACCGACGACGTGCCGGACTTCGAGGCGGTGATGGCGTGGCTCGCCGCGAACCGCCCCGCCGCCGAGGTGGCCCTTCGCGTCATCCACGGCGACTTCCGCTTCGACAACGTCGTCCTCGACCCGGCCGATCCCCTGAAGGTGATCGGCGTCCTCGACTGGGAGATGGCGACGCTCGGCGACCCGCTCATGGACCTGGGCAACTCGCTCGCCTACTGGGTGCAGGCGGACGACGACGAGTACTTCCGCGCCACGCGCCGCCAGCCCACCGACGCGCCGGGCATGCTCACGCGCGCCCAGGTCGTGGCGCGCTATGCGGAGCGCACGGGCCTGCCGGTCGAGCGCTTCGGCTTCTACGAGATCTTCGGCCTCTTCCGCGTGGCGGTGATCGTGCAGCAGATCTGGCGCCGCTATCGCGAGGGCCACACGAAGGATCCGCAGTTCGCGGGCTTCGGGCCGCTCGTCGCGTACCTCGACGGGCGATGCCGCGGGCTCATCGCCGCCTCGACGCACCGGGACAACACGCCATGAAGGAATTCGAAGGGAAGGTCGCCGTCGTCACCGGCGGCGCGGAAGGCATCGGCCGGGCCCTCGCGCAGGCGGCCGGCGACCGGGGCATGAAGGTGTTCCTGGGCGACATCGACGCGGCGCGCCTGGAGGCCGCGCTCGTGGAGCTTCGCGCCGGCGGCATCGACGCCGACGGCTTCCATTTCGACGTGTCGATCCCCTCGGCCATGGAGGATTTCGCGGCCTCGGCGTACGAGCGCTTCGGCGGCGTGCACCTGGTCGCGGCCAATGCCGGCGTCGCGTGCGCCAAGCCCGCCTGGGAGACCACGCCCGAGGACTGGCACTGGGTGATGGGCGTCAACTTTCACGGCGTCGCCAACGCCATCCGCGCCTTCGTGCCGCGCATGATCGAAGGCGGCGAGGAGGGCCACATTCTCGCGACGGCTTCCATGGCCGGGCTCCTGTCGTTGCCGAGCATGGCCGCCTACAACGCGAGCAAGCACGGCGTGGTGACGCTGATGGAGGGCCTGCATCACGACCTCACCCTGCGCGGCACGAAGATCGGCGCTTCCGTGCTTTGCCCGAGCTGGGTGCGCACGCGCATCGCGCTCTCGGAGCGCAACCGCACGGCGGGCGAGGCGACGCCGCTCGACCGGCTCGACCCGGTGGCCGCGAAGCTGGCGGGCTCCGTGCACAAGGCCGTCGCCGAGGGCATCGATCCCGCCGAGGTGGCGCGCCTCGCGTTCGAGGCCATCGAGGCCGGGCGCTTCTACATCCTCACCCACGCGCAATCGAAGGCCGGGGTGAGGGCTCGGCTCGAGGACATCCTCGCCGATCGCGTGCCGACGCTGGTCCGCCTCTAGCGAAGGAAATCGGGCACCGTCCCCTTGCGTTTCCGGCGCGATTCCGGTTGCCGGAATGTTGCTCGTTTCTTACGCAGAAACGGGTCGCAAATCGTTGATTTTCGGGGCCAAAAAAATGTTCCAACAATGGCTTGCGTTGCCCTGCCGCCTTTACTAGACTTTGTGGCCTTGCTCGACCCACGCCACTAGATGTTGTGGATCAAGCGGTGAATAACGTGTGGGCAACCCTGGGGGTAGCCCCGGCTTATTCACAATCGAATCAGGCCCTTGGGTTATCCCCGGCGGGCCCATCCCAACAGAGCCTCCCGCCCCGGCCTTCGTGAGCCCGGCGGACCCATAACAGGCATGCAAGAAGAGGAGAGCAATCCCATGCGACTGGCTTCCGACATCGACCCCGCTGCGCCCCTGCCCAATCCCGCGATCCCCGAGGGGGCCGGCGACAGCGGCTCGGCCGAGAAGTACGCCGACTACAAGGTCATCCGCCGCAACGGCGCGGTGGTCGGCTTCGAGCCGGACAAGATCGCGGTGGCGGTCACCAAGGCCTTCCTCGCGGTGGCCGGCGGCACGGCCGCGGCCAGCGCCGGCGTGCGCGAGAAGGTGCAGATGGTCACGCAGTCCGTGGTGAACGCGCTCGTGCGCCGCCACCCCTCGGGCGGCACGTACCACATCGAGGACATCCAGGACCAGGTGGAACTCGCCCTCATGCGCGCCGGCGAGCACCAGGTGGCCCGTTCCTACGTGCTCTATCGCGAGGAGCGCGCCCGCGAGCGTTCCAAGCGCGCGCTGGAGGCCGCCGAGGCCCGCACCCCGAAGCTGGGCGTCATCGTGAACAGCGCCAAGGTGCCGCTGGACCTCTCGCTCCTCGAGGGCCTCGTCCTCTCCGCCTGCCAGAACCTGGGCGATGCCGTGGAGCCCAAGAAGATCATCGACGCCACGTTGCGCGACCTCTACGACGGCGTGCCCATCGAGGAAGTGCACAAGTGCGCCATCCTCGCCGCCCGCATGCTGATCGAGCAGGACCCGGCCTACACCTACGTGTCCGCCCGCCTGCTGCTGCACACGATCCGCCGCGAAGTGCTGGCGGAGGAAGTGTCGTTCGAGCAGATGGCCACGCGCTACGCCGAGTACTTCCCCATCTTCATCCAGCAGGGCATCCGCGCCCAGCTGCTCGACGAGCGCCTGGGCACGTACGACCTGAAGCGCCTGGGCGAGGCGATGAAGCACGAGCGCGACCTGCAGTTCGACTACCTGGGCCTGCAGACGCTCTACGACCGCTACTTCCTGCACATCCACGACCACCACATCGAGCTGCCGCAGGCCTTCTTCATGCGCGTGGCCATGGGCCTCGCGCTGAACGAGGTGAACCGCGAAGAGCGCGCCATCGAGTTCTACAACGTGCTCTCGACGTTCGACTTCATGTCGTCCACGCCGACGCTCTTCAACGCGGGCACGCTGCGCTCGCAGCTTTCCTCCTGCTACCTCACGACGGTGGCCGACGACCTCGACGGCATCTACGAGGCCATCAAGGAGAACGCGCTGCTCTCGAAGTTCGCGGGGGGCCTGGGCAACGACTGGACGCCGGTGCGCGCGCTGGGCGCCTACATCAAGGGAACCAACGGCAAGTCGCAGGGCGTGGTCCCGTTCCTCAAGGTGGTGAACGACACCGCGGTCGCCGTGAACCAGGGCGGCAAGAGGAAGGGCGCGGTCTGCTGCTACCTCGAGACCTGGCACCTGGACATCGAGGAATTCCTCGAGCTGCGCAAGAACACCGGCGACGACCGCCGCCGCACCCACGACATGAACACCGCCAACTGGGTGCCGGACCTGTTCATGAAGCGCGTGATGGAAGGCGGGGAGTGGACGCTCTTCTCCCCCAGCGACTGCCCGGACCTGCACGACAAGTTCGGCAAGGCCTTCGAGGAGGCCTACACGCGCTACGAGGAGAAGGCCTCGCGCGGGGAGCTCAAGCTCTTCCGCAAGATCCCGGCCCTCACCCTGTGGCGCAAGATGCTCTCGATGCTCTTCGAGACGGGCCACCCCTGGATCACGTTCAAGGACCCGTGCAACCTGCGCTCGCCCCAGCAGCACGTGGGCGTGGTGCACAGCTCCAACCTGTGCACGGAGATCACGCTCAACACCAACGCGCACGAGATCGCCGTGTGCAACCTGGGCAGCGTGAACCTCCCCAACCACCTCAAGGACGACGGCAAGGGCAACAAGTCGCTCGACCACCTGAAGCTGCGCAAGACGATCTCGACGGCGATGCGCATGCTCGACAACGTCATCGACATCAACTACTACGCGGTGAAGAAGGCGCGCGACTCCAACTACCGCCATC
>CAZPLW010000090.1:0-16235 GCA_964587315.1 uncultured Lysobacter sp.
GAACCAGTCCTGGATCGTGCGCAGCTCCGCGAGCGTGCGGTCCTTCGCCAGCACCGCGTACTGGAAGACCCAGCCCACGCCCGTGGCGTCGGGCCCGAGCTGGGGCGACACGCCCTTGGGCAGTTTGCCGGCCGCGAAGTTGAGGTACTCCAGCACCCGCGAGCGAGCCCAGTAGATGTCCGTGCCGTCCTCGAAGATCACGTAGACGAACGAGGCTCCGAAGAACGAGAAGCCGCGCACGACCTTCGACTTGGGCACCGACAGCATCGAGGTCGTGAGGGGGTAGGTGATCTGGTCCTCCACGACCTGCGGCGCCTGGCCGGGAAACTCCGTGTAGATGATCACCTGCACGTCGGAGAGGTCCGGAAGCGCGTCGAGCGGCGTCTTCACGACCGCGTAGATGCCCGCCAGCGTGATGGCAAGGCTCGCCAGGAGGACGAGGAAGGGATTGCTCGACGACCACGCGATGAGGGCGCCGAGCGCGCCGCTGCGGTCGGCAGCTCCGGTCGCGCTCTTGTCGGGTGCCGCGTCGGCCATGTTCAGTGCCCCTTGTGCGTCTCGACTCCGGCGCCTTTCGCAGGAGCCGAACCGGGTTTGACCGACGTGATCACCCATTCGCCGGGCTTTCTTTCGACGAACTCGAAGGCGATGGCGCTGCCGGGCTTCACGCCCGCGACGAGCGAGGCGTTCGCGGTCGCGAAGTCCATCGTCATGGCCGGCCACTTGAGGCTCGCCACCGGCTGGTGGGTGATGGTGACCGTTCCCGCCTTGGCGTCCACCGAGTCAAGCGTGCCCTCGGCGCGATGGGTCGCGCCGCCCTTGGCGTCCCCGCCTGCCTTGGCGGCGCCGGACATGCCTCCCAGCGCCGCGCGCAGGTTGCTTTCGGCGTCGATCAGGAAGTTGGCGGCGACCACGACGGCCTCGCCCTCCTTGATGCCCGAGCGCACCTCGATCCAGTCCTCGCTGCGCGCGCCGATCTCGACCTCGCGCGGCTCGAAGCGGCCCTCGCCCGCCTGCACGATGACCACGCGGCGCACGCCGGAATCGATGACGGCCGAGGCCGGCACCGCGACGACCTTCTGCGCGCTGCCGGAGGCCAGCTGGACCTGCGCGTACATGCCGGGCTTGAGCAGCCCGCCCGGGTTGGCCATCTCGAGGCGCACGGACACGGTGCGGGTCTCGGTCTTGAGCGTGGGATAGATGTAGGTGACCGTGCCTTCGAAACGCTTCTCGGGATAGGCGTTGATCTGCACCTGCGCCTTGCGGCCGTTCGCGACCTGCCCGATGTCCTGCTCGTTCACGTCGGCCAGGACCCAGACCTGCGAGAGATCCGCGATCTGGTAGAGCATCTCGCCCGGCATGAAGCGCATGCCCGAGACGGCCTTCTTCTCCATCACGATGCCCGTGGCCGGAGAGCGGAAAGTGACGCTCCGCTGCGCCTCGCCGGTGCGCGCGAGCGCTTCGATCTGCTCGACGGAAACGTCCCAGTTGCGAAGCCGGGTGAGGCTCGATTCCGCCAGCTGGGCCATGCCCGCCCGGCTTTCGGCGCTCGCGTCCCTGAGCGCCGCCTGCCCGCGGGCCGCGATGGCGTACTCGCGCTGCGCCGACACCAGCTCGGGGCTGTAGGCCTCGAAGAGCGGCTGGCCCTTCGTGACGGGCTGCCCGGTCGTGTTCACGTGCAGGCGCTCGACGTACCCTTCGAACTTCGGCGCGATGGTGGCGAGAAGCCGTTCGTTCACCTCGACGCGGCCCGATGCCCGCACCACGTGATCGAGCGCGCGGCGCTCGGCGAGCTGCGTGCGCACGCCCAGCTTCTGCACGCGGTCCATCGGGATCTTGAGCTCGTTGCCCGCGGCGGCCGGCTCCTCGCCCTCGTAGACCGCGATGTAGTCCATGCCCATCGAGTCCTTCTTGGGCGTGGGCGAGGTGTCCGGCAATCCCATCGGGTTGCGGTAGTAGAGGAGCTTTCTCGCCGGCTTCGCCTCGCCGGCCGGCGCGGCCGCCGCTTTCGCGCCCTCCGCCCCGGGCGATTGGCGCGTTCCGACGAAGTACCCGCCCGCGGCGGCGGCAACTACTGCGAGGCCCGCGACGACTGCGACTGCCGGTTTCATAGTTCCTCTCCCACGATGCGTTCGATGTCGGCCAGGCGCATCTGCGCCTCGGCCTGGGCCTTGAGCCGCTCCTGTTTCGCGCGCCGGATCTGACGCTGCGCGTCGAGCAGCGTCGCGAAATCGACCTTGCCGTTCTCGTACCCTGCGAGGGCGGATTGGAAGGTGAGCTCGGCCTGGGGCAGCAGGCTCGATCCCGCGAGCGTCTCGGTCCGGCGCGCCGCCTCGAGCGCGGCCACGTTCTCGGACAACTCGCCGAGCGCCACGGCCGTCGCCGAATCGCGTTTCGCCTCGGCCGCGTCCTGCATGGCCTTCGCCTCGCGCTCCTTCGCGCGGCGCGAGGACTGCTGCAGCGGGATGCTCACCTCGAACATCACCTCCCATTCCGAGATGCGCGTCTTCGCCTGGGTCGGCGACAGTCCCACGGTGAAGTCGGGATAGCGGTTGAGCTCGGCCAGTTCGGTCATCTTGCCGGCCGCGCGCGCACGCGCCGCCTCCGCCGCGATCACCGGACTGCGGGCGCGGGCGCGCTCCTCGAGGTCGGCGACCTGGAGCCGGGATGGCGGCGGCAGGGGGCGCAGCCGCTCGGGCGCGGCGAGCGCAGCGGAAGCAGGACGCGCGACGAGCGCGTTGAGCCGCGCCGTCGCCCGCTGCCGCTCCGACTCGACCATCACGAGATCCGTGCGCATCGTCGTGAGCTCGACCTGGGCGCGGATCGCGTCCTGCTGCGCCGCGAGGCCGCCGGCGTAGCGCACGTGCGCCACGCTCTCGAGTCGCATCATGAGATCCAGTACTTCCCGGATCAGGCGCTCGTTCTCCGCCGCGAAGTAGTACAGCGCGAACGCGGTCTTGACGCGCATCGCCGTCTCCTGCCAGGCGACCTGCGCGCGGCTCGAGGCGGCCTCGGCGTCGGCCTCGGCGGCCCCGCGCATGGCATCGCGCTTGCCGAACCACGGCAGCATCTGCATCACGGTGTACTTGGTGCCGCCGATCTTCGAGGGATTGAGGCTCGGGGGCGCATCCATCCCCGCGTTCGTGATGTCCATGAGCTCCACGCGGAAGACCGGATCCGGAAACGCGCCGGCGGATTCGGGGCGCTCGCGGGCGGCAGCGGCCTCGAAACGCATGGAGGCGAACTCGGGGTTACGCTCGCGCGCGAGCTCGAGCAGGCTCTCGACATTGCGGCCGGGAAGGCCGGATTGCGCGCCGGCAAGCGGCGAGGCGAGCGCGAGGGCCGCGAACGCGGCGGCGGCCAGTCGATGCGGGCGCCGGGCTTCGGGCGGCATCCGCGAGGTGCGGACGGGAATGGCGAGCAACATGGAACCTCCGGAAAGGGGAAGGGCGGCGACCGCGAACGCCGCGGCCGCGGAACATCACCGGAGGTTCAGATACGCAGGACGCCGAACAGGATGGCCGCAGGTGGCCAAGCCGGACCGGCTGCGCGACCCCAGGGGGGCCGGGAATCGCCGACGGCCGCCGGCTCGGCCGCCTCCACGCGCAATCCCGGCGTGGCGACATCCAGGTGGGCGATGGGCATGGGTTGGGGGCTGTCCACCGATGCGTGGCCGTACGTGCAGTGCTGGATGCAGACGTTGGCGTCGCCACCCGAGTCGTCGGCCGCCAGGTCCGGGCAGCAGGCATGTCCTGCGCTCGTTCCCGACGGGGACGCCCGCTCGATCATCTGGCATGCATGCGCTGCCACCGCGATTTGCGCGAAGACCAGTGCGAAGGCGGCAAGGCAGGCAGCGAGAAAGTGATGACGGCGGCTCATGGGTCGGAAGTATGGGCCCGGCGGTACCGGGCGTCGATTGACGCAACGCAATCGCCCCAGAACCTGACGCTTTCGTAATCTTTCGGTCAGCCGGGCGGCCGGGAATGGGCGGCCAGCCAGTCCACGGCCAGGGTCGCCAGGGTCTTCAGGCCGGTCTTGAGGCAGGCCTCGTCCACGTAGAAGCGCGGGCTGTGGTTGGGCGCGACGGTGGCGAGGTCCCGGTCCGGCGGCGTGCAGCCCACGAAGTAGAAGAACCCGGGCACGGCCTGCTGGAAGAAGGCGAAGTCCTCGGCGCCGCAGACCTTGTCCACCTCGCGCACGTTGCCCTTGCCCGCCACGCGCTCGAGCGCCGGCACGGACCAGGCGGTGAGGCCGGGGTGGTTCACGGTGACCGGATAGCCCCGGTCGAAGTGCACGTGGGCCTTGGCCCCCCCGGCGGCCGAGATCATCTCGGTGATGCGCCGCACGTGCGCCTGGATCTGGCCGCGCTGCGTCTCGTCGAACGCGCGCACGGTGCCCTCGAGCTTCACCTCGTCGGGGATGATGTTGTTGCGCACGCCCCCCTGGAAGACGCCGACCGTGACGACGGAGGGCTCCTTCGTGATGTTCATGCTGCGCGAGACGATGGTCTGCAGCCCCATCACCACCTGCGAGCCGACGACGATGGGATCGACGCCGCGCCAGGGCTGCGCGCCGTGGGTCTGGGTGCCGCGGATGAAGACGCGGAACGGGTCGGCCGAGGCCATGAGCGGGCCCGAGCGGTAGCCGATGACGCCCGCGTGCTGGATGGCGGTGACGTGCAGGCCGAAGATCGCATCCACCTTCGGGTCGGCGAGCGCGCCTTCCTTCACCATGAGTTCCGCGCCGCCTTCCTCGCCGAGCGGGGGCATCTCCTCGGCCGGCTGGAACAGGAAGACGACGGTGCCCGCGAGCTGCGCGCGAAGGCCCGCGAGCAACTCCGCGACCCCCATGAGGATGGCCGTGTGCGCGTCGTGGCCGCAGGCGTGCATGACGCCGCATTGCTGTCCGTTCCACTCGGTGGTGACCCGGCTCGCGAAGGGCACGTCGACCTCCTCGCGCACGGGCAGGCCGTCCATGTCCGCGCGCAGCGCGACGACGGGGCCGGGAAGCCCGCCCTTCAGGATGCCGACGACGCCGGTGACGGCGACCTTCTCCCGCACCTCGTCCAGCCCGATCGCCTTGAGGTGCTTCGCGACGAGGGCCGCGGTGCGCACCTCGCGGTTGCCGAGCTCCGGGTGGGCGTGGAAATCGCGGCGCCAGGCGACGACCTTCTCCTCGAGGCGGTCGGCGGCGGCGGCAATGGCGGCATCGAGGGCCGCGGTCTTCACGGGGACGTCCATGGTCGATCCTGTGACTCGCGAGAAACGGCATTCTACGCCGGGGGTAGCGAGTGGCGGGCTTATAATCCGCCTCGCGTCCACCCCTTTCCCGACACCGGCCGCGCCATGGAACACCTCGACCCCAAAGCCGCCTACGATTTCCTGCAGAAGAACCCCGACGCCGTCTTCATCGACGTGCGCAGCGAGTCGGAGTTCATGTTCGTCGGACACCCCGTGGGCGCGATGATGGTGCCCTGGTACGACGGCGCCGAGTGGGACCTGAACCCGCACTTCGTGGGGCAGGTGAAGAAGATCGCGGGCGCCAACTTCCGCGACCGGCCGATCGTGCTCATTTGCCGGAGCGGAAACCGCACGCGGGAGGCGGGCGAGGAACTCGAGAAGCACGGCTTCCAGCACGTGATCAACGTGCTGCACGGCTTCGAGGGCGAGCTCGACGAGCAGCATCACCGCAACTCGAAGAGCGGCTGGCGCGTCGACGGCCTTCCCTGGCAGCAGTACTAGGGGGACGGAGCCCGATTTCCGTGGCCCGCCGACCATGACGGAAATCGGGCACCGTCCCCGGTCGTACCCGCCCGCGGCGCTCGCCTGGTTCGTCTGGGGCCTCGCCGCGGTCTTCTACCTCATCGCGTTCTACCAGCGCGTGGCGCCGGCGGTGCTCACGCAGGAGCTGCAACGCGAGTTCGCGCTGACGGGCGCGGCCCTGGGCAACCTCTCGGCGTTCTATTTCTACGGCTACGTGGCGATGCAGATCCCCACGGGGCTCATCGCCGACCGCTGGGGCCCGCGCAGGCTGCTCACCGCCGGGGCGGCCCTGACCGCCGCCGGCACGCTGCTCTTCGCGCTCGCGACCACCGTCGCCCTCGCGAACGCGGGGCGCCTGGTGATCGGGGCCGCGGCGGGCGTCTCGTTCGTGGCGATGCTCAAGATCGCGACCCACTGGATGCCCGCGCGCCAGTTCGCGCTGGTGAGCGGCGTCGCCCTCTTCGTCGGCGTAATGGGCGCGACGCTGGCCGGCGCGCCGCTTCGGCTCGCGGCGGATGCGTGGGGCTGGCGAAATGTCATGCTCGCGAGCGCCGCGTTCACCGCGCTGGTGGCCGTCGCCATCTGGGTCGTCACCCGCGACGACCCGGCGGAGCGCGGCTACGCGACCTACTATCCGCACGATGCGGGCGGCGCCGGCGGCGAGTCGGTCTGGCGGGGCCTGCGCATCGTGCTCGCCTGCCGCAACACGATCCTGCTCTACGCGATTCCCGGCGCCTTCTCGGGCCTCACGCTGATGTTCGCGGGGCTGTGGGGCGTGCCCTTCCTCGTGACGCACTACGGCTACACGACCGCGGAGGCCGCGACGCTCGCCTCCGTGCTGCTCGTCTCGTGGAGCGCCTCGAGCATCGCCTGGGGCACGCTCTCCCAGCGCCTCGGGCGCCGCAAGGCGCCGATGATCGCGGGCCTCTTCGCGAGCCAGGTCCTGTGGGCGGCGCTCGTGTTCGTGCCCGGCTGGAGCCGCGTCGCCCTCGTCGCGCTGCTCGTCGCCCTCGGCGTGGCCACCTCCGCGTTCATCCTCACCTTCGCGTGGGCCAAGGAAAGCGTGCCCACGCGCTTCGCGGGCACGGTCTCGGGCATCGCCAACATGGGCGTGATGACGGGCGGCATGGTGATGCAGCCGCTCGCCGGCTGGATGCTCGACCGGAACTGGACGGGCACGCTCACGGCCGGCGGCGCGCGGCTCTACGACCTGCCGGCGTACCAGGGCGCGTTCTCGCTGCTCTTCGCGTGGGGCCTCGTCTCGTTCGCGTGCCTGCTGCTCACGAAGGAAACCCACTGCCGGCAATCGGCCTGAGACGGCGGCCGGCGGGCCTTCAGGCCGCCCGCCGCTTCGTGCCGCGGTAGTAGAGGCGCCAGCAGGCGAAGCCCGTCGCCATCATCGCGGCCATCGCGACGGCCATGGCCTTCGGGCTGTGGAACACCGCCGGCGCGATGACGCCCGCCGTGATCGTGTTCACCATCCCCGAGACGAAGCCCTGCAGCGAGGCGGCCATGCCGCGCCGGGTGGGGAAGAGGTCCAGCGTCGAGAGCGAGATCGTCGGCATCGCCATGGCCGAGCCGATGGCGTAGAAGAAGATCGGCATCACCGCCCAGGGCAACGACGGCGGCAACGCAAAGGCGTAGACGAGGTTTCCGGCGGCCGAGGCGCCCATGAACAGGTACGCGCGCCGGAGCGTCTGCGGCCGGGTGAGCTTGCCCGCGGCGCGCCCCGAGAGCTGCGACCCCACGAGGATGCCCGCGATGGACGGGATGAAGAGCCACGAGTATTCCTTCGGCCCCAGGCCCAGGTGCGTGCCCAGGAACATCGGCGCCGAGAGGATGTAGAGGAAGAAGGCGTTGAAGTTGAAGCCCACCGCCAGCGAGAGCAGCAGGAACTGGCGGTTGGCGCCCACCTCCCGGTAGCCCTGCATGAGCGCCGCCGGATGGAAGGGGTGGCGGTGCTCCTCGGGCAGCGTCTCGCGCAGCAGCCTCGCGCCGGCCACGACGAGGATCGCGCCGACGCCGGCCAGGAACCAGAAGATGGACTGCCAGCCGAACACCTCGAAGAGCACGCCCCCCACGATGGGCGCCACCACGGGCGCCAGGCCGAAGAAGAGCGTCACCATCGACATGAGGCGCTGCGCGTCTTCCTCGTTGTAGAGGTCGCGGATCATCGCGCGCCCGACCACGATGCCCGCGCCCGTCGAGGTGCCCTGCAGCACCCGCCACAGGATGAGGGCATGCACGCTTTCGGCGAGCGCCGCGCCCACGGAGGAGAAGACGAACACGACGAGGGAGACGACGATCACGGGCTTGCGCCCGAAGCTGTCGGAGATCGCGCCGTGGAAGACGTACATGCAGGCGAAGGAGAGCAGGTACGCCGAGAGCGTCTGCTGCATCTCGACCGGCGTCGCGTGCAGCGCGGCCTGCATCCCGGCGAAGGCCGGCAGGTAGGTGTCGACGGCGAAGGGGCCCAGCATCGCGAGGGCGCCCAGCATCGCGGCGAAGGCGATGCGGAAGTCGCGGTCGTGACGGTTGGCGAGACTCATGCGGGGGAAGCGGGCGGGAAGGCGCCCATTGTAGTCCCCGGGGCGTCACGCCTCGTCCCGGTGGCGGATCCCGCACCGGGTGCACAGCGCAAATGTGCACCCCTGTTTCCGCGCGCTTGCCTGCCATGCCGGGTTCCCCGGAGCCGGTCCCGACCCGAAGGCGCACACGCGGCATGTACTTCGCGGGACCCGCGCGGCCGTGCGGCCGCGCATCGCGCGCGCTGTGCCTTGAATGCAAACGGGTATCGCGCCCGCGCCGATCGCCGTCGACCGGGCACGGTTATCGCATGTCTTCGGGTGAAGCAGATCAACCCGAGGACCGACAATGAACGCGAACGCCAAGATACTCGTCGTCGATGACGAAGAAGTCGTGCGTCGCAGCCATTCGAGAGTGCTCGGTGGCGCGCGATGCCAGGTGGAGGCCGTCGGCGACGGCGAACATGCGCTCCGGGCGATGGAAGCCCGGCCCTACGACATCGTGCTTCTCGACCTGCGCATGCCCGGCATGGACGGCCTGTCGGTGCTGAAGGCGATGAAGAGCCGGTGGCCCGAGAGCGAAGTGATCGTCATCACCGGATATCCCTCGGTGGATACCGCCAAGGAAGCCATCCGGCTCGGGGCCAGCGACTACCTCGCCAAGCCGCTCGCCCCCGGCGAGGTGATCGAGGCCGCCCACGGCGCGATGGCGCACAAGCACTGGACGCTGCGACGCGAGGAAGGCGGCGGAAACGAATTGGCCGTGGAGGCGTGCGGTCCGAATTGCATCGCCACACGGCAGCGGGAGGTTGGTTGTTGACGGAAGGAGCACAACATGAAAACCCTCAGAAAAGTCCTGGTTGTCGACGATGATCCGGTGGTCGGAAAGAGCTTCCACCGGGTGCTTTCCAGCCGCGGGTACGCCGTGGTCACGGCCAACGACGGCCCCGAGGCGTTGCGCAAGATCGCCGCCGAGGAATACGACCTGGTCTACACCGACATCCGCATGCCCGGCATGGACGGCGTGGCCGTCGCCGAGCGCATCCGGGAGCGGCAGCCCTGGCTTCCGGTGGTGATCGTGAGCGGCTACGCGACGGCCGAGAACGAGGCGCGCGCGATGGCCGCCGGCGTCCGGGCCGTGCTGCACAAGCCCCTCTCGCCGGAAATGATCGAGGACAGCGCCCGCGACGCGCTGATGGGGGGACGCGATGAAGACGCGGCAACGGACGTGCTGCCGTCGTTCGAGTTTCCCGCGGCGCCGGCCGAGCCCGAGGCCGCTGAATTCTCCCGAGGCAAGCGCCTCGCCATCGTCCTCGGAGCGCCCTTCCTCGCCGCCGGCTACGTGCTCGTGCTGCCCTTCGCCGGACTGGCCGCGATGGTCGGGATCCCGGCGTGGCACGGCGGCCGCGCGCTCGCCCGCCGCGTCGTCCCGAAGCGGGCCTGGTACAAGGACGTCGCGCTGCTTCTCGCCGCGCCCCTCCTCGGACTGCTCTACGTGAGCGTCATGCCCTTCGTGGGGCTCGGGATGCTCGCCTGGATGGGCGTCACGGCGGTCGCGCAATCCGCCGCTTCCTGAACCGCGGTCGCACGGGAGAGCCGGGGATCCGGCTCTCCCCCTAGTCTTCGATGGCGCCGGGGTCCGGGTCTTGCGCCGAGGCGCCCGTTTCGCGGACGTGGATGTCGTGCTTCTTCATGAGCGCCTGGAAGTTCGGGCGCAGCATGCCGGCCTGCTCGGCGCTGCGGGTCACGTTCCAGGCGTTGCGCTTGAGGGCCTCCACGACGAAGTTCCTCTCCAGGCGCTCCACGCTGCTCTCGCGCGCGGCCTTCTTCAGCCGCTTGAGCTCCTCGCCGGTGCGCGGCGCTTCCTGCGCGAGGCCGGGGTGCGCCTCGGTGATGGAAAGCAGGTGCGCCCGGCGCAGGACGTGGCCGGTGGCGAGAATCGTGGCGCGGTGCAGGGCGTTCTCCAGCTCGCGGACGTTGCCGGGCCAGTCGTAGCTCACCAGCAGGTCCATGGCGCCCGCGGAGATGCTGCCCACGTCCTTGCCCAGCTCCTCGCTGAAGACCTTCACGAAATGGTAGGCGAGGGCGGGGATGTCCTCGCGCCGCTCGCGCAGCGCCGGCAACGGGATCGGGAACACGTTGACGCGGTAGAAGAGGTCGTCGCGGAACGTGCCCGCCGCCACCATCGACTGCAGGTCCTTGTTGGACGCGGCGACCAGCCGGAAGTTGGCGCCGTGCGTGTGCGTTCCGCCCACCGCGCGGAATTCGCGCTCCTGGATCACCCGCAGGAGCTTCGCCTGGATGGCGAGGGGGATGTTGCCGATCTCGTCGAGAAACAGCGTGCCGCCTTCGGCCATCTCGAACATGCCCTTCGTGGTGGAAACCGCCCCGGTGAACGCCCCCTTCACGTGGCCGAAGAGCTCGCTCTCGAACAGGCTCTCGGCCAGCGCGCTGCAATCCACCGCCACGAACGGCTTCGCCTTGCGCAGGCTGTTGTGATGGACGGCGCGGGCGACCAGCTCCTTGCCGGTGCCGCTCGCGCCGGTGATGAGGACGGTGGTGTTCGTCGCCGCGCACTGCGCGATCAGCCGGTAGACCTGCTGCATGCGCGCGCTCGACCCGATCATGTTGTCCAGCCGGTAGCGGGAACTGACGGCGACCTTGAGGCTCACGTTCTCCTGCCGCAGCGCGCGGTGCTCGAGCGCGCGGGCCACGGCGAGGCGCAGTTCCTCGGGGTCGAAGGGCTTGGCGAGGTAGTCGAAGGCGCCCAGCTTCATGCAGCTCACCGCGCTGCCGACCTGGGCCAGGCCCGTGAACATGATGACCTCGATGTCGGGATGGGACTCCTTCACGCGCCCCAGCACCTCGAGGCCGTCCATCCGGGGCATCATGATGTCGAGGATCACCAGGTCGAACTGGCCGTCGTCGATGAGGCGCAGCGCCTCGGCGCCGTCGTGGGCGGCCTTGAGGACGTACCCCGCGCCCTCCAGCACGCGGATCGTGCTGCGGATGACGATGTCCTCGTCGTCGACGATCAGGATGCGTGCGCTCATGCGTCGGTGCTCGCCGGGGCGGCCGGTTGCGCCGCCCCCGCCGCGTGGATGGGCAGGAACACCCGGAACGCCGTTCCGCGGCCGACCTCGCTCGCGACCTGGATGGTCCCGCCGTGCGCCCTCACGATGCCGTGGCTCACCGAGAGGCCCAGGCCCGTTCCCTTGCCGACGCCCTTCGAGGTGAAGAACGGATCGAAGATGCGCTGCAGGTCGGCTTCCGGGATGCCGCAGCCGGTGTCGACGATCGAGATCTCGACCATGTCGATCGGATCGTCGCCGGGCTCCGGCGCGACGGGCTCGGGCGCGCGGCGGGTGCGCACCTCGATGCGGCCGCCGCCCTCGGTCGCGTGCTGCGCGTTCACCAGCATGTTCATGACGACCTGCTTCACCTGGTTCTCGTCGATCCACACGCGCGGAAGGCCCGGGTCCAGGTCGATCTCGATGGCGGTGCCCTGCAGGCGGGCGGAGCGCTCGACGAGCCGCGCGACTTCCTCGATCACGGGATTCAGGTCGGTGGCGCGCATCTCGGGCGCCTTCTGGCGGGCGAAGTCGAGCAGCCGGCGCACGATGCTCGCGCAGCGCTTCGTCTCGCGGATGACGAGGTCCATGTCCTCGGCGTCCGCCGACCCGTCGGGCATCTTCTCGCGGATCAGGTGCGAGAACGTGAGCACGCCCGTGAGCGGGTTGTTGATCTCGTGGGCGACGCCGGAGGCCAGCAGGCCCACCGCGGCCAGCTTCTCGCGCTGGTTCGCCTCGGCTTCCGCGGCGCGCAGCTGCAGCGTGCGTTCCTCGACCTTCTGCTCCAGGGTGCGCGCGGCCTCGCGCAGCCGGGACTGCGATTCGCGCAGCGCGGCCGTCATGGCATTGAAGGAACCCGCGACCTGCCCGAACTCGTCGCCGCTTCGCACCGGGATCGCCTGGTCGAGATCCCCGGCCGCCAGCCGCTTCGCCCCGGCCTCCAGGTCGATCAGCGGCGCGTACACCAGGCGGTGGACCAGGAGGCTCACGCACCCCGCGGCCAGCAGGACGAAGGCGAGCGAGAGGCCGGCCATCCGCGCCGCGCTCGCGTTGATGCTCCGGTCGATCTCGTCGAGCGAGTAGACGATGTCGACCACCCCCAGCACCGGTTGCCGGGAATCGTCGTCATGGCAGCTTTCGCTCTGGCAGGACGGCTCGTTGCGCAGGACCTGCATCGTTCCCACCATGCGCCGGCCATCCTCTGTGGAGAAGATGCGCACCCGGTCGCTCTCGCCGATGCGTTCGCGCGGCTTCGCCGTCTCATGGCACGAGATGCACCCGTCGGCCTTCGGGTCGAGCGTGAGCCCGATCTCGGCGGGCAGCGTGGAATCGATCACCTCGCCCTTCTTGCTGAAGATGCGGATGCGGTCGATGTTCCTGTCCTGGGCGACGTCCGCGATGATCCGGTGCACGGAATAGGGCTGGTTCTGCAGCATCATGAAATGCGTGCTGCGGATGACCGCGTCCGAGAGCTGCGCGACGTGCGCGATGGCGGTGTCCCGCAGGTCCTGCCGCTGTTGCCGGACCACGAAGAGGGTGAAAAGGGCCAGGACGACCGTCAGGCCGACGGCCAGGTACAGGGCAACCTTCGCTTTGAGCGTCTTGAGCATCGCGCGCAGCCTGGAGATGCTGCGGCACCTGTCCGCCTTGACGCCGCCCCGCTTGCGTTCCGGGGGGTCATCGCATCGACGGACGAGCGCATTCTCCATGCTAGGAGGACGGCCCCCCGGCCCCGTTGATCCCAGTCAACGGAACCGCCGCGACCGCAAGGCCGTTCAACCGCCCGCGGCGGGTCCCCGCGTACCCGCAGGCCCGCGGTATTGCAGCGATTCGGCGATGTGGGCGACACCCACGGCCGGCGCGCCCGCGAGATCCGCGATCGTGCGCGCGACCCGGAGAATGCGGTGGAACGCGCGCGCGGAGAACGCCAGCCGCGAGGCGGCCTGCCGCATGAGCGTCCGGCCCTGCGCATCCAGCGCGCACGCGCGCTCGAGCTCGCCGCCTGCCAGGTGCGCGTTCACGCAGCCTTGCCGCGCCAGCTGCCGGCGATTCGCGCCCTCGACGCGCTCGCGCACCCGGGCCGACGGCTCCCCCGGCGGGGTCGCGTCGAGGTCGCCCTCGCGAAGCGCGGGCACTTCCACGTGCAGGTCGATGCGATCGAGGAACGGACCCGACAGGCGCGAGCGGTAGCGAAGCACCTGGTCCGGCGTGCACGCGCATGCCCTCGCCGGATGGCCCAGGTTTCCGCACGGACAGGGGTTCATCGCGGCGGCCAGCAGGAAGCGCGCCGGGAATTCCGCCTGCCGCGCCGCGCGCGAGATGACGATGCGGCCGGATTCGAGCGGTTCCCTCAGCACCTCGAGCACGCGCCGGTCGTACTCGGGCAACTCGTCGAGGAAGAGCACGCCGTGGTGGGCGAGCGAGATCTCGCCCGGACGCGGGGGCGAGCCGCCGCCCACGAGCGCGACGGCCGAGGCCGTGTGGTGCGGCGCGCGCCACGCCCGCTCGCCGAAGCGCGCCGGATCGAAGCCCGCGGTGGCGAGGCTCAGCACGGCCGCCGACTCGAGCGCTTCGGCTTCCGTCAGCGCGGGCAGGATGCCCGGCAGCCGCTGCGCGAGCATCGTCTTGCCGGTGCCGGGCGGCCCGCAGAACAGGACGCCGTGAAAGCCCGCCGCCGCGATCTCGAGCGCTCGCCGCGCCATCGACTGCCCGCGCACGTCGGCGAGATCGGGCCACTCGCGTGCGCAGGCGCGCGGCACCGGCTCCACGCGATCCAGCCGTTCCCGTCCCGCGAGATGCGCGCACACGGCGACCAGCGACTTCGCCGGATGCAGCACCGCGCCGGGAACGAGCGAGGCCTCCCGCGCGCTCGCCTCCGGCAGCACGAAGGCGCGGCCGTCGCGGCGCGAGGCGGCCGCCATCGCGAGGGCGCCGCGGATGGCGCGCAGCTCGCCGGAGAGCGCGAGCTCGCCCGCGAACTCCAGCTCCGCGAGGGCGCCCGCGGGAACCTGGCCCGTGGCGGCGAGAAGTCCGAGCGCGATGGGCAGGTCGAAGCGGCCGCTTTCCTTCGGGAGGTCCGCCGGCGCGAGGCTCACGGTGACGCGGCGCTGCGGAAACTCGAAGCCGGAGGTGGCGAGGGCCGCGCGCACGCGGTCGCGCGATTCCTTCACCTCCGTTTCCGCGAGGCCGACGATGTGGAACGCGGGCAGCCCGTTGCCCACGTGCGCCTCGACGCGCACGAGCGGGGCCGCGAGGCCTTCGAGGCCGCGGGTGAGGACGACGGCGAGGGACATGGCGCCTTTCGGGTTCCTTCGGTTCCGGAGGGGGAACTCCGGGAGCGCGAAGGCGCGGCGCCGGCTTCCTGCTGAAGCGTTAGGGGGTCTTGCCGCGGCCCGCCTGGGCCAGCTTCGACTCGAGCTCGTCCACGCGGGCCTCGAGCTCCGCCACCCGCGCGCGGGCGCGGGCGAGCACGTCCGACTGCACGTCGAATTCCTCCCGCGTGACGAGATCGAGCTTCGCGAAGGCCGTCCCGAGGAGGGCGCGGCTGTTCTTCTCGAACTCCCTGGCGGGGTTGTTGGCCGCCAGCTGGGAGAGGCGGGCGGCGATGTCGCCGAGCAGCTTGTCGTTCATATCAATTCCCCGGGCGTTCTCGCGGTTGACCGGCCGCGAAACATCGCACCAGCCTGGTGCATTGGTGTGGAACATCGGCCCGAATTGGGGCGGCGTTCGCGTTGCGCTGCAACAAATCCTTCGGATTCAAGGCATTGGAAGGCAACCCCGCGTGGCACGCTCCCTGCTAAAGCGTCTTTTGCCAAAGACTCCTTCCACCTCATCCAAGGATATCAACATGCGAACCCTGTCCAAAGCCCTGATCGCAGCCAGCACCCTGACGGCGAGCCTCGCCGCCCCGATCACCTTCGCCCAGACCGCTCCTGCCCCGGCCGCCCCCGCCGCCGCTCCGGCCCCCGCGCCGACGCCGGAACACACGTTCACCGGCAACGTCGGCCTCTACAGCGAATACCTCTTCCGCGGCATCGCGCAGACGGCAGGCAAGCCCGCGGTGCAGGGCGGCTTCGACTACGCGCATTCCAGCGGCTTCTACGTCGGCACGTGGGCCTCGAGCATCAGCTGGCTGCAGGACTTCGGCGCCTACACCAAGTCCAGCCTCGAGTGGGACTTCTACGGCGGGTACAAGGGCAACATCTCCGACGACTGGACCTACGACGTCGGCGTCCTCTACTACTACTACCCCGGCACCGCCAACCCGGGCGTCACCAAGGCCGACACCTTCGAGGGCTACGCGGGCATCGGCTGGAAGTGGCTGAGCGCGAAGTACAGCTACAACTTCAAGGACTACTTCGGCGCCCGCCCCGACGGCAGGAAGACGGACGGCACCTGGTATCTCGACTTCTCGGCCGCGTACCCGGTCGGCGAATCCGGCGTCACCCTGCTGGCCCACTACGGCATCGTCGACGTGAAGAACGACGCGAGCGGCAGCGCGAAGATCGGCTACGAGGACTGGCGCCTGGGCGCGTCCTACGTCATTCCCGACGGCTTCATGAAGGGCGCCGAGATCGGGGCCTACTACTCCGGCACCACCGCCGAGAAGTCGTTCTACACCGACCTCAACGGCTACGACACCGGCAAGGACCGCGGCGTCATCTACCTCAAGAAGACGTTCTAAACGGTCGCGCGAGCGAAGGAGCCATCCATGAAGCTGGTCACCGCCATCATCAAGCCGTTCAAGCTCGACGAGGTCCGCGAGGCCCTCTCGGCGATCGGCGTCCAGGGCATCACCGTCACCGAAGTGAAGGGGTTCGGCCGCCAGAAGGGCCACACCGAGCTCTACCGCGGCGCCGAGTACGTCGTCGACTTCC
>CAZPLW010000091.1:0-16234 GCA_964587315.1 uncultured Lysobacter sp.
TCCCGGCGTCGCGGGCGAACACGCGTTCCACCTCGACCGGGCCGCTGCCCGGGCCGGCGATGCCGAGCTTCGCCGCGGCGGCGTAGGACAGGTCGATGATGCGGCCCTCGTGGAAGGGGCCGCGATCGTTCACGCGCACCACCACCGACTGGCCGCTCTTCACGTTGGTCACGCGCGCGAAGCTCGGGATGGGCAGCGTCTTGTGGGCGGCGGTCATCGCGAACATGTCGTAGACCTCGCCCGAGGAGGTCTTCTGGCCGTGGAACTTGCGCCCGTACCACGAGGCGAGGCCGCGCTCGCGCATCGGGTCGTCGTTCACCGACGGCGCGTAGGTGCGCCCGAACACGGTGTAGGGGCGGTTCGCGTAGCGGTGGTAGGGCTCGCCCGTCGGGACGGCGTCCGGGATCGAGGCGATGTCCGCGGGCACCGCGTCCGGCGGGCCGTCGTCCGAGTAGTACGAGGGCTTCCTCGGCTCGCCCTTCGGGGGGGCCTTGGGCGCCGTGCCGCAGGCCGCGAGGACGAGGGCCGGCGCGAGGAGGGCGAGGGCGCGCGTCAACTCGACACCAGCTGCTTGTGGGTGGAGATGGACATGAGGATCCCGAAGCCCACCAGCATCGACAGCAGCGCCGTGCCGCCGTAGCTGATCATGGGCAGCGGCACGCCCACCACGGGCAGGATGCCGCTCACCATCCCCATGTTCACGAAGGCGTAGGTGAAGAAGGTGAGGGTGATCGCGCCGGCCGACAGGCGCGCGAACGTGGTGGAGGCGTTGGCCGCGATCATGAGCCCGCGGGCGATGATGAGGATGTAGAGCAGCACGAGCAGCAGGTTGCCCGCGAGCCCGAACTCCTCGCCGTACACCGCGAGGATGAAGTCCGTGGAGCGCTCCGGCACGAAGTCGAGCTGCGCCTGGGTGCCGTTGAGCCAGCCCTTGCCCAGCACGCCGCCCGAGCCGATGGCGATCGTCGACTGGATGATGTGGTAGCCGGCCCCCAGCGGGTCCTGCATGGGGTCGATGAGGGTGAGGACGCGCTTGCGCTGGTACTCGTGCAGCATCCCCCACAGGACGGGCAGCAGCGAAAGCCCCGCGACGCCGAGCGAGACGATGATCTTCCACGACAGGCCCGCCAGGAAGATCACGAAGAACCCCGAGGCGAAGATGAGCAGGGCCGTGCCCAGGTCCGGCTGGCGCACCACGAGGCCCACGGGCAGCGCGAGCAGGATGGCGGCCACCGCGTAGTCGCGGATGCGCAGCCCCTCCTCGTGACGCTGGAAGTACCACGCGAGCATGAGCGGCATCGCGATCTTCATGATCTCCGAGGGCTGGATCGTGGTGAAGCCCAGGCCGAGCCAGCGCCGCGCCCCGTTGCGCACGTCGCCGAAGAGCGCGACGCCCACGAGGAGGGCGAGACCCCCGACGTAGGCGGGAACCGCGAGCCGCGCGAGCGCCTGCGGCGGGATGTTGGCCACGATCCAGAGGGCGGCGAGGGCCACGGCGAGGTTGCGTCCCTGCCCCATCACGCGGTCGAGGGAGGTGCCGCCGGAGGCCGAGTAGACGACGGTGAGCCCGAGCGAGACGGTGAGCACGAGGGCCACCATGAGCGGCCCGTCGATGCGCCGCGAGAGGATGTCGAATAGGCGGCTAATCATTGGGCCCGTCTTCCTCGCCGAGCTTCTGCTTGCGCTCGGGCCGCTTGCCCAGGATCGCGAAGTCGAATACCTCGCGCGCGATGGGGCCGGCCGTCGACCCGCCGTGGCCGCCGTTCTCGACCAGGATCGCCAGGGCGACCTTCGGGTTGTCGGCCGGCGCGTAGGCGATGAAGAGCGCGTGGTCGCGGTTGCGTTCCTTCACCTTCTTCTCGTCGTACTTCTCGCCCGCCTTCATGCCCACCACCTGCGCCGTGCCCGTCTTGCCGGCCACGGAATAGGGCGCGCCCTGCCCGACGCGGGTGGCGGTGCCGCCGGGCCGCGTCACGTCGATCATCGCGGCGCGCACCAGCTCGAGATGCTCGGGCTTGAGCCCCAGGGACTCGCGCGGGCGCAGCGGCAGCTCGCGGATCTCCTGGGTGCGCGCGTCCTGCACGGCCCGCACCAGCCGCGGGTGCACGGGGGTGCCGCCGTTGGCGAGGGTCGCCACGGCACTCGCCAGCTGGAGGGGTGTCGCGAGCCAGTAGCCCTGGCCGATGCCCACGCTGATCGTGTCGCCGGCGTACCACTTCTGCTTGAAGCGCTGCCACTTCCAGTCGGTGGACGGCTGCAGGCCCGGCAGCTCGCCGTCGATGTCGATGCCGGTGCGCGAGCCGAAGCCCAGGGGCGTCATGAAGCGGAAGATCGCGTCGACGCCCAGGTCGTTCGCGAGCCCGTAGTAGTACGTGTCGCACGAGATGACCACCGAGCGGTGCAGGTTCACCATCCCGTGGCCGCCCGGCTTCCAGTCGCGGAAGGGCCGCGAGACGCCCGGCAGCATCCAGTGGCCGGGATCGGAGATCGACTGCTCGGGGGTGCGCTTGCCGTAGTGCAGCGCGGCGAGCGCCATGAAGGGCTTGATGGTCGAGCCCGGCGGGTACTGCCCGCGCAGCGCGCGGTTGTTGAGCGGCTTGTCGGGCGAGTTGTTGAGCGCGTCCCAGTTGACCGGGTCGATGCCGTCCACGAAGAGGTTCGGGTCGAAGCCGGGCTTGGAGACGAGCGCGAGGACGTCGCCGGTGGCCGGGTCGAGGGCGACCAGGGCGCCGCGGTAGTCCTGGAAGGCCTCCTCGGCCACCTTCTGCAGCTCGATGTCGAGGGTGACGAGCAGGTTGTTGCCCGACTGCGGCTCGGAGCGCGAGAGGGCGCGGATGGCGCGCCCGCCCGCGTCGATCTCCACCTGCTCGCTGCCGGTGGCGCCGTGCAGCTCCTTCTCGTACGCGCCCTCGATGCCGAGCTTGCCGATGTGGTCGGTGCCCTTGTAGTTGGTGGTGAGGCCCGCGGCCTCGATGCGGCGCACGTCGGCCTCGTTGATGCGGCCGATGTAGCCGATGGCGTGGGAGGCCACCTCGCCGTGCGGGTAGGAGCGGAAGAGCCGCGCCTTGATCTCGAAGCCGGGGAAGCGCCAGCGGTTCACGGCGAAGCGGGCGACCTCCTCCTCCGTGAGGCGCGTGCGGATCGGCAGGCTCTCGAAGTTCTTGCTCTCCTCCTGCAGGCGCCGGAAGCGGCGGCGGTCGCGCGGGCTCACCTCGATCACGGCGGCGAGCTCGTCGATGGCGCGTTCGACGTTGCCCACCTTGGAAGGCGTGACCTCGAGCGTGTAGGCCGAATAGTTGGCGGCGAGCACCTGGCCCTTGCGGTCGAGGATGATGCCGCGGTTGGGAACCACGGGCACGACGGAGATGCGGTTCGCCTCCGCGAGCGTGTGGTAGTACTCGCGCTGGATCACCTGCAGCCACACGAAGCGCGAGACGAGCAGGCCGAACGCCACGAGGGCGAGGATTCCGGCCACCGTGAGGCGGGTGCGGAAGACGGTGAGCTCGCGCCGCGGGTCGCGCAGCGCCTGGCCGACCATCATGCGGCGCCCTCCCGCCGCATGCGGCGCAGGATGGGCAGGTAGAGGATGCCCGAGATGGGCGCCCAGAGCAGCGCCGCCAGCACCGGCGAGAGCAGGATCGCGAAGCCCGGGAAGTCCGCCCCCAGCAGCAGGTTGAGCAGCAGTATCGTGAGGGAGGCGGCCAGCGTGAGGCCGGCGATGTGCAGCGTCTGCTCGCCCAGCGGGAAGCTCATGATGCGCACGCGCAGGACCTGGCCGGCGTAGGCGACGAGCACGTAGGCGAGCGCGTGCTGGCCGAGGAGCATCGAGTCGTTCACGTCCATCGCGAGGCCCAGGGCGAAGGCGAGCCCCTGGCCCACCGAGCTCGGCTGGTGGATCACCCAGAAGAGCATCACGATCATCACGAGGTCGGGCCGCGCGAGCAGGAGCCACCCGGACCACGGCATCGCGTTGAAGAGGTAGGCGGCCAGCAGCGAGCCGATGATGAGCCCCGGACCGGCCGGGAGCTTCATGACGTCCCGCGCGACGGGCGTAAGGTCAGCGGGTCTCATGGGGTCTTCATCGGCACGCGACCACCGCCATTGTCATTCCCGGTAACGGCGCATTCGCGGCTGATTGTCCTCGTCACGGCGCAGTCGCGACCACGGGGTCTCATGGCCGGTTCCTCGCCTTGCCCGGCGCCTTCTCGCGCACGGGCCGCCTGTCGTCGCCGGCCGAGGGCGGCGGGGGCAGCTCGGGCCGCTTCGAGGTGAGGATGCGCACGAAGCGGTGGTTGTCCACGCCGGCGGCGGGCTTCGCGGTGATCTTCGCGAACACGTAGGCCGCGTTCTTCTCGACGGCCGTCACGCGCGCCACGACGAGGCCCGCCGGATAGGTGCCGTCGATGCCGGAGGAGACGAAGAGGTCGCCGTTCTGGATGTCCGCCGAGACCGGCATGAAGGGCACGTCGATGGAGCCGTCCTTGCCCGAGCCCACGGCGATGGCGCGAAGGCCGTTTCGCGTGAGCATCACCGGCACGGACTGGTCCTTCTCCGTGAGCAGCGTCGCCTCGCTCGTGAAGGTGCCCACCGCGGTGACCTGCCCCACCACGCCGTCGGCGTCGATCACCGGCATGCCCGCGTGCACGCCCTGGGACAGGCCCTTGTCGAGGACGAGCTTGCGCGTGAAGGGGTTGCGGCCGTAGGAGAGCACCTCCGCGAGCACGCCGGAGGTCGCGTAGCGCGAGCGGCCTTCCGACATGGCCGACAGGTGCTGCTGCTCCGTGGCGAGCAGTTGCGCGCGCTGCGCGTCCGCCGCGTACTCGAGCAGCTTCGCCTTGAGCTCCTGGTTGTCGCGCAGCAGGCGGTCCTGGGAGGTGAAGTAGTCCGAGAGGCGCCCGAGCATCGTGCCCGGGGCCGCCGCGACCTGCTGCAGCGGGTTCACCAGGACCGAGAGCGAGAGCCGCACCGCCTCCAGCGCCCCGAAGCGGTGGTCCGCGATCATGATCGCGATGGCCGCGAGGCAGAAGAACGTGAGCCGCGCGAGCGGGCTCGGGCCTCGGTGGAAGAAGGGCGGGGGGTCGTGGATCACGAGGGTCGAAAGCGAAGAAGCCCGCCGTGCGCGCTACGCGGGGCGGGCTTCCGGGCGGGCACGGGGCTCAATCGTTGGTGAAGACCGTCCCGAGCTTGTCCATCTCCTCGAGCGCGCGGCCCGAGCCGCGCACGACGCACGTGAGCGGGTCGTCCGCCACGATCACCGGCAGGCCCGTCTCCTCCATGAGGAGACGGTCGAGCTCGCGCAGCAGCGCGCCGCCGCCCGTGAGCACCATGCCCTTTTCGGCGATGTCGGCGCCCAGTTCCGGGGGCGTCTGCTCGAGCGCGCTCTTCACGGCCGAGACGATGGAGTTGAGCGGGTCGGTGAGGGCTTCGAGGATCTCGTTGGACGAGATCGTGAACGAGCGGGGGATGCCTTCGGCGAGGTTGCGGCCCTTCACTTCCATCTCGCGCACCTCGGCGCCGGGGAAGGCCGAGCCGATGGTCTTCTTGATGTTCTCCGCCGTGGCCTCGCCGATGAGCATGCCGTAGTTGCGGCGGATGTAGTTGATGATGGCTTCGTCGAACTTGTCGCCACCCACCCGGACCGAAGCGGAGTAGACGATGCCGCCGAGCGAGATCACGCCGACTTCCGTGGTGCCGCCGCCGATGTCCACGACCATGGAGCCGGTCGCGTCGGCGATGGGCAGGTCCGCGCCGATGGCCGCGGCCATCGGCTCCTCGATCAGGAACACCTGCGAGGCGCCCGCGCCGATGGCGCTTTCCTTGATCGCGCGCCGCTCGACCTGCGTCGAGCCGTACGGCACGCAGATCACGATGCGCGGGCTGGGCCGGAACCACTGGTTGTCGTGGATCTTCTTGATGAAGTACTTGAGCATCTGCTCCGTGATCGTGAAATCCGCGATCACGCCGTCCTTCATGGGACGGATGGCCGTGATGTTGCCCGGCGTGCGCCCGAGCATCTGCTTGGCCGCGAGGCCGACCGCCTGGATGGTCTTCTTGCCGCTGGGGCCGCCTTCCTGGCGAATGGCGACGACCGAGGGCTCGTCGAGGACGATGCCCTTGCCGCGAACGTAGATCAGCGTGTTGGCCGTGCCGAGGTCGATCGCGAGGTCGGTGGAAAAGTACTTGGAAACGAAGGAGAACATCTTGATCCGTAAGGAAATTCGAGGTAGTGCCTTTCCCCCGGGGCGGGGGGTCGCCTATAATAGCCCAAAATCCCCTCGAATTAAGGCCTTAGCGCATTTTTTGCATGTTGACCCTCGATGAAGTCCGCCGCATCGCCGACCTCGCCCGGATCGAAGTTCCGGACGGGGACGTTGCTGCGCTGCAACAGCAGCTGAACGGCATCTTCGGGCTCATCGAGCAGATGCGCGCCGTGGACACCGCGGGCGTCGAGCCGATGGCCCACGCCATCGACCTCACGCAGCGCCTGCGCGAGGACGCGGTCACGGAAGAGGACCGCCACGCGCTCTACCAGGAGGGTGCCCCGCAGGTGGAGGCCGGGCTCTACCTCGTTCCCAAGGTCATCGAGTAACGCCATGCACGACCGTTCCCTCTCCGCGCTCGCCGCGGGGCTCGCCGCGCGCGAGTTCTCGAGCGAGGAGCTCGTGCGCCACCAGATGGACCGCATCGGGCGCCTGGACGGCGAGCTCAACGCCTTCATCACCGTGGACGAGGAGAAGGCCCTCGCCGCCGCCCGCGCCGCCGACTCGCGCCTCGCGAAGGGGGAGGGCGGGCCGCTCACCGGCATTCCCATCGCGCACAAGGATCTCTTCTGCGCGAAGGGATGGAAGACCACCTGCGGCTCGAGGATCCTCGCCGACTGGGTGGCGCCCTACGACGCGCACGTGGTCGAGCAGTTCGACCGCGCCGGCGCCGTGCTCGTGGGCAAGACCAACATGGACGAGTTCGCGATGGGCTCGTCCAACGAGAACTCCTACTTCGGGCCGGTGAGGAACCCCTGGGACCGCACGCGCGTGCCCGGCGGCAGCTCCGGCGGCTCCGCGGCCGCGGTGGCCGCGCGCTTGGTGCCGGCCGCCACGGGCACCGACACCGGCGGCTCCATCCGCCAGCCGGCCTCGCTCTGCGGCATCTCCGGCATCCGCCCCACCTACGGCGCGGTGTCGCGCTACGGGATGGTGGCCTTCGCCTCCTCGCTGGACCAGGGCGGCGCCATGGGCGAGTGCGCCGAGGACCTCGCGCTGATGCTCAACGTGATGGCGGGGTTCGACCCGCGCGACTCCACGAGCGTCGAGCGCGCGAAGGAGGACTACGCGCGCGATCTCGCCAGGCCGCTCGCGGGCCTGCGCGTGGGCCTGCCGAAGGAGTACTTCACGGCGGATCTCGCGCCCGACGTGGCCGCGTGCGTCCAGGGGGCGTTCGACGAGCTGCAGCGCCAGGGCGCGACGCCGGTGGCGGTGAGCCTGCCCAACCAGCACCTCGCCGTGCCGGTGTACTACGTGATCGCGCCGGCGGAAGCCTCGTCCAACCTCTCGCGCTTCGACGGCGTGCGCTACGGCTTCCGGGCCGCGGACTACAAGGACCTGAACGACCTGTATCGCAAGACGCGCGCGCAGGGCTTCGGCGCCGAGGTGAAGCGCCGCATCCTGGTGGGCACCTACGTGCTCTCCCACGGCTACTACGACGCGTACTACCTGCAGGCGCAGAAGGTGCGCCGCTTGATCGCCGGCGATTTCGCCCGGGCGTTCGAGGCCTGCGACGTGATCGCGGGGCCCATCGCGCCGTCCGTGGCCTTCCCCATCGGCGAGAAGTCGAACGACCCGGTGCAGATGTACCTCGAGGACCTGTACACGATCTCCGTGAACCTCGCGGGGCTGCCGGGCCTGTCGGTGCCCTGCGGCTTCGGGGCGCACGGCCTGCCGGTGGGACTGCAGGTGATCGGCAACTATTTCGACGAGGCGCGCATGCTGCGGGTCGCGCACCAGTACCAGCTCGCGACGGACTGGCACCGCCGGCGGCCCCCGGAGAAGCGGCGATGACGGCGGGCTGGGAAGTCGTCATCGGCCTGGAGACGCACGTGCAGCTCTCGACCGCGTCCAAGATCTTCTCGGGCGCCTCCACGGCCTTCGGCGCGGCGCCCAACACGCAGGCTTCGCCCGTGGACCTCGCGCTGCCGGGCGTGCTGCCGGTGCTCAACGCGGGCGCCGTCGTGCGCGCCATCCGCTTCGGCCTGGCGGTCGGCGGCGCCATCGCGCCCCGGAGCGTCTTCGCGCGCAAGAACTACTTCTACCCGGACCTCCCCAAGGGCTACCAGATCAGCCAGTACGAGCTGCCCGTGGTCTCGGGCGGCGAGATGCTCATCGCCGTGGACGGCGCCGAGAAGTGCGTGCGCCTCACCCGCGCGCACCTCGAGGAGGACGCGGGCAAGAGCCTGCACGAGGATTTCCACGGCATGAGCGGCATCGACCTGAACCGGGCCGGCACGCCGCTCCTGGAGATCGTCTCCGAGCCCGACATGCGATCGTCGAAGGAGGCCGTCGCCTACGCGAAGGCGCTCCACTCCCTGGTGCGCTGGATCGGCATCTGCGACGGCAACATGCAGGCGGGCTCCTTCCGCTGCGACGCCAACGTGTCCGTGCGCCGCCCGGGCGGGCCGCTGGGCACGCGCCGCGAGATCAAGAACCTCAACTCCTTCCGCTTCCTCGAGAAGGCGATCGACTACGAGGTGCGCCGCCAGGTGGAGCTGATCGAGGACGGCGGCACGGTGGTGCAGGAGACGCGCCTGTGGGACCCGGCGAAGGGCGAGACCCGCTCGATGCGCTCCAAGGAAGACGCGCACGACTACCGCTACTTCCCGGACCCGGACCTGCTTCCCCTCGAGATCACGCCGGAGGCCATCGCGCGCGAGCGCGCCGCGATGCCCGAGCTGCCCGCCGCGATGCGCGAGCGCCTCATCGCGGACCACGGGCTGCCCGCCTGGGACGCGACGACGCTCACGGCGTCGAAGGCGCTGGCCACGTATTACGAAGCGGTGGTGAAGGCCGTGGGCGGCGAGCCGAAGGCCTGCGCCAACTGGGTGCTGGGCGAGCTCTCGGCCCTGCTCAACCGGCTGGAGGCCGAGGCCGACGCGAGCCCCGTGCCGCCCGCCTCGCTCGCGGGCCTCGTGAGGCGCGTGCTCGACGGCACCATCTCCGGCAAGAGCGCCAAGGACGTCTTCGCGGCCATGGCCGCGGGGGAGGGCGAGGCCGACGCGATCATCGAGGCGAAGGGCCTGAAGCAGGTCTCGGATGCCGGCGCCATCGAGGCGATCGTGGACGAGGTGCTCGCCGCGAACGCGAAGCAGGTCGAGGACTACCGCGCCGGCAAGGAGAAGGCCTTCCACTCGCTCGTGGGGCAGGTGATGAAGGCCTCGCGCGGCAAGGCGAATCCCGCCCAGGTCAACGAGATCCTGAAAAGGAAGCTCGGCTGACCCCGCGATCCTCCGAAAGAGCCGTACGAGTGCTGGAGGATGTCGTGTCAGCCCGGGACGCCGGCGCCTTGCCGTCCATCCCCGCAAGCGGGGCCCCTGGCCGGGTGGCTTGGCGTCCTAATTCGTCGGAACGATGTAGATGTTGTAGCGCTTGGTCTGCGCGGCGGGCTGGTTGGCCTTCTTGGCGGCGGCCTCGATCTCGCGCGGGTCGCGCAGGTCGAGCTTGCCCTCGCGGTGCATCTGCTTGAGTTCCTTCCAGCGGTTCTTGTCCGTCTCGTAGCGCACCCGGATCTGCTCGATCTCCTTGTCGTAGGAGGCGAGGTTCGTGGCGAGCTGGGCCCTTTCCTTGCGCGCGCGATCCAGGTCCGAGGTGAGTTGGGCGGGCGCCTCGCGCGTCTTGCCGGCGGCGGCCTTGCTCTTGCCGGCCTTGTAGAACTCCATCTCTTCCTCGAGCTCCTTGATGCGCTTGTCGACGGCCTCGCTGCGCTCCTTGGCGCCCTTGATGCGGTTCTGCACCGGGTCGATGTTGCGGTCGCGGGAGACGTCGAAGTCCTTCTCGCTGCTGTAGGTCGCGAGCAGGGCGAGGTCCTTGCGGCGCTGCTCGTCGGCGGCGCGGGCGGCTTCCTTCCGGCGGGCCTCGTCGTCGATGCGCGCCTGCTTCTCCTGCTCGGTGGGCGTCGGGTCGATCTTGCGCAGGACGGTGCCGGACTTGGTCACCTCGTACAGGATCACGCGGTCGCACTGCGGCGGCGGCGTGTCGCCGATGTGGGTCTTGCCCTTCTCGTCGGTGCACTTGTAGAGCGCGTTCGCGCCCGGTGCGACGGCCAGGGCGGCCAGGAAAACCAGGATCTCTCTCATGCCTTCTTCACCTCGTGCGCCGGTCCCCGCCGGTCATGCTGCCGGATTGCGGACCTGCTGTCGTGACCGATCATTGCGCCGCCACGCCGTATTGCCGGCGGTATTCCTCGATGGCGGGCAGCTGCCCCCGAAGGTCGTCCCGGGCCCGGATCGTGGCGAGGACGTCGTCCAGCGTGGCGATGGCTATCACGGGGATGCCGAATGTCCGGCTGACCTCTTGCGTGGCCGACAGGACTCCCTGACCCCGTTCCTGACGATCCAAAGCAATTAGCACGCCAGCGGGAACCGCCCCGGCGGCCCGGATCATCCCCTCGGATTCCCGCACGGACGTCCCGGCCGAAATCACGTCGTCGATGACGAGGACCCTTCCCGCGAGGGGCGCGCCCACGATGTTTCCCCCTTCGCCGTGGTCCTTGGCCTCCTTCCGGTTGTAGGAGAACGGCACATTGTGACCAAGTTGGGCGAGGGCGACGGCGGTGGCGGAGGCGAGGGTGATGCCCTTGTAGGCCGGGCCGAAGAGCAGGTCGAAGGGGACACCCGAGGCGAGGGCGGCCTGCGCGTAGTACCGGGCCAGCTCCCCGAGGGACGCGCCGTCGTGGAAGAGCCCCGCGTTGAAGAAGTACGGGGACATCCGCCCGGCCTTGGTCTTGAAGGACCCGAAGCGCAGCACGCCGATCCGGATGGCGAACTCGACGAATTGGCGGCGGAAATCGGTGGCCGCGGGGGCGGGCGAGTCCATGGCAGTGTCGGGAGCCTATAAGATGCCGGCTATTTTCCCCTAAACCCCCCTCGAAAACGAGCCATATCCGTGCGCATCGTCACTGCAAATGTAAATGGCATCCGCTCCGCGGCCTCCAAGGGCTTCCTCGCCTGGATGAAGCGGCAGAAGGCCGACCTGGTCTGCCTGCAGGAGATCAAGGCCCAGGAGGCCGACCTCACCCGCGACATCCTCGCCCCCGGCAAGCTGCACGCCTTCTGGCACCCCGCCGAGAAGAAGGGCTACAGCGGCGTCGCCATCTACGCGCGCAAGGAACCGGACAAGGTCGTGCTGGGGCTGGGCATCAAGGACATCGACGCGCAGGGCCGGTACCTCCAGCTCGACTACGGCAACCTCTCCGTGATCTCGGTCTACGTGCCCTCGGGCTCGTCCTCCGAGGAGGCCCAGGCGCGCAAGTTCTCGTTCATGAAGCGCTTCCTGCCCAAGCTGAAGGCCATGAAGGCGACAGGGCGCGAGTTCGTCCTGTGCGGCGACTGGAACATCGCGCACAAGGAGATCGATCTCAAGAACTGGCGCTCCAACCAGAAGAACTCCGGCTTCCTGCCCGAGGAGCGCGAGTGGCTCACCACGGTCTTCGACGCGGTGGGCTTCGTCGACGTCTTCCGCACCCTGAACCCGCTGCCCGAGCAGTACACGTGGTGGTCCAACCGCGGGCAGGCGTGGGCGAAGAACGTGGGCTGGCGCCTGGACTACCACATCGCCACGCCGGGCATCGCGCGGTGCGCCGAGTACGCGCGCATCTACAAGGACCAGCGCTTCTCCGACCACGCGCCGCTCACGATCGACTACGACTACGCGCTCTGAGCGCGGCGGCGCAGCGGCTCCAGCGCCGCCAGGAGCGCGCGCACGCGCGGCGGCTGCAGCCGCGACGAGGGCATCACCAGGCTGATGGGCAGGGGCGGCGGGCGGTGCTCGCGGAGCACTTCCACGAGCGCGCCGCTCGCCAGCTCGTCGGCGGCCATGTAGTCGGGCACCTGCCCGAGCCCCAGCCCCATCGCGCAGGCGGCCACGATGCCGTCCCCGTCGCTCACCTGCGCGCGGTGCGCGGGATGCAGCTCGATCACGCGACGGCCCTTGCGCAATTGCCAGGGCCGCTGGCGGCCGCTGGTCGGCATCCGGAAGACCACCGCGGCGTGATCGGCCAGTTCCTCCGGGCGCCGGGGACGGCCGCGCGCCTCCAGGTACGCCGGGCTCGCCACCAGCACCATGTCCTGCCGGTCGATGGGCCGCGCCACGAGGGTCGAGTCGCGCAGCCCGCCCACGCGGATGGCGGCGTCCAGCCCGTCGCGCACCAGGTCGGCATAGCCGTCCTGCAGGCGCAGGTCCAGTTGCAGGGCCGGATGCTCGCGCATCAACACCGCGAGCCGGGGCATGAGGATGCGCCGGCCGTAGGCGATGGGCGCGTCCAGCCGCAGCGTGCCGCCGACGGCCGCCCGCGTGCCCGCGGCGTCGGCGTGCAGGTCCTCCAGCTCGGCCAGGATGCGCTCGCAGCGCCGGAAGAGCCGCTCGCCGTCGGGCGTGAGGCTCACCTGCCGCGTGGTGCGGTGGAACAGCTTCACGCCCAGCGAGGCTTCCAGGCGCGCGACGCTCTTGGCGAGCGTGGAGGGGGCGCCGCCCAGGTCGCGCGCGGCCGCGGCGAAGCTGCCGCGTCGCGCCGACTGCGCGAAGGCCATCAGCGGCTGCAGTCCTTTCATGGGGCGGCACCATTGAGGAAGAATTGTCGTGAATGTTAAGGCACTCGCGCATCTTCCGGAATGGGCGGCGGACGCCGACACTGGCGAACTCCGGGGCCCCGGACCACCGCGCCCCTCGACCCGCCCCCATTCACAGGAGCCTTCCATGCACGTGATCGAACAGGACCGTCCCGCACCCACCGCGATTCCCGGCGTCGCCCATGTCACCTGGGCCGGCGCGGCCGAAGGCCTGGACCAGCTCTCCGTGTGGCGCCAGTCCCTCGCCCCCGGCGCCGGCACGCCGCCGCACAGCCACGATTGCGACGAGGTCGTGCTGTGCCTCGCGGGCACGGGCGAGCTCCACATCGACGGCGTGAAGCACCCGTTCGCGCAGGACTGCACGCTCGTGCTCCCGAAAGGTTGCGTGCACCAGTTCTTCAACGTCGGGACCGCGCCGCTCGAGACCGTCGGCGTGTTCGGCCGCTCGCCGGTGCCCACGCGCCTGCCCGGCGGCGAGGTCCTGCCGCTGCCCTGGAGGACCTGAAGGCCCCGGGGCGCCTAGTCCACGAACGCCCGGATGTTCACGGCGACGGCGACGGTCTCCCCGCGCTGGTTGCGGCAGGTGACTTCCGCCCGGGCCCGGCGCTTCTCCGGCTCGAGCGCGACGATCGTGTACTCGGTCGCGATGGTGTCCCCGAAGCGCACCGGCGCGATGAAGCGCACGCGGTCGTAGCCGAGCGACACCGTGCGGCCGAGCCGCATGCGGGCGGAAGCCGCCGACATGAGGCCCACCATCAGCGCGCCGTGGGCCACGCGCTCGCCGTAGGCGCCCTGCTTCATGTACTCGGCGTCGATGTGGTTGGGCGAGAAGTCGCCCGTGATGCCGGCGAAGAGGTAGACGTCCGATTCCGAGATCGTCTTGGTGAAGGTGAGCGTGGTGCCGACCGCCACGTCCTCGAAGCGGCCGGTCTCGGACTGGAAATACTCGGGTGCGGGCATGGGAGCTCCGGGGTGGTCAGAGGACGCGGCTCGCGCGAAGGCGCGCGATCTCGTCCCCGGGAAGGTCGAGCCAGTCGGCGAGGACGCCCTCGGTGTCCTCGCCCAGCAGCGGCGGGGCGGTCCAGCCTTCGGTCACGTCGAAGGCGGAGTACTTCGCGGCGGCGCCCAGCGAGGGCACGTCGCCGTACGCGGGGTGCGTGAGCGTCACCTGCATCCGGCGGTGCCGCACCTGCGGGTTCGAGAACACCTTCGCCATGTCGTTCACCGGCGCGCACGGCACCTTCGCCGCCTCGAGCTTCGCCATGAGGTCGGCGGTCGCGAACTTCGCCACCTCGGCGTCGAGGATCGCGTAGAGCGTCCCGCGGTTCGTGACGCGCCCCGGCATGTCCTTGAAGCGCGGGTCGGCCGCGAGGTCCGCGCGGCCGATGACGCCGCAGAAGGCCTCGTACAGGTTCTGGAATCCGCCGGCGATGACGGCCCAGCCGTCCGCCGTCCGGAACGCCTTGTACGGCACCTGCTGCGCGTGCTCCGAGCCCCACTTCTCCGGCTCGCGCCCGAGCAGCAGGTACTCGAGCGCGGCGTTCACGAGGAAGGCCACTTCGCTTTCGAGGAGGCTCGTCTCGACCTTCTGCCCCCGGCCCGTCGTGGCCCGCTGCAGGAGCGCGGCGAGGATCGCCGACTGGCAGTTCATGCCCGCGAGCATGTCGAAGGCCGAGGTGCCCAGCTTGATGGGCGGCCCCCCGCGCTCGCCCGTGATGGCCATGTAGCCGCCGAGCGCCTGGATCGTGAGGTCGAAGGCGCCCTGCATCGCGTCGGGGCCGTCGGGGCCGAAGCCGGAGATGGAGGCGTAGACCAGGCGCGGCGCCGCGGGCGCGAGGTCCTCGTAGGCGAGGCCCAGCCGCGGCATCACGTCGGGGCGGAAGTTCTCGAGCACCACGTCGGCCCTGAGGCACAGCGAGCGAGCGAGTCGCTTGCCCTCCTCGTGCTGCATGTCGAGCGTGAGCGAGCGCTTGTTGCGGTTGGTGGCGTAGAAGGTGATGCCGTTGCCGTGGTGGAAGGGCGGGCCCTGGCCGCGCAGCGGATCGCCGCCCTTCGGGATCTCCACCTTCACCACCTCCGCGCCGAGGTCGCCCAGCAATTGCGCGCAGTAGGGGCCGGCGAAGAAGCGCGTGAAGTCGAGTACGCGGATGCCGGCGAGGGGCTTGGGTCGGGTGGCGTTCGTCATGGTCGGTTCCGGTGCGCTATTCGCCGCGGAAGTCGGGCTTGCGCTTCTCCGCGTGCGCGCGCATCCCCTCGGCGTAGTCCTTCGTGTGATCGAGCGGGCGGCGAAGGCGCTGGTCGTGCTCGGCGGCCTCGGCGAAGGGCATCGCGATGCCCTCGTCCAGCGAGCGCTTGAGGGCCGCGAGGGCGAGGGGCGCGGTGGCTTCCATCTGCGCCACCCACGCGAGGGCCGCCTCGTCGAGCTGCGCCCGCGGCGCCACGCGCTCGACGAGCCCCAGCCGCAGCGCCTCGCCCGCGTCGAAGCGGCGGGCGGCGAAGAGGATGTCCTTGGCGCGCGCCACGCCCACGATGCGCGAGAGCGTCACGGGGCCGCCGCTGCCCGGATAGGCCCCGAGCGTCATCTCGGGAAAGCCGAAGCGCGCGTCGTCGGCCGCGATGCGCAGGTCGCAGGCGAGGGCGAGCTCGAAGCCGCCGCCCAGGCACCACCCGTGCACGGCCGCGATCACGGGCCGGGGGCACGCGCGGATGGCGAGGGTGAGCTCGAGGAGCGAACGGCTCTGCGCGGCCTTGCCGGCGGCATCGAGCGTCGCGCGTTCCTTGAGGTCCGTGCCGGCCGAGAAGGCCTTCTCGCCCGCGGCGGCGATGACGATCGCGCGCACGCCCGGGGCGAGCGATCCGGCGGCGATGCCGCCTTCGAGCGCGCGCACGAGGGCCGTGGAGAGCGCGTTCATCGCCTCCGGCCGGTTCATGCGCAGCACGAGCGCCGCGCCCTTTCGTTCCTCGAGGAGGATCGTCATGGTCCGTTCCTACTGTATCGCGACGCGCGCGTCGCCCGGCCCGACGATCACGTGGCGGATCCAGCCCGCGTCGTCGCGCGCGGCGTGGTCCGTGCGCTGGTGCGCGCCGCGGCTTTCGGTCCGGGCGAGGGCGGAGCGGGCCACGTGCAATCCCGTGCTCACCATGTGGGCCGCCTCGCGCGCGCGCAGCGAGTCGCGCGGCGTGCGCAGGGCGAGTCCCGACGACGCGTCCTGCGCGAGCGCTTCCAGCCGCGCGATCGTCTTCTCCAGGCCGGCCCGGCTGCGGTAGAGGCCGGCGCCCTCCAGGAGCGTCGCGCGCACTGCGTCGCGGATGTCGTCGGGCGAAGGCGCGCCGGCGCCCCCGGCCGCCTGCTCCAGCCGGGCGAGTCCCTCGCGCTCGATGCGGCCTCGCTCCCACCTCGCC
>CAZPLW010000092.1:0-16161 GCA_964587315.1 uncultured Lysobacter sp.
CGATCAGCGCCACGCTGCTGGTGCTCTCGTTCATCCTGCTGGTGATCGTGATGGCTCCCTCGATCCGCAAGAAGCGCGACGAAGCCTTCGTCGAGGACTGATCCCGCCTCGGCCCCCGGGCATGAGGGATAATCCCCTCATGCCCTCCCCCCGGACCGACTTCATCGCGCCAACGGCGCGCGCAGCGCACTTCCACCGATGAGCGACGAGGTGAGGGTGCACGTGACGCGCACGGGGAAGCGCTTCGACGCGGAGGCGGTGCTCGAGCTGCCCGCCAGCGCGAGGACGGTCTGGGAGACCATCACCGACTACGACGGACTGCCCGGATTCATGCCGGGCATCCGCTCCTGCCGCGTGATCGAGCGCGCCGCGGGCCCCGCCGGCATCGAGCGCCTGAAGGTCGAGCAGAAGGGCGAGTTCCGCTTCCTGCTCTTCTCGCAGTCGATGACGGTCGTCGTGGCGATCGAGCACGAGGCGATGCGCGTGGCCGACGCCAGGGCGGTGAGCTTCGACCTCGGCTTCCTCAAGCGCAGCGCGATCGACGTCTTCGAGGGACGCTACGAGATCCTGCCGACGAAGGGACGCGGAAAGTCCGCGCGCGTGCCCCTGCGCTACACGGCGGTGATCGGTCTCAAGCTGTCCCCGCCCCCGTCCATCGGCAGCATCGCGGTGCGCCACAATCTCGAGGCGCAGTTGAGGGCGGTGGCGGCGGAGATCCGGCGGCGATCGGCCCGTTCCGTTGAATGACCCGGCGTGCGCGAGGGGCCGGGCTACCGAGCGGGCGGGATGGTCGGAGTGCGCCTCGGTACCGGCGAGCGATCTCGCCACGTCTCGCGAGGCCTCGTGAATGCTGCGGACGATCTTGCGTACGGATCTTGCACCGACCGTCCCGGAATCGGGCCGCGCCTCATGCCATGTCGCCGATCAGCCGATGATCGCGAGGAACGCGATCCTCGAGGTTGAAAGTGGCACGGGCGATCCTGATTGCCGGCTTGGCGCCCCATCATGGCGACGCTCCCCATGTCAGCTGCCTGCAAGCTCGGACCCGCACGGCGAACGCCAGTTCAGTGGCGTTCTTCAACGGAACAGGCCGGTCTCTGACGTTTCGATCCCGGCGATCCGCGTTGGCCGCGAGGTCACTCGGTGGCGCCCGACAAGCGGCCGACCAGGCCCAACCGACGCAATTTCACGTACAGGCTCTGGCGACTGAGTCCCAGCCGCTTTGCCGCCAACGCGCGATTTCCGCCGGTGCTCTCGAGCGCCACCTGGATGACGCATTGCTCGATGGCGAAAGTGGCATCCCGGACGACATCGCGAAGGACCGGGCTGCCGCCCACCACCCGGGGCGCGGCGCGGGTTTCGCGTTCCGGCCCGTCCTCCGAACCGTCCCTTCCGATGGCCACGACGATGCCGGCTCGGTCCACGACGACCGTGACGTCGATGCACGTCGCAATCCACCGGGCCGCCCGTTGCGGGTCCAATCCGTGAATCGTCTCGCAGGAAGCGCCCCCCCGGACCTGCGGATCTGGCCCGCCTCCGGCGCCACCCTGGAAGACAACATCAGCTCGCTTGCGCATCGGCAATGGTCCTTTCCGAAGAGATTCGCCCGCTCAGTCCGCGCGGATGCCGGCCGCCTTCACGACCTTCGCGTTCGCGTCGTACTCCGCGCGCACGACGGCGGCGAACGCCTCCGGCGTCCCGACGCTCACCACGTTGTCGAGCTTCACGAGCCGCTCGGCCACGGCGGGGTCGGCGAGCGCGCGGTTCACCTCGGCATTGAGGCGGCGGACGTGCTCGGCCGGCATCCTCGCCGGCGCGAAGAAGCCGAAGACCGAGGTGAGGTTGGCGGCGGGAAAGCCGAGCTCGGCCATCGTGGGCACCGCGGGATGGGCGGGCAATCGTCGCGGCGCCGCCACCGCGATGAGCCGCAGCTTTCCCTGGGCCAGCATCGCGTTCACGCCCGGGCTGGGGTTGGTCGTGAAGAGCTCGAAGTGCCCGCCCGCCGCGTCCGTCACCACCTGCCCGCCGCCCTTGTAAGGCACGTGGTTGATGTCGACCCGCGCCTCGCGCTTGAGCTGCTCGAGCATGAGGTGCCCGACCGTCGCCACGCCCGAGGTCGCGAGGTTCAGGCGCCCCGGGCTCCTGCGCGCCTGCGCGAGGACGTCCTCGAAGGACTTGCCGGTAAACGTCGGCGTCGCGAGCACGTAGACGGGCGAGTACATCACGCTCGCGACCGGCACGAGGTCCCGCAGCGGGTCGTACGCGACGGGCATGACGTGCGGGTTGAGCGTGAGCGGGCTGATGGAGGCGAAGCCGACCGTGTGGCCGTCCGTGCTCTTCGCCACCGCGTCGATCCCGATGCTGCCGCCGGCGCCGGCGCGGTTCTCGACGACGACGGGCTGCCCGAGCGACGGCGAGAGCTTCTCGGCGAGCTGCCGCACGACCGCGTCGCTCGTGCCCCCGGCGGGGTACGCGACGATGACGCGCAGCGCCTTCGCGGGCCAGTCGGGAGATTGCGGGAGTGCCTCGGGAGCCGCGAGCACGCCCGCGAGGCCCAGCGCGGCGATGCCCGCGCGACGAAGGAAGTTCATGGTCGTAAGTTCGCGTGGTGGTCCGGTCCCCGAGGATACCGCGATCGGAGCGCCCCCTTGCCGCCCGTCATTGCCGGCGGGCGACCCTTGCCCTAGGATCGCCGCGCACGCCCATAACGACAATCCCGAGGAGACACCATGAATCGAACGATCGCGGCCCTGTGCCTTGCCGCCGCCCCGGCATTCGCCGCCACGCCGCTGCCCCCCGTCGCGCCGGAGAAGGCGGGATTCTCGAAGGAAGGCCTCGCCCGCATCGACGCGTTCTTCGCGCGCGAGATCGAGGCCAACCGGGTTCCCGGCGCCGTCGTCGCCATCGCCCGCGACGGCAAGCTCGTCCACTACAAGGCGTACGGCTTCCTCGACAAGGGGGCCGGGACCCCGATGCCCCTCGACGCGATCTTCAACCTCGCCTCGATGACGAAGGTGATGACGTACGCGGGCGGACTCGTCCTCAACGAGGAGGGACGCCTGCCGCTCAAGAGCCGCCTGGACGAGTACCTGCCCGCGTTCAAGGACCAGAAGCTCGGCGTGGTGAGCGGCGACGAGGTGAAGCTCGAGACGCCGAAGAATCCCGTCTACATCCACGACCTCTTCCGCCACACCTCCGGCATCACCTACGGCGGACGCGGCAGCACCGCCGTGCACAAGCTCTACCCGTCCGGTTCCGCGCCGGCGGCCGCGCAGTACACGGGCGAGGAGTTCATCGCCAGGATCGCCTCGCTGCCCCTGCTCCACCCGCCGGGCACCGTGTGGGACTACGGCTTCTCGACGGACGTGCTCGGCCTCGTTGCCGAGAAAGTGAGCGGCAAGTCCCTCGGCGGATTCCTCAAGGACGCCGTGTGGGACAAGGTGAAGATGCCCGACACCACCTTCGACGTGCCGGCGGACAAGCAGAAGCGCCTCGCGAAGCCGCTGCCCAGGGACCCGCTCACCGGCAAGGACCAGCAGATCCTCGCGCTCGTGAAGCCGCTCAAGTTCCACTGCGGCGGCTCGTGCGCGTTCAGCACCGTCGGTGATTACCTGCGGTTCGCGCAGATGCTCCTCAACGGGGGCAGCCTCGACGGGCAGCGCGTCCTCGGGCCCAAGACCGTCGCCTTCATGACCAGCGACCACCTGGGCGCCGCGATCCGCAACCAGGTCGCGGGCGTCGAGCAGCACCGCGACGGCTACGGCTTCGGGCTCGGCGTGGCGGTGCGCCTCCAGACGGGCGTCGCGGCGACACCCGGCACGGTGGGCGACTACACGTGGAACGGGGCCAACGGCACGCTCTTCTGGAACGACCCGGCCGAGCGGCTCACGGTGGTGGTGGGCACGGCCGCACCCGGCGAGATCCGCAAGTACTACCGCGAGCAGATGGGCGCGCTCGTCTACGGGGCGATGACGGCGTCCCGCAAGGCGCCGTGAGGCGGCGCGGGCGCCGGGCTAGTACCCCAGCGCCCGCATCGTCTGGAAGAACGCGAAGCTCGCCGTCCACGCGAGGACGAGCGGCCACGCGACCGCGAGCGCGGTGAAGCCGAGGCTGCGCGATTCCGTGCGCAGCGTGGCGATGGTGGACAGGCAGGGCGTGTAGACGAGCGTGAAGATCATGAAGCTCGTCGCCGCCACCCAGTCCATGCTGCGGGCGAGCTCGGCGCCGAGCGCGTTGCCCTCGAGCCCGTAGATCACGGCGAAGGCGCCGATCACGATCTCCTTCGCCACGAAGCCGAAGATGAGCGCGACGGCGAGCTTGTCGTCGATGCCCAGCGGCCCCAGCACCGGTTGGAGCGCGTGCCCGATGAGCCCGGCGATCGACTCGGGCCCCGCCGGCGCGACGCCCGCGGGCAGGTGCGTGAGGAGCCACACGGCGACCACGCCGAAGAAGATGAAGTTCGTCGCGCGCCGCAGGAAGTGCTTCACCTCCAGCCAGCCGCGCAGGACCACCTGGCGCAGGGCCGGCGCGCGCCACGGCGGCAGCTCGATGACGAAGGGCTCGCGGCTCGCGAACCGTCCCTTGAAGAGGAGCGCCGTCGCGATCACCGCCAGGAAGCTCGTGACGTAGAGGCCGAACAGCACCCACGGCGCCATCGCGGGGCTGAACACGGCGGCCGCGATGAACACGAAGACCTGCAGGCGCGCCGAGCACAGGGACAGCGGGATGGTCAGCATCGAGAGCAGGCGCATCGGCCGGTCGCGCATCACGCGCGTGCCCATGAGGGCGGGCACGTTGCAGCCGAATCCCATGAGCAGCATCACGAAGGCGCGCCCGTCGAGCCCCAGGCGCGACATGAGCGAGTCGGTGAGGAACGCGGCGCGCGACAGGTAGCCGCTGTCCTCCACCGCCGCGAGGAAGAAGAAGAACACGACGATGAGCGGCACGAATGCGGCGACGGTGCCGATGCCCGCCCACACGCCGTCGAGCAGCAGCCCGCGCACGAGTTCGGGCAGCGCGGCGAAGGCCGGTTCCAGCGCGCCGTGGCGGATCGCCTCGAACGCCGCCGACACGCCGTCCTGGAGGGGCTTGCCGACCACGAAGACCGCCTGGAACACCGCGAGCATCGCGAGGAAGAAGAGCGGAAGGCCGAACCACGGGTGCAGCGCCACGGCGTCCAGCCGGTCGCTCGTCGTGGCCGAGAGCCTCGCGGGCACGTGCACGTGGCGCGCGAGCAGCGCCTCCACGGCCTCTTCGCGCCGGTGATCCTCGGCGAGGGCCTCGCGCACCGCGGCATCGCGGGCAGGCCCCGCGCCATCGAGCAGGGACGCGAGCCGCCGCACCGCCTCCACCTGGCCCAGGCCGAGCTTGGCGGCGATCGACGCGACCGGCATTCCCAGGTCCCTCGCGAGCCCCGCCTCGTCGACGCGGATGCCCAGCCGGCGGGCCTCGTCGACCATGTTGAGCATCACGATCGTGGGCAGGCCGAGCGCCTTCACCTGCATCGCGAGCGCGAGCTGCCGGTCGAGCTGCGAGGAGTTGAGCACCACCACGATCGCGTCGACCGGCGCGGCCTCGAGGAAATGCCGCACGACGCGCTCGTCCTCCGAGAAGCCGTGCAGGTCGTAGAGCCCGGGCAGGTCCACGAGGTCGACCATGTGCCGCCCGACGAGGACGCGGGCGCTCGCGAGTTCCACCGTGACACCGGGCCAGTTGCCCACGCGTGCGGAGGCCCCGGTGAGCCGGTTGAAGAGCGTCGACTTGCCGGTGTTCGGCATGCCGACCAGGGCGACCCGCTTCACGCGCGCTCCGGCTCCGCGAGGCGGATCGCGATGCCGGCGGCCTCGGCCGGCCGCAGGGCCACGTCGGTCGTGCCCAGGCGCACATGGAGGGGTCCGCGCCACCCGGCCTGGCGAAGCAGCTGCAAGGGGCGCCCGATGGAAAAACCCAGCGCCGTCAGGCGCTTGCCGAGGGATTCATGCCCGTGGACGGCGGTGATGGTGCCGCGATCGCCGGGGCGCAGGGTGGAGAGGGGACGGCTGGACATGGCGCAAATGCGAATTGATCGTATTTGCATCCTACCCGAACGGCCGACGCCCGGCTTGAGCGGGGTCAACTTCCCGCGATGAAGCGTGAACGAGGCCCCGGGGAACATCGCGCCGCCTCGCGCGATCCCGCGCCCGCCCCTCAGCCTCCGGCGGCGAGGACGCGGGGGATGAGCCACCATCCGATCGCGGTGATGACGACGATGCCGGCGAGGTTCAGCACGAGGCCGGCCTTCATCATCTGCGGCATGCGCACGAGCCCGGTGCCGAAGACGATCGCGTTGGGCGGGGTGCCCACCGGCATCATGTAGGCGCTGCTCGCGGCGAGCGCGCACACGATCACGATGGCCTGCGGGTCGAGCCCGAGGGCCGGGGCCATCGCCGCGAGCACCGGGGTCATGGTGGCGACCTGCGCGGTGTTCGAGGTCACCTCGGAGAGGAAGACCGTCATCGTCACGACCACGGCCAGTAGGGCGAGCGCGGGCAGCACGGCCAGCCCTCGCGTGGCCTGGCCGATGAACGCGGATACGCCGTTCGCCTCGACCGCCGCGGCGAGGCTGAGGCCGCCCCCGAAGAGGACGAGCACGCCCCACGGAAGCCGGGACGCGTTCTCCCAGTCCATGGCCCGCACGCCGCGGGCGCGGTCCACCGGCACGAGGAAGAGCGCCAGCGCCGCGAGCATCGCGACGCCGCTGTCGGTGAGCCCGGCGAACGGGTGAAGGCCGGCCACGACGAGGTCGCGCAGCAGGCCGCCGAAGATCCAGAAGAAGGCCGCGCCCGCGAAGACGGCGAGCGTCACCGCCTCGCCCCGCGAGAGGGGCCCGAGCTTCGCGTACTCGCCCGAGATCATTTCCCTTCCGCCGGGCACCTCGTGAAAGCGCGCCGGGAAGAGCACGTGGACCAGCAGCAGCCACGCGAGCGGCAGGAAGACGACCGTGAAGGGAATGCCGAAGCTCATCCAGTCCAGGAACGAGACCTCGCGCCCGTAGGTCTGGGTGATGAAGCGCGCCGCGATGCCGTTGGGCGGGGAGCCGATGAGCGTCGCCATGCCGCCGATGCTCGAGGCGTAGGCGATGCCGAGCAGCAGGCCCGTCGCGAAACGGCGCTCGCCCGCGTCCTCGCCCGCCGGGGCCGCTTCCCGAAGCCCCTGCCCCGTGCGCGAGCGCGCCACGAGCTCGATCACGCTGATCGCGATCGGGATCATCATCGCGGCGCAGGCGGTGTTCGAGATCCACATGCTCAGGAAGGCCGTGGCCGCCATGAAGCCGCCGGTCATCGCCGCCGGCCGCGTCCCCGTGAGGCGCAGCGTGAAGAACGCGATGCGCCGGTCGAGGCCCCAGCGCTCGATGGCGAGGCCGAGGATGAACCCGCCCATGAAGAGGAAGATGACGTCGGAGGCGTACGGCGAGGCGGCCTTCGCGAGGCTCGTGATGCCCAGGAGCGGGAAGAGCGTGACCGGCAGCAGCGCGGTGACCTCGATGTCCACCGCCTCGGTCATCCACCACGCGGCCATCCACGCCACCATCGCGAGCGTCGCGCGGCCGGCCATCGTGAACTCCGCCGTGGTCGAGGGACCGGTGGCATAGGTCTCGGGAAGCAGCCCGTAGGCGACGGCTGCGAGCAGGGGCCCGGCCACGAGGCCCGCGCGTCGCACCCGGAGGAGGTCCATGGCGTCGTCCCCTTGCCCGTGGCCCGCTACGAGGCCGGAAGCCCGAGGAGCTCGAACGAGCGCTGGAGCTCGACGCTCATGGGCAGCCCGAGCCGTTCGCCGGTGGGCAGCGTCCGCAGGAACCAGCGATCGTAGATCCAGCGCAGCTCGCGCGTCGCCGCGAGCCGGCGCAATCCCGCCTCCACGGTCTCGGCCAGCGGCCTGTCGTCCTTCGCGAAGGCGATGCCGTAGCGTTCGTAGGAAAGGAGACCTCCCACCACCGCGAAGCTCGCGTGGCGCCCCTTCCCGACCAGGAAGCCCGCGAGAAGGACGTCGTCGGCCGCGAGCGCGTCGGCCTCGCCCGCCGCGAGGCTCGCGATCGCCGGCTCGTAGGCATCGGCGAGGACGAGGTCGAAGCCCCGGCCCGGCGCCGTCGCGAGGCGCCGCATCGCCTCCTCGTTCGTCGTGCCGCGCACGACGAGGACCTTTCGCCCCGCCAGGTCGCGCGCCGAGCGCACCGGCCCGCCGCGTTTCACGAGGAGCCGCGTACCGGCCACGAAGGTCACCGGCGAGAAGGCCACGCTCGCGCGACGCGCGGCGGTATTCGTCGACACCCCGCACTCGAGATCCACCTGGCCCGCGGCCACCTGCTCGAAGCGGTTCGCGGGCGTCACGACCCGGTATTCGACGCGCAGGCGCGTCGCGCCGGCCGCCTGCGCGATGTCCGCGACGAGGGCCTCGCACAGCGCGATCGTGTAACCGAGGGGCTTGCCGTCGGGGCCCGCATAGGAAAAGGGCAACGCGCCCTCGCGGTAGCCGAGGACGACGACGCCGGAATCCTTCACGCGCCGCAGCGTCCCCGAGAGCGCCTGGGCCACCGGCTCGTCGGGCGGCTGCGCCCATGCCGCCGACGCCGCGAGCAGGCCCGCCACGACGAGTGCGGCCCCGCCGCGAATGCCCGCCATGGCTCGAAGGCTCACGATGTCCCCGCCGGGCTCAGGCCGCCACGATGGCCGGCCCTCCACCCTCCCCCGCCTCGTCATCCCGGATGGGACCGAGCTGACCTTCCCATTTCGCGACGACCGACGTGGCGATGCTGTTGCCGATCACGTTGGTGGCCGTGCGCCCCATGTCCAGGAACTGGTCGATTCCCATGATGAGCAGCAGACCCGCCTCCGGAAGCCCGAACGTGGGCAGCACCGCGGCCACGACGACGAGCGAGGCCCGCGGGACGCCGGCCACGCCCTTGCTGCTCACCATCATCACCAGCAGCAGCGTGAGCTGCTGCCCGAAGGTCATCTCGATGCCGTAGGCCTGCGCGATGAAGAGGGCCGCGAACGCCTGGTAGACCATCGAGCCGTCGAGGTTGAAGGAGTAGCCCAGCGGCAGGACGAACGACGTGACGCGGTCGTTGACGCCGAACCGGTGCAGCTGCTCCATCAGCTTCGGATACGCCGCCTCGCTGCTCGCCGTCGAGAACGCGACCATGAGCGGCTCCTTCACCAGGCCCATCAGCCGGAACACCCGCGGGCCGAGGAAGGCGAAACCGGCGGCGATGAGCACCGTCCAGAGGACCAGGAGCGCCGCGTAGAAGGAGCCGATGAACCTGCCGTAGGTGGCGAGGACCCCGATGCCCTGCACCGTGATCGCCGAGGCGATGGCGCCGAACACGCCGAAGGGCGCCGCCCACATCACGAAATCCGTGACCTTGAGCATGACCGGCACCAGCTCGGTCACGAACGCCGTCACCGTCCCCGTGGGCTCGCCCTTGACCGAGGCGATGGCGAACCCGAAGAAGCACGAGAAGACCAGGATCTGCAGGATCTCGTTGGTCGCCATGGCCTGGAAGAAGCTCGCCGGGACGACGTGCGTGACGAATTCCTTCAGGCCCATCCCGCCCGTCTTGAGGTTCGTCGCCGCGTCCTTGTCGGGAAGCGGCAGGCCGAGCCCCTGCCCCGGCTGCAGCAGGTTCGCGAACAGCATCCCCAGCAGGAGCGAGACGAGCGAGGCCGACACGAACCACAGGAGCGCCTTGCCGCCGATCCTCCCGACGGCCTTCGCGTCCCCCATCCCCGCGATGCCCGACACCACCGTCGCGAAGACGAGCGGCGCGATGATCATCTTGATCAGGCGCAGGAAGACGTCGGAGAGGATGGCGAAGTAGCCCGCCAGCGACGCGGCCGAGGCCGCGTCGGGCGAGAGGGCATTGCCTGCCCAGCCGGCCGCGATGCCGGCCACGGCCGCGGCGAGGATCCACGTCGTGAGCTTCGAGCCCACCGGTCAGGACCTCTTCGGGCCGGCCGCGCCGGTCAGAAGATCACCTTCGCGATCATGAGGCCGACGAACACCGCGACGGACGTCGAGACGAGCCCCGGGATCATGAACGAGTGGTTGAGGACGTACTTGCCGATCTTCGTGGTGCCGGCGAGGTCGAAGTTGATCGCCGCGATGAGCGAGCCGTAGGTCGGGATGAAGAAGTAGCCGTTGACCGACGGGAACATCGCGATGAGGAACTGGGGCGGGATGCCGAGCGTCATGCCCAGGGGCATGAGGGCCCGCGTCGTCGCCGCCTGGCTGTACAGGAGCACGGAGGCGAAGAAGAGCCCGAACGCGAAGGTCCAGGGCGCGGCCTTCGCCATGTCACCGATGGCCGGCACGATCACGTTCTTGTTCGCGGCGATGAAGCTGTCGCCCAGCCAGGCCAGGCCGAAGATGCCGATCACCGCCACGACGCCGGCGCGCAGGGTCGCGGTCTTCGGGATGTCGTCCACGTCGACCTTGGTCGCGAGCAGCATGATCGCCGCGATGGACATCATCACGATCTCGATCACGATCGGCATGCCGAGCGCGTCCTTCGCGCCCGGGATCTTCCGGAACTCGGGGAAGAAGCCGAAGAAGACGACCAGCGCGACGCCGCACAGGAAGAGGTACGCCGAGGTGCTGGCGGAGGCCTTGAGGGGCGGGCGCGCCGCCGCGGACACGGGCGCCGGGATGGCGCCGGAGGCGAGGCGGGCCTGGTATTCCGGGTCGTCCTTGAGGTCCTTGCCCAGGAACATCGAGACGAGGGCCCCGGCGACGACGCCGGTGAGGGTCGCCGGCACGCACACCATCAGGATCTGCGGCAGGCCCCACTCCGTGAGTCCCTTCTGCGAGAAGAGGCCGATCATCGCCGCCGTCGCCGCCGCCACGGGGCTCGCCGTGATGGCCTGCTGCGAGGCGATGGTCGCGATCGCCATCGGGCGCTCGGGCCGGATGCCGTTCTGGTGCGCCGTCTCGTAGATGACGGGCAGCAGCGGATAGACGATGTGTCCCGTGCCCGCCACGAACGTGAAGCTCCACGTGGTGAGCGGTGCGACGATCGTCACGTACTTCGGGTTGGCGCGGATGATGCGCTCGGCGATGCGCACGAGGAAATCGATGCCGCCCGCGGCGTCCATCACCGAGGCGGCCATGATCACCGCCAGGATGATGAGCATCACGTCGATCGGCGGCGAGGTCGGGCTCACGCCGAACGCGACCACGAGGATCAGGAGCCCGACCGCGCCCCAGAGGCCCAGGCCCACGCCGCTGTAGCGCGAGCCCATCCAGATGGCCGCGAGGACCACCACGAACTGCATGAATATCGAGAGTGTCATGTGCGTTCTCCCTCCGGGATTGGTCCGTTACTGCTCGAACTTCGGCGCGATCAGGTTCTCGAACGAGAAGACCTCGTCCCACTTCTCCTGCGTGAGGAGCTTCCTCTCCTTGACCACGATGTCGTGAAGGGACTTGCCCGTCTCGTAGCCCTCGCGGGCGAGTTCCGCGCACTGCTTGTAGCCCAGCGACGGCTTGAGCACCGTCACGATGCCGAGCGAATTGAGCACCATGTCGCGCGTGCGCTCGGCGTTGGCGGTGATGCCGTCGACGCAGTTGACGCGCAGGCTGTTCACGGCGTTCTCCATCGTGGAGATCGAGGTGAAGAGCGCGAAGGTGATCACGGGCTCCATCACGTTAAGCTGCAGCTGCCCGGCCGACGCGGCGAGCGTCACCGTGAGGTCCAGGCCGATCACGAGGAAGCCGGTCTGGTTCACCACCTCGGGGATCACCGGGTTCACCTTGCCCGGCATGATCGAGGAGCCCGGCTGCATCTGCGGCAGGTTGATCTCGTTGAAGCCGCAGCGCGGGCCGGAGGCCAGGAGCCGAAGGTCGTTGCAGATCTTGGTGAGCTTGGACGAGGTGCGCTTGAGCACGCCCGAGAGCAGGACGTACGCGCCCGTGTCCGAGGTGGCCTCGACCAGGTCACCGGCCAGGATGAACTTCTGGCCGGTGAGCTCCGAGAGGTACTTCGTCGCGAGTTCCGGGTAGCCCGGCGCCGCCGTCACGGTCGTTCCGATCGCCGTCGCGCCCAGGTTGATCTCGTGCAGGAACTGGCGGACCTCCGCGATGCGCTGGACCTCCTCGCCGATGGTCGTGCCCCAGCCGTGGAACTCGGAGCCGAGCGACATGGGCACGGCGTCCTGCAGGTGCGTGCGGCCCATCTTGAGCACCCGGTCGAACTCCTTCGCCTTCGCGAAGAACGCTTCCTGGAGGAGCCGGAGCGATTCCATGTAGCTCGCCAGGCGCAGGATCAGCGCGAGGCGGAAGGCCGTGGGGTACATGTCGTTCGTCGACTGCCCGAAGTTCACGTGGTCGTTCGGGTTGACGTACTGGTACTCGCCTTTCTTGTGGCCGAGCTTCTCGAGCGCCACGTTGGCGATGACCTCGTTGGCGTTCATGTTGGTCGAGGTGCCCGCGCCGCCCTGGATGAAGTCCGTGACGAACTGGTCGCGGAACTCGCCCGCGATGAGGCAATCGCACGCGTAGGCGATCGCATCGGCGATCTTCGCGTCGAGCACCCCCAGGTCGCGGTTCGCGAGCGCCGCGGCCTTCTTCGCGTAGCCGAAGGCCTTGATGAAATTGGGCTCGAGCGACATGGGAATGCCCGTGATGTGGAAATTCTCCTTGCCGCGCAGCGTCTGCACGCCGTAGTAGGCATCGTCGGGAATCTGCTTCTCGCCGAGGAAGTCCTTTTCGATCCGGGCCATGGTGTCTCCTTTCGTGGGACTCGTGGTCCCTGAAGCGGAACGGTTCGGCCGGTCGCGGCGCGCCAGCCGTCACCTCGATTGAATCGGGAGGCCCGCGAGGCGGTGCATGCCGCAACGGCACGCCCGTCGGGCGGCGCCTACTCTCTACAGTGATACCGCCATCACCCCCGCAGGTTGACCCGGCGCAACCCCTTCGCACGCAGGGGCGACGCGGCGTCCGCGGGACCGACGGCGGGCGCGGCGCGGGAGGCAAAAGGGCGCCGCCCGCGATGCGGGATGGCGCCCTGCGGAGCGATCGCGCGAGCGGCGATCAGCCCTTGGTGCCTTGCGTCACCCTCTCCCGGCGCGGGAACGCGATCGGCACCTCAAGCGGCAGGTTCTTCGGGCACACGCCGGGCAGCCGAATTCCCGGGCGCCGGATGCGCGTCAGAAGAGCCCCCGCGCGGTGGCGAGAAAGTAGCCCACGATGCAGGAGGTGGATACGCCGATGAGCCCGGGCAGGATGAAGCTGTGGTTGATCACGTACTTGCCGATCCGGGTGGTGCCGGAGCGGTCGAACTGGATGGTCGCGAGGTCGCTCGGGTACGTCGGCAGGATGTAGTAGCCGTAGCAGGCCGCGGCGAAGGCGGCCACCTGTCCCGGCGTGACCCCGATCGCAAGCGCCAACGGCACCATCGCGCTGATGGCAGCGGCCTGCGAATTGACGAGCTTCGAGACGATGAGCAGGGCGATCGCGTACATCCACGGGTACTGCTTCACCACTTCCGCGAGCGAAGTCTTCACGGTCTCGAGGTTCGCCTCGAAGACCGTGTCGGCCATCCACGCCACGCCGAAGACGGCGATCACCGCGGTCATGCCGGCACGGAAGACCTCGTTCTTCGCGATCTCGGCGGGCTTCGTCTTCGTGAACAGGATGATGAAGGCGCCCGCCAGCAGCATGAACATCTGGATCGTGAGGACCATCGACAACGGCTTCTTGTTCACCAGCGGCCGCCACGACTCCATCGCACCCAGCGTCGCCACAATCGCGATCGCGCCGATGAAGATCCACATCGCGATCCACTGGCTCTTCTCGAGCTGCTTGCCGATGAGCGTGGTGGACTCGCCGTAGACGCGCTTCTTCGCCTCGGGGTCGGAGATGAGATTCTGGAAATCCTCGTCCTGGTCCAGGTCCTTGCCGCGGAACCAGCTGAAGATGCCGATCATCAGGACCCCGGCCAGCGTGCACGGGACCGTGATGGACAGCAGGGTCACGAAGTCGATCACCCGGCCTCCCGCCGGCGCCTTGGCGAGGAATGCCACCAGGGAGACCACGGCCACCGACACGGGGCTCGCGATGATGCCCATCTGGCTCGCGATCGAGGCCGCGGCCATGGGCCTTTCGGGGCGGATGCCGTTCTTGATCGCCACGTCGTAGATGATCGGCAGCATCGTGTAGACCACGTGCCCCGTTCCGCAGAGCATGGTGAGGCCGCAGGTCGTGAAGGGCGCGAGAATCGTGACGAACTTGGGATTCTTGCGCAGCAGTTTTTCGGCCCCCAGGAGCAGCACGTCGAGGCCGCCCGAGGCCTGCAGCGTGGCCGAGGCCGCCACCACCGCTACGATGGTGAGCATCACGTCCACCGGCGGCTTGCCCGGTGGCAGCTTGAACAGGAACACGAGGATCACGAGCCCGATGCCCCCGAGGAGGCCGAGCGCGATGCCGCCCTTGCGCGCCCCGTAGAAGAGGCAGGCGACGACCAGGATCAGCTGAAGGGTGAGTTCCATGGGGTCATTTCCTCTGGTTGGAGGCTCCTAGGACGCCATGGACAACGGCTCCTGGCCGCTTCCCTGGCATCGGCGAAGCATTCATGGCCGGTTGCTGGAATGGCTCGATTGTCCGCCGTCGCCCATCGCCGGCCTTGACACTTCACAATCCCCGCGCCGGCAACGGATACGCCCCAGGCCATGCACTTCGCGGGCCCGGAACGCGCCCTTCACGACGACACGCGGCGGGACTTGCGAGGTCACCGCCGCGTCCGCCACTCAGTCCGGGAACGCCGTGCGGGTCAGGAACGCGTCCCCTGCGTCACCATCTTCCGGCGCAGGAACGCGATCTGCGTCTGCAGCGGCAGGTTCTTCGGGCACACGTCGTGGCAGCCGAGCAGCGACATGCAGCCGAAGACGCCGTTGTCGTCTCCCACGAGCTCGTAGAAATCCTCGTCCGTGCGCGCGTCGCGCGGGTCGAGGCGGAAGCGCGCGATCTTGTTGAGCCCGACGGCGCCCACGAAGTCCTCGCGCATGCGCGCCGTGCCGCAGCCGGCCACGCAGCAGCCGCACTCGATGCAGCGGTCGAGCTCGTAGACCTCCTCGGCGAGCGCCGGGTCCATCGGCTTCTCGATGCGCGTGAGGTCGAGCTTCTCCTGCTGCAGGTGGACCCAGGTCTCGAGCTTCTCGCTCATGCCCCGCATCCACTTGCCGGTGTCCACGGAGAGGTCGCCGATCAGCTCGAAGACGGGCAGCGGAGCCAGCCAGATGTCCGCGGGGAAGGACTGCGTGACGCTGCGGCAGGCGAGGCTCGGGCGCCCGTTGATCATCATCCCGCAGCTGCCGCAGATGCCGGCGCGGCAGACGAAGTCGAACTGCAGCGACGGATCGAGCTTCTCGCGGATCTCGGTGAGCGCGATGAAGAGCGTCATGCCGGGCGCCTCCTCGAGCTCGTAGACCTGCACGCGCGGCGTGTCGTCCGCCTTCGCGGGGTTGTAGCGCAGGATGTGGAAGCGCAGCTTGCGGTGGCTCTGGGTGGTGGCGTTCATGGTCATTTGCCCGTGGTGGCCGCGGCGGCACGTTCCCCGGCCGCGAAGCGCTCGTCGATGCGCTCGTTTCGCCCGCGCAGGTACTCGGGCAGCAGGTGCTCGTACGGCATCAGCGCGGCCTGCATCGCGAAGCGGTCGCTGGCGTACTGCGCCCGGATGGCCTCCACGGCCGCCTGGCGCGCGGGGGTGTCCGGATGGTCGATGTAGTCCTTCGCCCCGTAGCCGCGCCAGCCCGGCGGCAGCTCCATGCGGCCGATGTCGAGCGGCTCGTACGCCAGCGTGGGCAGCGTGTCCGACTCGCCCTTCCAGGTGGCCAGCGTGCGCTTGAGCCACTCGGCGTCGTTGCGCCGCGGGAAGTCCTGGCGGAAGTGCGCGCCGCGGCTCTCCGTGCGCACCGCGGCGCCGTAGGCGACGGTGAGCGCGACCTTGAGCATGCGCTGCACGCGATAGGCGGTCACCAGCTCGGGGTTGGCGCCCAGCGTCGGCGAGCGAAGGCCGATGCTGCGGCTTCGCACCAGCAGCTTCTGCAGCTTGTCGACGGCCTCGTTCAGGTCCTCGCCCGTGCGGAAGATGCCGACCTTGCCGGTCATGAGGTCCTGCATCTCGCCCTT